>DDQB01000010.1:1813-44335 GCA_002342505.1 Acidaminococcaceae bacterium UBA2453
CCTGCCACAACACCGAGAAAATACAAGATTCCTTTTCTGTAAAAAAACAGAACAAAAAGCAGCAGCTCTGCCGCCATGGCTAGCCAGAAACCACGGGAGAATGTAAAAATTTCGCAAAGCAGTGTCAGCAGTAACACACCGAAAAGGATCCACCGTTTCCGCGAGTCCTTTTCCTCACTGATATAACCCATTATATACGCTGCCACGACGCACAGATAACCGGCAAAAATATTAGGATTCTCCCAAGTGGAAAACACCCGGTTGCGCAACAGCGGATTAGTCTCTTTATCTACCCAGAGCGCGTCGGTCGCCCCACCGAAATAGTGCTGCCCGATTCCTAACAGAACCGATAACAGAGCAACCCAGCCCAGCACCCGCAGCACCCGGACAGCAAATGGCTGCCGGCTAAAAATCTCCCAAAAAGACAATCCGCATTCACAAGGAAGCGGTTTGTCAAACAGCCCTCTTCCCGCGAAACAGTTCCCAAACCTTGTCACAAGCCAGGCAACAGAAACATATTGCCCAACTACATAGATGAAATTAAAGGTACAGGAAAACGTATCTGAGATCATCGGGTTATGCAGAGATATATAACCCGTTGCAAGCAACAGGAACAAAAGCCATTTTAAATACCGCGGCCATATCCTGACCTGTCGAATATCCCGTTCCTTTACGGCAATATAAATTCCTTTCAGCAAAACAATCAGAATCACAACGCTTAACAGCGTTTGATCAATCGCAATGCACGCGGCAGTCAGCAGAAGAAGCGCCTGCATCCGTCCGTATCTTTTTGCCGAAATTTCTTTATCATTCATCAATCGCACTCTGCCTTAAATGTCCCTACCAGATATAATGAACCGCATACACAGACGATACCATCAGTTCCGGCTTTAGTACAGGCCATCCTGTATGCCTGCAGAACATCCCCAACCGGTGATGCGGCGGCCGTACTACCTATCCGTTCCGCAAGGTCTTCCGCTTTAGCGGTCCGCGGACCTTCATCGGCCCGTACGGTAAATACCGTATCGGAAGGACGGAATAAGATCCTGATCACTTCATCCACATCTTTATCGGCCATCATACCGAAAACGAAGCAGCGTTTCTTTTCCGGATAATACTTGTCCAGTGCATTACGCAATGCTTCCGCGCCATCAGGATTATGCGCCCCATCCAGAATCACATCCGGAGCGGAACTAATCTTTTCAAGCCGGCCGGGCCATTTCGTGCGGGCTGCGCCCCGGTGTAGATGTTCTTCCGTAATCCGTGCATCCTGCTTTGATACAATTTTAACTGCTACGATTGCCAGTGAGGCATTTGCAATCTGATGGACGCCCGGGAGCTGTATCTCATATTCTGATGTATAGTTGGTACCCGCTTTCAGCAAAAACGCCTGCCGTTCTATCGAACTGCTGACCTCTTCGCCACGGAACGATTGACCGTACACATATATAGGAGCCTGTTTTACAGCGCTCATGACCTGGATCGGAGGCAGCGCCCTGCCGGACGCCCCGGTTACAACCGGCACGTTTTCTTTTATGATACCCGCTTTTTGAAGCGCAATTTCTTCCAGCGTGCTGCCCAGCACTTTCGTATGATCCAACGCTACATTCGTAATAACCGAGACCAGCGGCTTAATCAGATTTGTCGAATCCCACAGACCTCCCAGCCCCACCTCAATTATGGCATAATCCACCTGGCTGATCGCAAAATAATGGAAGGCCGCCGCTGTTAATATTTCAAACTGCGTTGGCTGCTCACAGGCTCCTTTTTTTACCAGGTCGTCCGCAAAGTCGCGAACAGTAGTCAGCACCTTCGCGAAATCCTCATCCGAAATCTCCTTTTCGTTGATTTGGATGCGTTCATTGTAACGAACCAGGTGCGGGGAGGTAAATTTCCCTACCCGCAGCCCGGCCTCTGTTAAAATCGTGGAAATCATGGTGGTGACGCTGCCTTTTCCGTTCGTCCCCGCCACATGCACTGTTTTGACCTGATTCTCCGGATGCCCCAAGACAAACAGCAATTGTTGGATCCGTTCCATACCGAGACGGATCCCGAACTGCCCCAGACTCTCCAGATACGCAATACTTTCCTGATAATTCATGATATATTCTGCCTTAAATGGTTTTCAGATATGCCAGGCGTTCTTCGATGGTTTTGATCTTAGCCGCATACTCGTCTGCCTTGGCCTGTTCCTTTTCTACTACTTCTTTGGGCGCTTTTGCCAGGAACCCCTGGTTCTGCAGTTTACCGCTGACACGGCTCATCTCTTTCTGCAACCCGGCCAGTTCCTTGTTGAGGCGCGCCGTCTCCACGTCCACATCGATCAGGCCTTTCAGCGGCAGATACACTTCAACGCCTGCATTCACAGAAGCCATGGCGTTTTCCGGTTTGGCGGAAGCAAGCGGAAGCAGCTCCAGTTCATCCACGTTACCAAGCTGATGAATATAGGAAGCGTTTTCTTCAAACACTGCCTTTAACTCATCTGCTACCAACAGGATCGCAGGCACCTTTTTGCCCGGGTTGGCATTGACCTGTGCCCGCATCTCACGAATGGATTTGATAGCGTCCATGATGGCGCCCATTCCTTTTTCCGCCGCTTTATCCTGTAAGGACTCATCCGCTTTCGGCCAGGAGCTGATCATGATGCTCTGGCAGTCATGGGGCAGCGCCTGGTAGATTTCTTCCGTAATGAACGGCATGTAAGGATGCAGCAGCTTCATGGCTCCGGTCAGTACCGTCACAAGCACCTGCTGTGCCGTTGCCCTCGCTTCTTCTCCTGCCTTGCCGTACAGTCGCGGTTTGGCCAGTTCAATATACCAGTCGCAGATCTCGCCCCAGATAAAATCGTAAATCGTCCGGCCGGCTTCACCCAGTTCAAACTTGTCCAGCAGCGTGGTCACATCATCCGCCACGTCCTGCAGCCGGGAAAGGATCCATTTATCCGCCAGCTCATAGGGAGCGCGTTTCGCATCCGCCTGATACCCTTCCAGGTTCATCAGGGCAAAGCGGGAAGCGTTCCAGATCTTATTGGCGAAATTGCGGGTAGCCTCCAGGCGGCTCCAGTAGAACCGCATATCGTTGCCCGGCGTGTTGCCGGTAATCAGCATAAAGCGCAGGGTATCGCAGCCATATTGGTCGATCACCTGCAGAGGGTCGATGCCGTTCCCCAGGGATTTACTCATTTTACGTCCCTGCTCATCGCGAACCAGGCCATGGATGAATACCCGTTCAAAGGGAATGTCCTTCATGAATTCCATGCCCATGATCAGCATGCGGGCTACCCAGAAGAAGATGATATCATATCCGGTAACCAGAACACTGGTGGGATAGAACTGTTTCAAAACATCTGTCTTTTCAGGCCACCCCATAATTGAAAACGGCCATAAAGCAGAACTGAACCATGTATCCAATGCATCCTCGTCCTGATGCACATGTCCGCCGCCGCATTTGGGGCACTTGTCCAGATCTGTACGGGAGGCGATTTCCGCGCCGCAGTCATCGCAATACCAGACGGGGATTCGATGGCCCCACCAGATCTGGCGACTGATGCACCAGTCATGCATGTTCTCCATCCAGCCCAGGTAGTTTTTGGTAAATCGTTCCGGCACGAACTTTGTCCGTCCGTCTTTCACGCAATCGGTTGCCGCCTTCAGCAGGGGCTCCATTTTTACAAACCACTGTGTGGATATCAGCGCTTCAATGGGTTCGCCGCAGCGCTGGCAGTGCCCGACAGAATGGGGGCAGTCTTCGATTTTTACGAGAAGCCCCAGATTGTCCAAGTCTTTTACAATATTCTTACGGCATTCATACCGTTCCTGTCCTTCATAACGGCCAGCTTCTTTTGTCATCTTACCGTCTTTGTCAATGACAACAATGGTATCAAGATGCTGACGCAAGCTCATCTCATAGTCATTGGGATCATGGGCCGGCGTGATTTTTACGGCGCCGGTACCAAATTCGGTATCCACATAATCATCCGCAATAATGGGAATCTCACGGTTCATGATGGGAAGCAGGATCTTCTCGCCTACCAGTTTTCCATACCGCTCATCTTTCGGGTTCACCGCTACTGCCGTATCGCCGGGGATCGTCTCCGGGCGGGTTGTGGCAATAGTCAGGTATTCGCCTTTCCGACCGACGATCGGGTAGTTGATATACCACAGGTGCCCCGCATCATCTTTATGTTCTACTTCGATATCGCTTAATGCAGTATTGCAGTTGACGCACCAGTTAGTGATACGGGTACCTCTGTAAATCAGCCCTTTTTCATATAAGGATACAAATACTTCCCGTACTGCCCGGGAACAACCTTCATCCAGTGTAAAACGGATGCGGTCCCAGTCGCAGGAAATGCCCAGGCATTTCAGCTGGTCAATGATCCGGTTACTGTACTGTTCTTTCCATTCCCATACGCGTTTCACGAACTCTTCCCGCCCCAGATCATAGCGGGTCAGACCTTCATTTTTCTTAATTTCTTCCTCAACCTTGATTTGGGTCGCCAGTCCGGCGTGGTCATATCCCGGGAACCATACGGTATTATCTCCCATCATACGGTGCCAGCGGATCAGAATATCCTGCAGCGTATTATCCAGCGCGTGGCCCATATGCAGCTGCCCCGTAATATTCGGAGGCGGAATAACTATCGTAAACGGTTTTTTATCCGCATTTGGTTCTGCATGAAATAACTTGTGTTCTTCCCAGAACCGATACCACTTTTTCTCTACAATCGCCGGATCGTATGTTTTGGGAATGTTGTGCTCTTCTGCCATGTTTTCCTCCTAAGTTAATATCTTGATTTTTAAATGCCCTGAAAATTAAAAATCCTGCTGCCTTTCAGCAGCAGGACGAATGACCGCGGTACCACCTGCATTCTTTATTCATCATGAAACGCTTCTTTCTGCATTTCCATCAGAGTTCCAGTCCTTGAAGACCAATCTTCCATAATCACGAATAAAGCTCTTATTTCCACATAACGCGTGACACGGGAAAGCTTACCCATATGCTGTCCGCGACAATCATACTTCAGCTTTCCGGCTCCCGGGCTACCTTCCTGCATTTCAATCAGGCAGTTACACCTTACCTGCCCTCTCTTGGGATCTTCCTGCCATACTCCTCCCGTTCACAGCCGTCGGTTTGAAATTGTACTTTTTTAGTTTATCAATCTGCTCCGACACTGTCAAGCAATATTTATCGCAATGCACAGAAAATTTTTTAAAAAATTTTTCATTTTCCTAAACGCCTTCACCATGCGTCGAAGCCGATGCTAACTGGAGTTAGCGCCTGTTAACATTCAAAAAATCCTATTGACAAATCAAATATCCGGCCTTATTATTGTCGTTAATATCCGGAAGGCATATTGATTTCACTGCCCTTTACTGTATTTGCCTTTTACATAAACAGTCCTGGGCAGCGTCCGGCGTGCGCAGCATCATAAAACGCCCATTTTATTAAATAAAATTAAGGAGTTTTATCATGAAAAAATTGCACGTCACCTCAAATCGCGAAAAAATTGCCATGCGAATCTCCTGGTACAGTATCGCCGTAAACGTATTCCTGTCATTGGGTAAACTGGCTGCCGGCCTGCTAGGGCATTCCGCTGCCATGGTTTCTGATGCCATCCATTCAGCGTCCGATGTATTTGCTACATTTATCGTCATGGCAGGCATCCGGATCTCCGGCCGTGCGTCTGATGACGATCATCAATACGGTCATGAACGACTGGAATGCGTGGCCTCCATCCTGTTGGCAGTAATTCTTGTGCTGACTGGATTAGGCATCGGGTATGCAGGCATTGATAAAATTATAAATCAGGATGCGGAAGCCATTTCCATTCCGACTTTATTGCCTTTGATTGCTGCTATCGTTTCCATCGTTGTTAAGGAAGCCATGTACTGGTATACTCGCCACTACGCTCTGATGCTGCAGTCGGATGCATTGATGGCCGACGCCTGGCACCATCGCAGCGACGCGCTTTCCTCCGTCGGAAGCTTTATCGGTGTATTAGGAGCCCGTATGGGGTTTCCTATGCTGGATCCAATCGCCAGTATTGTCATCTGTTTCATGATTCTGCAGGCCGGATATGAAATTTTTACTGGTGCTGTTGATAAAATGGTAGATAAAGCCTGCTCTAAAGAGGAAGAAGACGCAATGCGCGCCAAAGTTGAATCTATTCCCGGTGTGTATCACATTGATCTCCTGCATACCCGCCAGTTTGGCAGCCGTATATTTGTCGATGTAGAAGTCAGCGCCGATGACAGCCTGACTTTACTGCAATCCCATCAGATAGCGGAAAGCATCCATCACTCCATTGAAAAAGATTTCCCCAATGTAAAGCATTGCATGGTACACATCAATCCCATCAGCGAAGTTTCACATGATTGTTATCAAACGGAAATCAAATAAGCTTACGCAAAGACACCAACTCAGCAATTTTACAATACCATTTTTAATATAAACGCCCTTTTCAGGCAAAATAAAAAACCCGCATGGTCCAGATGCGGGTTTTTTATTTTGCAGCTGTGTCAAAAGGAGAAGGAGAAGGATGGGAATTTTGCTAAATGATTTGTGAATAGCAAATTAAACATATCAATAATATTTCGCCCTGCAAGATAACAAGAATAAGACCGTTCCTGCTTGCGCAACAACGGTCTTGATATCGTTCAATGGTACCTCCCCACTCTCACCTAGAAAGGCACTTCATGTCAAACATCACTATCCTGTCGCTCGCAGGTTAAGCACGGATGCTTATACAGTTCGCCTTCCGGTTATACGGTGACGGGATCACATCGGAATTACACCGATTTAACAAACTGCACGAAATATTTATTTGATGGTTTAATTATAACGATTCCTATTAAGCTTGTCAAGCTATTTATTTGCTATTGCTAAAAAAATTCCATTTTTTAGATTTCAACATTAATTTCCGATCTGTCTTCCAATACGTTCATAATCTGGTTGATGAACTCCAGGCGCATTACCGGCTGTGGCACCGAATAGGCTGTAATCTGTTCCGGAGCTATTCCCAGACTTTTCCGGAAAAAAGAAAGCTGGGACATGGCCGCATTTTTACTCAGCTTATCCGCTTTCGTCAGCACCACATGTACTTTTAACCCGCACTCCATCAACCAGTTATAGGCTTCTATGTCACTGTCCATGAGCTTATGGCGTATATCAATAAGTTGGCAGACCAACGCCAGATTCGGTGCGTCTTCCAGATAATTACGGATAAATCCGGACCACTGTTCCTTATTCTTCTGGTTGGTACGGGCAAAACCATAACCCGGAAGATCCACCAGATAAAACTGTGTGCGATCTTCTGCTTCTTCCGTCTTCCGTTTTGCATCCAGCCGGTAAAAATTAAGAGTTTGGGTCTTCCCTGGCGTAGAGCTGACTCTTGCCAGACCATTCCTGCGGCATACCGAATTAATCAGAGACGACTTGCCAACATTAGAACGCCCAATAAATGCAACTTCAGGCAAATACGGTTTCGGATATTGATCCGCACGCACAGCAGATGTGATAAATTCCGCGCGGATAATATCCCAATGTTCTTTGGTCATGGGTACCTCCTTAACTTGATTCTGATATCAGGTTTCAGATTACTTCTTGTTACTTTTCTTTGCTCTTTCCCCAATTTCCCTCGCAATATAAACACCACTGGCGCTGGCCTGGGCCAGTCCCCGTGTAATACCGGCCCCGTCGCCGGCCGCAAACAGATTCGGTATTCTTGTTTCCAGCCGTTCATCCAGTTCCACCCGGGAACTGTAAAACTTCACCTCCACGCCATAGAGCAGCGTGTCGTCGTTGGCCATACCCGGTGCAATTTTATCCAGCGCATAAATCATTTCAACAATATCATCCAGCTGTCGTTTGGGCAGCACCAGGCTCAGATCCCCCGGCGTCGCATGCAGCGTAGGTTTTGTAAAACTTTTGGCAAGACGCCTTTCGTTCGTCCGGCGTCCTTTGATCAGGTCCCCGAACCGCTGCAACAATACCCCGTCGCCCAGCAGGTTGGAAAGAGAAGCGATTCGTTTTCCGTATTGATGCGGCTCTTTAAAGGGCTCAGTAAATTTATTGCTGACCAGCAAGGCAAAATTCGTATTCGGACTTTGCCGGGCCGGATCCGCATAACTGTGCCCGTTTACCGTGATAATACCATCTGTATTTTCTGCCACAACGTAACCGTTCGGATTCATGCAGAAAGTACGCACCAGATCATCATACTGTTTTGTCCGGTACACTAACTTTGCTTCATATACTTCATCAGTAATATGTTTAAAAATCGCCGCAGGCACTTCCACCCGGACTCCCACATCAACAGCATTATTGGTAAACGACAGCCCCAGTTTCCGTCCCTGCTCTGTAAACCATTCCGCACCGGCCCTGCCGGGAGCAGCAATCAAGTACGTACTGTGAATTTCTCCACCGGTCGTATCCAGTACAAACTCATCGCCTTTTTTGCAGAAGCTGTTCACGCGGGTATCGCACACTACATCCATCTTCTGCAGTAAGACCTGATAGATATGTTCCATTATTTGCAGGTTGTTCTCTGTTCCCAGATGCCGGAGCTTTCCATTCAGCAGGTGCAGATCGAATCCCAGCGCCTTGCATCCGATTGTCGCATCTTTGGCGGAATATATTTTCCCCGGCGCGCCAAAACGGCAGTTAATGGAATCCACGTAATCAATCAGATCCATTACCGTCTGTTTTGAAAGATACTCTCGCAGCCAGCCACCGGTCGCAAAGTTGTATTTCCCATCGGAAAAAGCGCCGGCCCCGCCAAATCCACGCATAATGGCGCAGGGAACACAGTGCAGGCAATGGTCGCTCTTCCCCGCTGCCAGCGGACAGTGACGTTGCATCACAGAATGTCCTTCTTCCAGCATTACAACGGAAAGAGCCGGAAACTTTTCACAAAATTCCCAGCAGGCAAAGATTGCCGCCGGGCCACCTCCTATCACAGCCACATCATACTTATCTTTCACGGCATCGTCGCCCCCCATCTTTTTGCTTTGCGGAACAGCTGCCGGTAACGGCCAATGTCTCACACTGGCTGCTTCTGTTCTTCTGTCTTCTTTTCCTCTTTTAACGGCTTCAGCGCCAGCCTCAGCACCTCGTCCATGTGGCTTACAGGCACAAAGCGGATCTCGTCCAGCACCTTTTGGGGCAGTTCCGTCAGGTCCTGCATGTTCCGTTCCGGCAACAGCACGGTCTTAACACCGTAACGATGTGCTGCCAGCATCTTTTCCTTGATGCCGCCAACAGGCAGGACTTTTCCCGACAGGGTAATTTCCCCTGTCATGGCCAGATCTGCTTTCACCTTTCGTCCCGTCAGTGCAGAAACCATGGCGGTCACCATCGTGATACCGGCAGAAGGTCCATCCTTTGGAATAGCTCCTTCCGGCAGGTGGATATGAATATCCGTCTTATCGTAAAAATCAGCAGGCAGGCCCAATTCCTTATAACGGGAACGAATGAATGTGTAACCGGCACGGGCCGATTCTTTCATAACATCCCCCAACTGACCGGTCAGTGTCAGGGCGCCTTTCCCTTCGGATGTAAGCACTTCAACTTTTAGCATTTCCCCACCTACGCTGGTCCAGGCCAGACCAGTCACGATGCCGATCTCTTCCCTGGCCCGCAGATCAGATTCCAGATAGATGCAGGGGCCCAGATAATCTGACAGATTCTTTACTGTTATAGCTGCCGAAGTTTCATTTCCCGTAACAATACGGTACGCAGTCTTCCGACACAGTTTTGCAATCTGCCGCTCAAGACGGCGGACGCCGGCTTCCCGCGTATAATCCCGGATGATCTTCCGGATAGCGCCCGGCGTGATTGAGAAAGACTCCTTCGTTAATCCGTTGGCTTCCATCTCTTTGGGTATCAGATGCAGTTTCGCTATATTCAATTTTTCGTCTTCCGTATAGCTGGAAAGTTCAATCACCTCCAGCCGATCCAGCAACGCAGGCGGAATCGTCTCCACCGTATTCGCCGTTACAATCCAGAAAACAGAAGACAGATCAAAAGGATATTCGATAAAATGATCGCTGAATGCATGATTCTGTTCCGGGTCCAGCGCTTCCAACAGTGCGGAAGCCGGATCGCCCCTAAAATCACTGGCCATCTTATCTACTTCGTCTAGTAAAAACAGCGGATTCAGACACCCAACTTTCTTCATCCCATGAATCAGTCGTCCCGGCATGGCCCCGATATAAGTCCTGCGGTGTCCGCGAATCTCTGCTTCATCCCGCACGCCGCCAAGAGATACTCTTGTAAATTTGCGGTTGACCGCTTCTGCGATGGACTCCGCCATAGAAGTTTTCCCTACGCCGGGAGGTCCCACCAAACATAAAATCGGCGCCTTGTTTGTCTTCGCCAGTTTTTGCACGGCCAAATGTTCCAGAATACGCTCTTTAACCTTTTTCAATCCGTAATGATGCTGATCAAGGATCCGTGCGGCTTTACTGATATCAAACCCGTTGTTATCATACTTGCCCCAGGGAAGCTCCAACACTGTATCCAGATAATTTCGGATTACCGCGCTGTCAGCCATCATCGGCGGCATCTTGAACAATCGGTCCACTTCTTTGTTAAGCCCTGTTACCACTTCTTCCGGCAACGGCAAGGTTTTGATCCGTTCACGGTATTCCTGTGCTTCCGCATGAACGTCTTCTTCGTCTCCCAGCTCTTTATTGATGACCTTCAGCTGCTCACGCAGATAATATTCCTTCTGGTTCTTTTCAATATTCTGATGAACTTTCTTTGCAATACTTTTCTCCAGTTCGGAAATAGCCATCTCCTTATGGAGCAGTCCGTACAGTTTTTCCAGCCTGTCCTTGACAGGAACCGTCTCCAGCAATTCCTGTCTTTTCTCCAGGTCCACGTCCAGATAACCGGCAATAGTATCTGCCACAATACCGGCATTTGGATTATCTTTAAATGAAAGTAAAATTTCGGGACTGATCTTCTTCCCGCTCAAGACCCACTTTTCAAATTCGGAAATAACGATACGGCGCAACGCTTCAAGTTCCATTCCCTCTTCCGGCCGGTCTGTCGGGATCAGCTCCCTGTACGAAGCCTGCCAGCATCCTTCCGCATCTTCCGCGACCGTATCCACAGAAGCGCGACATAATCCTTCCACTAAAATACGGACGGCGCCGCCTGGCAATTTCAGCATCTGTTTGATTTCAGCTACAACCCCTGCCTTATAAAGATTGCTAAGTTCCGGTTCTTCCTGATCAGTCCGTACCTGGGAAACAATCAGTATCTTCTTCCCGTTCCGCATAGCCGCATTCACCGCATGAAGCGATTTCAGTCTGGCAATATCCAAATTCATAACCATTCCGGGAAAAATCACCATGCCCCGTAAAGGCAGTAAAGGCAATATACGAGAAATCGTATTCAACTTTTTTCCTCCGTTACCTGAAAATCCAAATTTAACTTACTGTATTATCGAATGAAGTTCATTTGACTTTGTATATATTGTAACACAATCAATCCATATAAAAAAGGGAAAAGGTTGTGAACCTTTTCCCGTGTTCTATTCCCTGATAGCTCAGGCAACAATCAACTGGGGCTCCAGATGCTTACGCACTGAATCTTCTGTCACGATACACTTGATTACATCCGTACGGGAAGGAATCTCATACATGACATCCCGCATGATTCCCTCAATGATCGCTCTCAGTCCGCGGGCTCCGGTTTCCCGTCGCAGGGCTTCTTCCGCAATTGCAGTAAGTGCCTCCTCCTCAAACTCAAGCTCCACGTTATCCATGCTCAGAAAATGCTGATACTGTTTGATCAGGGCATTTTTCGGCTCTTTCAGAATACGCACCAATGCGGCCTTGTCCAATGAATCCAAAGTTACCATGACCGGAAGGCGTCCGGCGAACTCGGGAATCAGTCCGAACTTCATCAGGTCTTCCGGCATAACGTCCTTTAACAGCGAATCTTCCGCTTTCAATTCCGTTTTCTTTTTGATATCCGCCCCAAAGCCCATAGCTTTGGTATCCGTACGTTCTTTAATGATACTGTCCAGGCCGGCAAACGCGCCGCCGCATATGAAAAGGATGTTGGTAGTATCAATCTGCAGGAATTCCTGGTGGGGATGCTTGCGTCCTCCCTGGGGCGGCACATTGGCCGTGGTTCCTTCCAGAATTTTCAGCAGAGCCTGCTGCACTCCTTCCCCTGATACATCACGGGTGATGGATACATTTTCAGACTTTCTTGCGATCTTATCAATCTCATCAATGTAAATGATCCCTCTCTGCGCCTTTTCAATATCATAATCCGCATTCTGGATCAGACGCAGCAGGATATTTTCCACGTCTTCGCCCACATATCCCGCTTCTGTCAACGTGGTGGCGTCCGCAATGGCGAAAGGAACCTGCAGAATCTTAGCAAGGGTTTGCGCCAGAAGCGTCTTCCCGCTGCCGGTAGGTCCCAGCATCAGGATATTGGATTTCTGCAGTTCCACATCTCTGTCTTCCGGGCGGCCGCTATCGTAATTAATTCGTTTATAGTGATTGTATACTGCAACTGCCAGCGTCTTCTTCGGCTCATCCTGCCCGATTACATATTCGTCAAGGATGGCCTTGATCTCTTTGGGCGTTGGAAGATTATGCAGCGCATTTTTATCAGTAATGCTGCTTTCTTTATCCTCTTCATCTTTCAGGACTTCTGTACACAGCTCGATACATTCATTGCAGATATATCCATTGCGGCCGGCCAACATACGCTTGACCTGGTCGTCCCGCTTCCCGCAAAAAGAACAAACTACATTACTGTTTTTATTATCATTGGAATATTTCATCAGTTACTCCTCATATTTCAACACAATTCAGCGGAAAAACAACTCCTGCCGCACGCTCTTTCACCTGCGCGCCGCCGCTTTGATTTCCGTTTCCCTCGTGCATTACGCTTCCGGCAAACGGTCAACCACCTGATCGATGATGCCGTATGTTTTTGCTTCTGTAGCAGTCAGGAAGTTATCGCGGTCCGTGTCCGCCGCAACTTTTTCTTTTGTCTGTCCCGTATGCTTCACAATTACATCATACATCTCTTCCCGGATTCGGAGTATATTCTTTGCATGGATCTCGATATCGGAAGCCTGTCCCTCATAACCGCCCAACGGCTGATGGATCATCACTTCAGAATGGGGCAGGGCATAGCGTTTCCCCTTTTTGCCTGCCATCAGCAGAATGGAAGCCATGCTGGCAGCCAGCCCCACGCAAATCGTAGATACATCCGGTTTAATGTACTGCATTGTATCGTAGATCGCCATGCCGGCGGTTACACTGCCGCCAGGGCTGTTGATGTACAGGTGGATGTCCTTATCAGGATTTTCCGATTCCAGGAACAGCAGCTGTGCAATGACCACATTGGCCACTTCATCAGTGACCGGGCCGGTCAGAAACACAATCCGGTCTTTCAATAAACGGGAATAAATGTCATAGGACCGTTCTCCCCGGTTGTTTTGTTCAACGACAATAGGAACGTAGTTCATACGGTTCCCTCCCTTCAGTATATCTGAGTTAAATGGCAAAAGGGCTGTCTGCACATACGCACAGACAGCTCTTCGATTATAACAACTTTATTATTTTGCGTTGTCCAGTATTACATGTGCAGCTTTATGGCGCAGGATGTTAGCCAGCAGGAGGCCCATATTGTTGTTCTTGCGGATGATTGTTTTCACGTCTTCCACACGGGCTCCATTCTGGTCGGCAATGGTCTGCAGCTGTGCGTCTACATCTGCCATATCCACTTTAATCTCTTCCGCTTTGGCGATAGCGTCCAGCACCAAATCGGTACGGACATTCTTTTCCGCGCCTTCCCTCTGTGCTTCACGCAGTTTCGCCATGTCCATGCCGGTGTACTTCAGGTACTGGTCCAGCGTCATTTTACGGCTTTCCAGATTCAGTTTGATTTCTTCCACCATCTGGGTGATGCGGTCTTCAATCATCACCGGAGGAATATCCATCTTGGCATTATTTACGGCCGTATCAATCAGCGCGTTTTCGTATTCTACCTGAGCGTCCCGTTCTGCCGCTTCCTGCATATGTTTTTTATAATCTTCCTTTGCTTCCGCAACGGTTTTGTACCGGGTATATTTGGCAATATATTCGTCGTTCAGTTCCGGCAGCTCTTTATGTTTAACAGCCTGGATATGAACTTTGAAAATAGCCTGCTTACCGGCCAGCTCTTCTACAAAATAGCTTTCCGGGAAAGTTACGTCCACATCGGTGTCGTCGCCTTTTTTCAGGCCGATCAGCTGGTCTTCAAACCCCGGGATGAAAGAACCGGAGCCAACTTCCAGCGGATATCCCTTTCCTTCGCCGCCGCTGAAGGCCTCGCCGTCAACCGTACCGGCAAAATCGATGATTGCAAAGTCGCCTTTTTCAATGATAGTATCATCATCAGTATCTACCATCTTGGCGCCGCGGCTGCGCAGGTCTTCCAACGCTTTGTCCACATCTTCGTCGGTAACTTTTGCTTCTTTTTTATCTACATGGATGCCTTTGTACTCTCCCAGTTCCGGTTCCGGTTTCAGGATGACTTTAACATCCATTTCAAAATCCTTGCCTTCGGTAAATGCTTCAAATGTCTTGGATTCTTCCTGTACTTCCGGATCGGAAACCGGCATCAGTTTTTCTGTTTCCAGTGCTTCCTGATAAGCACGGTTTACACAGATGTTAAATGCTTCTTCTTTTACGGCAGCTTTGCCATAATGCATCTCAATGATATTACGAGGCGCTTTGCCCGGACGGAAACCGGGGATCCGTACCTGGTTCGCAATCCTTGCAACAGCCTGTTTAAAGCTTTTGTCAACGTCTTTCGCAGCAACCGTAATCTTTAATGCTGCGTCATTTCCTTCTCTGGTAACATTCACATTCATTGAAAAATCCTCCCTTGATATATGTTACTATATATAATAACGATTTTAACCGATGAGGGGAATCCTTCCCTCTTTTTCACAATGCTACAATATAATATCACAAGAGCAACTTTTTGACAAGCAACGCAGGCAAAAAACAAAAGTCAGAAAGAAAACTTTTTGTGAAAAAAAATCCCGGTCAACTGACCGGGATGATTTTTTCATGGAGCGGAAAACGAGACTCGANNACCAACTGAGCTATTTCCGCATCGGTAACAACGTAGTTGATTATAAAGTATCGGTTCCGTTTTGTCAATATTTTTTTGAAAAAAACATGAAAATTTTCACACGGAACTTCTCTCTGCAAAAATCCGACTCATACGGATATACGCGCCTGTCAGAAAATCCCAAGCACCATCTGGCTGATATTTTTTGCGTGGTCGCTGGTACGTTTCATATTAATCAGAATTTCAAGGAAAACCAGACCGGAATCCGGATGACATAATCCTTCATTCAGTCGCCGGATATGGTTCTTGCGCATCTCCTTCTGAGCAGCCTTTACCTGACGGCACGCGGCCCAGCCTTCTTCCGCCAGCTTCGCATCGTTCGTCGCAAAGCTTTGCAAGCTGATGTCCAGCGCAGTTTCCATCAATCCGCCCAGATATACGATCTCCTTCCGGGCCTCCTGCGACAGAGGAATATTTTCCTCAAAGATCTTCCGGCTGCGTTTAGCCAGCGTCTGGGCATGGTCTCCGACGCGCTCCAGGTCGATGCAGGCATGCATCAGCGCCATGTGCTTCGCAGAAAGAGCGCCGCCCAGGCCTTTTTCTGAAATATGTGTCAGATAAATTGTAATCTCTTCGTTCAGCTTATCTACAACCGGCTCGTGTTCCAATACATAGTTCACCTTATTGGCGTCGTATTCGCCAAGGGATTCTACCGCCACATGCAGGTTTTTTTTCGCAATCTCGCCCATACGGATCACTTCTTTTTCCGCCAGCACAATGGCGATAGAAGGCGTTTCCAGCATAGCGTCGTTCAAATACTGGGGCTTAACGGAAATCTTCTCGCCTTTATCCGGCATCAGCTTTTCAATCAGATGGGTAAACGGCGTGATCAACGGCAGGAAGATCATTGTATTCAGCACGTTGAACGCACTGTGGGAGTTGGCAATCTGTCTCGCAATATCTTCGGCCGGGGAAATCGCCAATACGATTTTTATGAACAAGGGCATAAAGATAATAAATATCACACAGCCGAAAGAATTGAACAAGACGTGGGACAGCGCCACCTGTTTGGCCGAAGCGTTGCTGCGGGAAGCCGCCACGATAGCCGTGAGGCACGTGCCGATATTATCGCCCAGAAGGACGGGAATCGCGCCTTCAAGCGGGAGAAGTCCCTGCCCCGCCATGACCATCAGGATGCCAACTGTCGCAGCGCTGGACTGGATAATGATCGTCAGAATGATACCTACGAACACACCCAACACCGGATTATCCGCAAAGCGGGAAATGAAATCCACGAACATGGGGCTGCTGCGCATGGGCGCCGCTGCGCCGCTCAGCACCTTCATACCCAGCATCAGAAGGCCAAAGCCCAATATGATCTGTCCAATGAACTGCCCGCTTTTGCGCTTGGCAAATACACGGATCATGACGCCGATAAAAATCATGACCGTAAAATAATCCGTCAGGTTGAATGCAATCAGCTGCGCCGTAAGGGTCGTCCCGATATTGGCGCCCATGACCACGCTGAAAGCCTGTTTTAACGTCATGACGCCGGCATTCACCAGACCGACGGACATAACGGTCGTCGCTGTAGAAGATTGCAAAGTCGCCGTTACCAGCGCACCCAGAATCACGCCCATCACTGGAACGCCTGTCAAAGACTGAAGCACTTTCTGCAGCCGGGCGCCTGCAGCCTGCTGCAGGCCGCCGCCCAACAGTTCCATGCCATACAAAAACAACCCTACGCCGCCTAAAAAAGCAAATAAATATAGTATCATAAGCCCATCACTGTCTACTAAATTAATTTTTTAATCTGCCATTCACCATTGTCAAAAAATCAGCCGGAGTACTAATCCGGCTGATTGCATTCGAGGAAACGCCGGAACCCGTGTTTCCTTACACACTTTCTTTATTCTTTTCCTGCCATCTTTTTGTAGTTGGCCAGACGTTCCATGGCGTCCGCTTCCGTCTTCTGGTACAATTCTTCCGCCAGCTGCGGACGAACTTTCTGCAGGGATGCGAAACGTACTTCGCCCAGCAGGTAATCCCGGAAGCTTTCCGTCGGTTCCTTGGAATCCAGGATAAACGGATTCTTGCCCTGCGCCTTCAATTCCGGGTTGTACCGATAGGTAGCCCAGTAACCGCAGGCAACAGCGCGTTTTTCTTCCAGCTGGCTGCAGCCCATACCGGCTTTCAGGCCGTGGTTGATGCACGGGCAGTAAGCAATGATCAGGGACGGGCCATCATAGGCTTCCGCTTCCGTCAGCGCTTTCACCAGCTGGTTCTTGTCGGAGCCCATGGAAACCTGTGCCACATATACATAACCATAACTGATGGCCATCATGCCCAGGTCTTTTTTCTTGGTACGCTTGCCGCTGGCAGCAAACTGTGCAATAGCCGCGGTAGGCGTTGCTTTGGAAGACTGGCCGCCAGTGTTGGAATATACTTCCGTATCCAGAACCAGGACATTTACGTTCTTGCCGCTGGCCAGCACGTGGTCCAGCCCGCCGTAGCCGATATCATAAGACCAGCCGTCGCCGCCAAAGATCCAGTGGCTGCGTTTGATGAAGTACTGCTTCAGGTCAAGGATGGTCTGCAGCGTTTCTTCCCCGGCCGCTTCTTTTTCCAGCAATGCAGTCAGTTTGTCAGCCCGTTCCCGGGTTCCGTCGCTGGTATTCTTGTTTTCTTTCCAGTCTTTCATGGCTGCCTGCAGTTCAGCAGAACCCTTCCCGGCTGCCAGGGCGGCGTCGATAAGTTCTTCCACACGTTCGCGGGACTGTTCTACGCCCAGGAACATGCCAAGACCATATTCCGCATTATCTTCAAACAGGGAATTTGCCCAGGCAGGACCGTGGCCTTTTTTGTTTACCGTATAGGGCATGGACGGGCTGGAAGCGCCCCAGATAGAGGAGCAGCCCGTTGCGTTGGCAACCATCATGCGGTCGCCGAACAGCTGGGTCACCAGTTTTACATACGGCGTTTCGCCGCAACCGGAGCAGGCGCCCGAGAACTCCAGCAACGGCTGTTCGAACTGGGAACCTTTCACCGTATTCTTCTTCATCGGGTTCGGTTTTTCTGTTACTTCTTTCACCGCATAATCCCAGGCCGGCGCTTTGTCCAGCTGGGTATCCAACGGCTTCATGAACAGGGCCTTGCCCGGCGCCGGGCAGATCTGGGCGCAGTTGCCGCAGCCCTGGCAGTCATACGGGGAAACCACGATGGCAAACTTGCTGCCGTCTTTTACGCCCATGGCCGGTTTGGAAGGATAGCCGATCTTTTCCGCTTCTGCGTCATTCAGCAGCACCGGGCGGATAGCGGCGTGCGGGCACACAAAGGCACACTGGTTGCACTGGATACATTTAGCCACATCCCATTCCGGAACATTTATGGCGATACCGCGTTTTTCGTAAGCGGAAGTTCCCACAGGGAAGGTTCCGTCCGCATGGCGGGCGATAATGCTCACTGGCAGCTTGTCGCCTTCCTGGCGGTTCACCGGAACTAAAATGTCATCAATGAATTCGTTGCCGGTCTTTTTGGTCTCCACTTTGTCTTTCGCGTCAGCCCAGGCAGCGGGCACGTCAATCTTCACAATGGCTTCAATGCCCTTGTCGATAGCCGCGTTGTTCATATCCACAACGTTCTGGCCCTTCTTGCCGTAGGATTCTTCTACCGCGTCTTTCAGGTATTTTACCGCGTCTTCCAGCGGAATGATGTCCGCCAGCTTGAAGAACGCAGACTGCATGATCATATTGATACGCCCGCCCAGGCCGATGGACTGGGCAATCTTCACAGCATCAATAATATAGAAGTTGACTTTCTTCTTCGCAATATACTGCTTAATGGCCGCCGGCAGTTTTTCTTCCAGTTCTTCCGGCGTCCAGCTGCAGTTCAGCAGGAAGTTTCCGCCTTCTTTCAGGCCGGCCATAATGTCGTATTTGTAAACATAAGACTGGTTATGTACCGCCACATAATCCGCGTCGGTGATCAGGTACGGCTCCATGATGGGCTCTTTGCCAAAACGCAGGTGGGAAACCGTAATGCCGCCGGACTTCTTGGAGTCGTAAGCGAAGTAACCCTGGGCGTACATATCCGTATGGTCGCCGATGATCTTGATGGCGCTCTTGTTTGCGCCAACGGTACCGTCGGAACCCAGACCCCAGAATTTGCAGCCCTTGGTTCCCTTCGGGGTGGCATTGATAATTTTGGTGCGGGGCAGGGATGTGTTGTTCACGTCGTCGTTGATGCTGACGGTGAAACCGTTCTTCGGTTCCGCCTGTTTCAGATTTTCAATAACAGCATACACGTCGGAAGGCGTAAACTCTTTTGAACCCAAGCCGAAACGCCCGCCTACGATCACCGGATGGATATCGCTCTGGTAGAAGGCGTTGCAAACGTCCAGGTACAGCGGTTCGCCCAAGCTGCCCGGTTCTTTGGTACGATCCAGCACCGCTACGCGTTTTACTGTTTTCGGCACTGCAGCCAGGAAGTGTTTTACGGAGAAGGGGCGATACAGGTGCACTGCCAGCACGCCCACTTTAGTTCCTTCCGCCGCGTTCACCAGTTCCGTAGTCTTGATGGCAGTTTCCTGGCCGGACCCCATGACAACGATCAGTTCTTCCGCGTCTTTTGGACCGTAATAATTGAACAGGTGGTATTCCCTGCCGGTAATCTTGCTTACCTCTGCCATATATGCTTCCACGATTTCCGGAACTGCTTCATAATATTTGTTCACGGCTTCGCGGCTCTGGAAATAGGTATCCGGGTTCTGGGCCGTGCCGCGCATTACCGGTTTATCCGGATTCAGGCCCCGCTGCCGGAATGCTTTCACTGCATCCCAGTCCAGCATTTTAGCGTAATTGTCATAATCAAACACTTCAATCTTCTGGATTTCGTGAGAAGTCCGGAATCCATCGAAGAAGTTCAGGAAGGGAACCCGGCTCTTAATAGCGGCAAGATGCGCCACACCGGTAAGGTCCATAACCTCCTGCACGCTGCCTTCGGCCAGCATGGCAAAGCCGGTCTGACGGCAGGCCATTACGTCCTGATGGTCGCCAAAGATGCTCAGGTTACTGGTAGCCAGCGCCCGGGCGGAAACATTGAACACGCCCGGCAAGAGTTCACCGGAAATTTTATACATGTTGGGAATCATCAGCAGGAGACCCTGGGACGCCGTATAAGTAGCCGTCAGGGCGCCCGCCTGCAGCGAGCCGTGCACTGCGCCTGCTGCGCCGGCTTCCGACTGCATCTCCAGCAGTTTTACCGTCTGCCCGAACAGATTCTTTTTCCCTGCAGAAGCCCATTCGTCCACATGCTCCGCCATAGGCGAAGACGGCGTGATCGGATAGATACAGGCTGCATCAATAAAAGCGTACGAAGCGTAAGCGGCGGCCTCATTGCCGTCCATGGTTTTCATGATTGTCATAAACCGATTCCCCTTTTCATTAAACTTGATACTGTTTTTTTCTGATCTGTCTTCTGATTTACATTTAATATCATAATGAACCATTATAATATTTTATTTATTATATCGTATGAACGCATCTTCCGCAATGTTTAACTCTCCTGTATGCAGTATTTTTATCCGGGAACCGCAGGCGGCGATCCGCGCGCCACGCTGTTCCCTGTTGTTTTCATGCAGTCTCTCCCTGTTTCTTTATCGCCCATTGTGATATAATATAAAAAGGAATCAAATACAGATGAGGTGAATGCAAATGAATATAAAAACAGAACTCCTGATTCACAGCTTATCGGAAATTCTAAAAACAAAAGCAGAAACGGAAGAAAAAAATAAAACCGTGACAGCGACCTTCACCAATCCATCCGGCGGAGCCCCGTTGCGGTGTATTGACGACCCGCAGGCAGATTTCTCACTTATTTATAACAAGACTCCACACTATTATCCCCAGGACACGTTTTCCCTGAAACGAATGCAGAACGATGTGTCCGCATACGCTACGGGCGCCACAGCGCGAATCGACTTCACGGACAACAACGGGACGGAAAGCCGGAGCGACCGCATCGTGAAAACAGCTGAAGCGGAAGTCCCGGATCTTTCGTCCCTGCGGGAGCTGTGCGTACGGGTCGGTCTGCTTCGCAGTTACGAATTTGAAAATCTGATGGCAGGCGGCGGCACGGTGAACGTGCATTTTTGGAACAGCGCTAAAGATTTCCGTTACCGGCAGATCGGCGATGACCTGAAAAAAATGTAAAGAAAGCGCTGAACTATTTGTCGCGCGCTTGTCAGTACGTTTTGTGAATCGCTGCGTCAATATCGTTTGACGCAGTAAACAACCGAATCATCCGTCTCCTTTTATTTCTTTATCCCATCCCAGCTTATCCGCAAGGTACGCCCCTGTCCCTGCAAAAGCCACATCCACCACGGATCGGATGCCCGACAGCGCCCATTCGCAGATCACCAGCAGCACAGCGGCTTCCGCCCGCAGGCCCGTTACCATGATTACAGCCAGCGCACAAAAGAGGCCGGCGCCGGGAAAATCCGGATTGGTCTGGGAAATCAGCAGCACCCACAGAATAATTCCGATTACAGCATGGAGGGAAAGTTCCAGCCCTGATCCCAGTCCTGAGTACTGCGCCACGGCGATGCAGGCAACGGTACAATACAGCACCGTGCCCGTGCTGCCAAACAGCCTGCCGAAATCAAACTCTTCCTGACCTTTCGCATAACCGACACCCATCCGCTGCAGACTGCGCACCGCATTCTCTTCAAACATTTTGGAATACGAATTCGAAAACGCCTGCAGCAACACCGGTTTAAAATAACGGAAGAAATGACCGGGACAGTCCTTGCCGCAACGGTACAGAAAATATCCGCAGACAAGGAATGCATAAAACAGCCCGCAGAAGATAGTGAACAGGATCAGTTTCAGCGGCAGCAGCATAACCGAAACGCCATGCCGCGCCACAACAGGACATACCAGAAAGAACACACCGACGGGCAGAAATTTCATCAGCACTTCCCCCGCACAGCAAAGCACCCCGGACATGGACTGAAAAAAACGACGGGCCGTTTTGCCTTCTTCCCCCGCCTTATCCGCGCCGAAACCGACGACAACCGAAAGCAGGAGTAATGCAGGAAAAAACGTCCGCAACGTCATGGATGCAAAATCTACCGTGGCCGCGCGGAACACCGGGACACCGGAGAACCCGATCAGCAGGCCTCCCACGATTCCCAGCACCGCAGCCCCCAGATCGTTGAACGTATTGAAAGACCACAGTCGCCCCCGAAGCGCAGCGTGCCTTCGCATCTGCAGATGGCGTACCGTACCGCACACGACCTCCATGCAAATCAGGGGAACCGTCAGCAGGAAGAAAAGCTTCACGTAGATCAGCCCCGTGGGGAAGAGCAGCGTCCAAGCCAAAAGCGTCCCCGTCTTCCAATATCCAAGGAACACGCCCAGCAAAATACTGATTAAAAACGACAGTCCCGTCGTCACGACATAATTTAATTTAAATTTTACAGGAATTCCGTGAATGAGCATAATCTCCCCCATATCCTGATAAAAAAGCCGGTTCCTTTCGGTTCCGGCTGTTCTTTTTCTGGTGCGGGCGACAGGACTTGAACCTGCATGGTAAAACCGCCAGATCCTAAGTCTGGTGCGTCTGCCAATTCCGCCACGCCCGCGTATAAGGAACTGTAAAACAATAAACCGAACAGCTCCTAAGAAAAGCGCCGGACAAAATTCATCACCGAAGCGAAAAAAAATGAAACTGCGCTTATGTATTTTATTTTAAAATACACGGGTCCGTCTGTCAATGAATTTGTCAGTTTCACACGCGGGGAAAAAGAAAAGAAATTTTTTCAGAATCAGTTTACGCTTTTACTCCAAAAGATTGTCAAGGAATTTCTCCCTCACATAAATTGAATACAGAAAATACGCAACACTCAAAAACAGTTGCATATAATTTTTATCGCATTTATAATAATTATCAGAGCATTTCTTTATCCGCAACGCGCATATGATGCGCGCCTTTTTTTACAGACCCGTTCCATTTTAATATTAGCACAGGAAATAAAGCATGAAAAACGCAATATTACAGAAAAGTGTCGGAGGCATCACGGCCAATGCGTTCGTACGCCCGATCATTATTATCCTTGCCATCTTGCATATCGCTATCATCGGGATGATCCTGCAGATCAATGCGACGACCGGTTTTTTGGCAAGCACCATGAATAAAGCCGGAATATACACTGCGGAAGCCAATTCCCTGCTGGCGGGAACCAGTCTGTTGTCCCAGACGGCGAACAACTTTGTCCTTGAACCGGTAACAGCGACAGGAGAACTGAACGTCTATCCGCTGGCCGTGTATGCGGAAGAAATGAAACGGCCCCGCCGCGGCAGCCAGGTGCTTACGCGGTTTCATGAATACGACGCGAACGGAGCAGCAATGACATATCTCTCCACCGCAGCGGAAAACGCCGACCGGATGACTGCTTTACAGCTGCAGGCCCTGGCCCTTATTAACGGCGCACACCCCTTTCCGGATTCGGATCCTGTGAACAAGCTGCCGTTGCCTGCCCTGTCAGCCGCAGACCAGGCAATGCCTGCCGCCCAAAAAATGGAAAAGGCCCGAAATCTTCTCATGGATCCCGATACCTTGAAAGACATGTATTCGGTATCGCAGCATGTCAACGCCTGCGTGCGGATCATCCGCGCTGATGCTGACGGAAAAAGGGCGGATGCAGGCAGACGCATCGACCGGCTGCGCACCGGTTTGTGGGGTGCCACATTCCTGATTCTCCTGATACTGATCGGCATGTTTATCGCATTATATAAACAGATTTTCAATCCGTTAAAGAGGTTCGTTCGTCTGATTTCTTCCAACCAGTTTCTGAATACGGGGGACGGCTTGCATGAAGTCCGTCTGGTAGCTTCGGCCTACAACAACCTGCAGGAACGCCGGGATGCGTTGCGTTCTCTGGCAGAAACAGATACCCTGACCAGCCTTCCCAACCGTTACCGGTTTGAAAAGTTTATACTGGATGCGGGCGAAAGCGGCTATTCTCTTGCCATTCTGATATTCGACCTGAATTACCTGAAAGAGACCAACGATACACTGGGTCATTCCGCCGGAGACAAGCTGATCCAAACAGCAGCCAGCTGCATTTCTTCCTGCTTTGGGGAAAATTCGTTCCGCATCGGCGGCGACGAGTTTGCCGCAGTGGTAAAGGACTGCAAACCGGAAAAGATACAACAGATGATCCATCAGTTTGAAGAAGCGCAGCAGCGGGAAAACGTCAGCATTTCCCTTGGATATGCCTATGCAGAGGAAATTGGCGATACCAGCCTGAAACAGCTCATTGATGAAGCGGATAAGAAGATGTACGCACAGAAACAGGAGGCGCATCGTCGGATGGCGGCATTTACCTGATGCGCAGAAAAGATTTCGTCTGTACACTCCCCCACGCCGTTTACTTTCAAACTAGTCAAAAGCAAAATAATAATCCCCTGTCCTCGCAGCCATTCCGGTTACGCTTCAGACAGGGGATTCGTGTTTATAAAATAATGCTTCTTATGTTTTTACCTGCAAAACAAAAAAACTCCCGCTCTTAGGAACAGGAGTCAAAATCTGGTGATCCATCCGCGACTCGAACGCGGGACACCCTGATTAAAAGTCAGGTGCTCTGCCAACTGAGCTAATGGACCGTTNNTGGCTGGGGTGGCAGGGCTCGAACCTACGCATACAGGAGTCAAAGTCCTGTGCCTTACCGACTTGGCTACACCCCAACGTTTAAATAAAAATTGGGGTGGGTAACAGGATTTGAACCTGCGCGTAACGGAGCCACAATCCGCCGTGTTAACCGCTTCACCATACCCACCATGTCACACAAGTATTGCTTAGTGACGGAAGTTATTATACCACAGGCTTTTGCACCTGTCAACCACGAATCCCTTTGAAATAATTCTCGGTCCACGCTTTGGCAGTCGGCGTCACAGCAAGTCCCCCTTCTGCCGTTTCCCGAAGACCCTGCGGTAATGCCCGCCCCACCTTATCCATAGCGTCAATGGCTTCATCTGCCGGAATAAAACTGCCAATACCGGCCAACGCCATCTCTGCAGCCAGAATACTTTGTACCACGCTGCCCGCGTTACGTTTGATACAGGGCACTTCCACCAACCCGGCCACCGGATCGCACACCAGGCCCAGCATATTTTTAAACACGATGGAAATCGCATCGTCGATCTGTCGCCCGTTGCCGCCCAGCACATAAACCGCCGCACCGGCCGCCATCGCCGCGCCGCTTCCGCATTCTGCCTGACATCCACCGGTAGCCCCGGCAATGGAAGCACGGTCTGCGATCACTTCCCCGATGACCCCGGCAATTACAAGCCCTTCCACCAGTTTCTTACGGGGAACATTGCAATGTTCCTGCAGGGACATCAAAACACCAGGCAAAATTCCGCTAGCCCCTGCGGTAGGCGCCGCTACGATGCGACCCATGGCCGCATTAGCCTCAGCGGCCGCCAGCGCGTAGATAACTGCCGACCCCACCACGGGACCTAACAGTCCCTGCTTTTTATGTTCTGCCGAAGCAGTATAGTCTTTCAGCTTTTTTGCCGAACCTCCGGTGAGTCCGCTGTTGGATCTCACTCCCGTCAGTCCGAACGCTACAGCATCTTCCATGACCTGCAGCATGTCTTCCATTTTCCGAAAAACGGAATCTTTATCCATTTCCATCTGCACTGCATTCCGCTCCAGCAGATAATCGAACAGTGCCATGCCTTTTGCCTCCGCTTCGCTGACAAGCTGCGCCCAGGCTAATTTATCCCGTCTCATTTTTCTTTCCTTCTTTTACAATTTTATAAACTATATTTTTCTCACAGCACCTTATCAACAAACCGGACCTGATGCACCACGCCGAACTCTTCCATATGTTTCACCAGCTCAGGCGGAACAGCCTGATCGCACTCGATGACCATCGTAGCGATACCGCCTTTCCCTTCCCTGAACACCCTCATTGATGCAATATTAATCTGCTTGTGCGCAAGATACGTACTGACCACGGCAATCGCGCCGGGCTGATCGCGATGGGTCACGCAAAGCGCAGGCAGTACGCCGGTCAGCTCTACGGGAAATCCGTCAATATTGGTCACTTTAATCTGACCGCCGCCGATAGACGCGCCGATGACGCGGCAAGTCCCGCCGTCTTCCCCAATCAGATTGAACAGTACGGAATTAGGGTGCGCCATCGTTCCCAGATCCCCTGGCTTAAAAGAATATTCTATTCCGGCTTCCCGCGCCAGTTCCAATGCCTGGGGGATACGCGCGTCATCCGGCTTCCATCCCATAAGTCCTGCCAGCAACGCCCTGTCGGTTCCGTGCCCTTTATACGTATGGGCAAAGGATCCGTGTAGTAAAATTTCCGCTTTCCTGGGGCATCCTCCCAAAATCCCGGCCGACAGTAATCCAAGCCGGCAGGCTCCCGCTGTATGAGAACTGCTGGGCCCGATCATAACAGGCCCCACAATATCAAAAAGGTTCATCGAATCTGTCTCCTGTTTCGCAAAACGTAAAAATCCCGCTTCCTGTTTCTGCATGTCCGGCAGTTTTTCACAGGCTGTTTGAAATAATTATAGCACAACCAACGCAGGGGGTGGTTTTTTTTTACATTATCGTATATAATTAAATAGTTATAAGGGAAAGTGTTTCTATTTAAAAAGCAGGAAAGGAGGAACGGCCATGTACAAAATTCTGAAAAGCAATTATACGGGCGTAGACGAATTTGACATCGAAGATGTGGAAAAAGGCTGCTGGATTGACGTGGTCGCCCCTTCTGAAGAAGAACTGCAGGAAATAGAGAAAGCGACGCACATTTCCAAAGATTTTCTTACGGCGGCCCTAGACCGGGAAGAAAAGGCCCGTACCGAAATCGACGAGGATCAGCTGCTCGTGGTCATCGATATCCCTTTTTTCCGCAGCAACAAAGATTACGACACCATGCCCCTGGGCATCATCGTCACCCAGGAAGTGATCGTCACGGTCTGTCTGGAAAGCAATGCCGTCACTTCGTCGTTCAACGCCCGGACCTACAAAACCTTCAGCACCTATAAGAAGACCCGGTTCCTGTTCCAGATCCTGTACACATCGGCAACGCTGTACCTGAAATACATCAGGAACATTATTCGGCGCACGGATGATTTGGAACAACATCTGCGTCAAGCCATGGAAAATTCCAAACTGTTCAGCATGCTGGACCTGCAGAAGTCCCTGACTTATTTCACCACGTCCCTGCGAAGCAACTCCATGGTAACGGAGCGCCTGCTGCGTCTGCGCAATACCGCCCAGACGCAAAAGCTGATCAAACTGTATGAAGAAGACGAAGACCTGTTGGAAGACGTTATCATCGAATACAAGCAGGCAATCGAAATGGTTGAGATGTACAGCCACATTCTGAACAGCATGATGGAAGTGTTCGCATCCATCATCAGCAACAATCTGAACCTTGTTATGCGGTTCCTGGCTTCCGTAACCATCATCCTTGCCATCCCTACTTTCATCTCCGGCTTATGGGGGATGAACGTCCCGGTTCCCTTTGCGGAGTGGTACAACGGATTCTACATTGTGTTGGGCCTGGCCTTTATCGTAAGCCTGCTGGCCGGCTTCTGGCTCTGGAGAAAGCATATGTTCTGAAACAAAAACAAAGAAAACTATCATAAAAAATCAGTCGGGATACAAACCGACTGATTTTTATTTTACCTCATTTAATTTTAATTTGATTTTTAAAACGTACGCACCCGAATAGCAACAACGCTTCCTTCGACTGCCCAAAAGGCGACGCCGGTTCAGGAATCGCTGATTCATCCGGCTGCAAGATTTTGGCGATTCCTTTATTTTACAATCAGCACCGGCACATTTGCATATTGGGAAATCTTGGAGCTTACGCTGCCCAAGAAAAATTCCGCAATACCTGACAGTCCGCGGCTGCCCAGTACAATAGCGTCAGCTTTTTCTTTTTTTGCTACCGCCAAAATTCTTTCAGACGGATGGCCCAGTTCAATTGCATAAACAGCCTTGCCAGCAAAGCCGCTCGTTTTTACTTTTTCTTCGGCCATGGACAGCACGCCCTTGCCAATCTCTTCCAGATCCGCGTTGCTCTTGCTGATGATATTATGATCCAGCGGAACCGCTAACAACGCCGCATTGTTATAAGGCTGGATAACCGTAAGGACGATCAATTCACCTTCAAATTTGCCAGCCAGCGCCACCGCCTGATCCAGTGCGCGCCATGCGCTTTCGGAGCCGTCAACCGGAACAATGATTTTCTTAAACATACAAATTCCTCCCAATTCAAATCATATTAACAAAACCTATACACATAAAAAACTGTCGATTCATCTGCAAGAAGTTCATGAAACCTTATTTACCCGGCGCTTTCCGCTGCTGCATCTGCTCGCGTTTTGCCGCCTTCCGTTCCCGCGCTTCCCGGATGCGCCGGGACTTGGAACTTTCCCTGCGCTGGAAATCCGATTCCGGTTTAGCCTGCGGCTCGATATAAGTCCCATGGTTTCCGAAACGGTAATACAGACAATAGCCGATGAGCAGTGCCAGCGGAATACACCCTACCAAATAACGCCATTTCCCGGAGATAATGATCAGAAAGTTATACGCAAAAGCAATCACCGGAATCAGCACATAATTCAAAATCTTCGCAGTCTGCGTCCCTCTGCCGAAAAAGCGGGCAATGGCAACCCATACAATGACACCCACCGCAAAGGTAACCATCGACATAAACAGTAAAAACAGGAATATTTCAAAATTCAACCCGACAACCCCCGAACTTATACATCAAATTTTTTTGATTCATCGCCCAGCGGTTTATCCTTATCCGGATCTTTCTTGAACAGGTCGATGTTTTCCTTAGCGTATTTAACACCGTCTTCATACACTTTCTTGAACGCGCTCATGTCTTTCGGCTTGCCCGCCTTGATCCATTCCATGACCACGCGGCCCAAACCGTAGGTCATGCCAATAGCAAGCGGAATCTGCAGCGGGGCAAAGGGAATCAGCGTGGCCAGCTTCCCACCGGCAAAAACAGTCCCCATAGAACCCAGCAGGCTGACCGCCGCTTTTTCTGTGATCTTTTCTTCATACACGGAACCGATCTTCATGATCATATAGATATCATTGGCCACAGTGGAAAGCGTGCCCAGCCCCGGAACCACGACAATCACGCCGGCCCGGGCAGCCGCCCATTTGCACAGGGAAAGCGCTTCTTCTTCCCTGGCCCTGTCGTCAATTACAGTCACTTTTTCGTCTTCCATTTTGCTCTTCCTCCATTTCTGCAATCTTGTGCCGGTCCTGGAACCGTATGACGCGATGCAACAACCATCCTTTCCGGGAGCGGTTCTTGCAAAACCAGACTGCATATTACTATTCAATTATAAACCATGCCAACAGGCATTGCAACAAATCGCAGAAAACGATACAATTTTTTCACAAAAAAGCCTCGCGGATCAAATTTCCGGATCGTCAAACTGAGGCATAGGAGGCCGTCCCAGGATTTTTCCGTTTTCCTCCAAAAACTGCGTAT
Organism: Acidaminococcaceae bacterium UBA2453; assembly: GCA_002342505.1. GTDB lineage: Bacteria > Bacillota > Negativicutes > Acidaminococcales > Acidaminococcaceae > Succiniclasticum. Next base: position 31,467 of record DDQB01000010.1, read on the forward strand.
ACATGGCCATCATCGGCGCTATGACGGCCAGGAAATGCTTATCCCCGTACCGCTCCAGAAAGGGATACAGCTTGGACAGGTTTTCCTTGGAGTCGATCAGTTCAATAATGAGAGGCAGGTTATAGTTTCCACTGAAAAAAATCGGCATGGCACGGCCGTCGTTGCCACGTACCTCGCGTCCGAACCCGGCGTCAGCCCGAATCATTGTGCCACCGCCCAGACCGAGACGGCGAGCTTCTTTAAACAACGCTTTAAAAAACGGTTCATCGCCGCACGTTACATCTTCCGCAGTAAAAATCTTCAACTCATAGAGTTTGACAAACTTCATAACAGCCACCCTTTCATAAATATAATTTTGTTTCAGGAAGATATTTCACGATAATTATAACATCTCAACGCAAGAGATGTAAGTATTTATTTGCTAATACATGCCAAATAGAGTAAAATGAAATATCAAACTGAAAATTTTCACAGGGTTACGGAACCGCAACCGGGAATCCGCAGATACAGAATTTTAATATCTGCCAACGTTCCTCTCCCGTGTCTGCGCAATTCCATACAAATTGGAGGGACCTTTTATGCTATATATTGCCTGGGACATTGACGGCACCCTGCTGCTTACCAACCGCGCCGGTTACGATGCGCTGCAGGAAGCGATCCAGGATTATTTCTTCCGGACGGAGCCTTACGTGTTTAAACACACGCTGGCCGGCTGTACCGACTCATCCATTATAAAAGAGATCGTAACCGATATTAAAGGGCATTGTACCAGCGGCTGGGCTGCGTCGCTGATGCTGAAATACGAAATGTACATGAAGCGGAACCTGAAGGCTCACAAAGGCTGGCTCATGCCTAATGTAGAAAAAACACTGCAGTACCTCCGGGAAAAAACACCGGATATCGGGAACCTGCTGCTGACAGGCAACACCCTCAACGGCGCCCGGGACAAGCTTGAAGAATACGGCCTTGCCGCCTATTTCGATTTTCATCACAGCGCCTTTGGCGACCTGGCTGAAGAAAGAAGCGAGTTGGCAAAAATTTTGTACACCCGGCTGTTGAACGACGGCCTGATTAAAAGCGGAGAGACTGACAGCATCGTCGTAATCGGCGACACGCCCAGCGACGCAAAATGCGCTGCCGCCATCGGGGCCCGGTGTATCATCGTGCTGGCCGGCAGCGAATTTAAGAAGGAAGATTTTGCCGACTGCCCGCCCTGGAAGATGTGGGAACAGCTTCCGGATGACCCGGCGGAATTTATAAAAGAACTTTCGGTGTAAATGCGCTTTCGCAAAAAACACGGCGTCCTTCCCGTGATAAAACGCCGCTGAAACAGTAATGAGTTTAACTTTTCGATGAGGTTAATTTATAATGAAAGTTTTTTCTTTGTTCGCAACACTTTCCATCGCGGCAGCCGCAAGCATGGCAGCCGCTTCGGTCGCATGCGCCTATAATGCCGACGATGTGTCCGCTGTTACTAATGGGCAGGACCGCCCCGGCGCCGATCTGTCAAATGCCGATTTAAGCGGCGCCGACCTGACCGGGCTTAACCTGACCGGCGCAAACCTGTCAAATGCCGATTTAAGCGGCGCCAGACTGGAACGCGCTGTTCTCACCAAAGCCAACTTTGCAAACAGCAACCTGAAACGCGCTGTGTTTTCGGAAGCGCAAATGACGGAAGCAAATTTGCGGAATGTGGAAGCGCCTTTTTCCTATTTCGGTCATGCCATACTGGCCCATTCCGACCTAAGCGATGGAAACTTTTTCCGCGCTGATTTTCGTGGGGCAACACTGACCGAAAGCACAGGAGCTTCTGCTGTGTTTCAGGAAGCCACCTTTGACAAGGCCAATCTCAGCAAATCCGATTTTACTTTCGCCAACTTTTCCTACAGCTGGCTTTTCCAGTCAAACCTGTCCGAAAGCTGCTTTACAGGCGCCAACCTGTATGAGGTCAACGGCTCTGAAATAAAGGCGCAAAAGGCAGATTTTTCCAGTGCCAAACTCGGCAGCGCCCGCCTTATCGGAGGCGACTTTACCGAAGCCGTCTTTGAAAAAGCCGTACTGGATAAGGCAACCCTGAAAGGCGCAGTACTGAAAGACGTCGTCTGGGGCACAGCATTTAAAGAGAAAGCAGTATTTTAAAAAATTGTATCACGGATCATTTTCCGGAACGGAGCCTGAATTATGCACCAATATTTATTTTTCATAGGCGATTTTCCTATCCGCATGTACGGGCTGATGCTTACGTTAGCCATCTTTCTGGCAACAGGCACAGCGTATTTTCTCGCCCGGCAGGACGGACGCTGGCATGAGCATGTCCTTGACATCGGTATTTACGGCGGATTTGCCGGATTGATTGGCGCCCGTCTGTGGGATGTGTTATTTTTTGACTGGAGCTATTATCAGGATCATCTGCTGGAAATACCGTTTGTATGGCAGGGAGGTATGGCGGTACAGGGAGGCATGCTGGCCGGACTCGTCACCGGGATTGTGTACTGTAAACTGCACAAAATTGACTGGCTGGCGCTGGCGGATATCGTCTGTCCCGCCATGATTCTCGGGCAGGCCGTCGGACGCATGGCAAACCTGCTGAACGGCGACGCTTTCGGCGCGCCGACAGGCGGAGATTTCGGCATCATCTATCCGGAAGGCACGCTGGCCCGCGCAACCTACGGAACACAACCATTATGGCCCGCTGAAGTCTGGGAAGGACAGTTAGATGTCGTAGTATTTGCCTTGTTGCTGGTGTTTCGCGCCTTTCCCCATGCCAAAGGACAGGCTCTTTGCCTGTACGGTTTTCTGTATTCACTGGAACGGTTCTGCCTTGAATTTTTACGGGGCGATTACGCAGAGCCCTGGCTGTTCGGTCTCACCAGCGCACAGGCAACGAGCGCGGGATTTATGCTGATCTGCATCGGCTTCTTCCTGTACTTTGCGCATCTGGCCAAAAATGATCCGGGGCGGATCATGCAGCCTGGCAGCGCAAAAGAATAATCACAAGAGAAAAGGGCTGCGCAATCGCAAACGAAATACACGAATTACTCCAAAACATACGTAACGCAATCGCAAACAAATCAAATATATCGCAAAGCAGCCATAATGCCTTCGCAAAACAGTAAGTAACCCCACAACAAAAAACAATCCCGCAGTCTGCAGAGAACAATCTGTTCACTCCAGCGGCTGCGGGATTTTTATTAAGTTGCTTTGCAGGATATTATTTTTTACATATAAAGGTCTATACTTCTGCGCAACGAACAGCAAACCCGTCCGTACTCTTGTCCGAAGGAAGGAACAATGCGCTCCTTCTCACGGCGAAAACTGCTCTTTTATTATTTACCGGTCTTCAGTTCCGTCCAGCAACGATCATACAGTGCAATAGCGTCGCCAACATCGTCAGTCCATTCAGAATTTCCAATATAATCCCGTGCGGTTTTCAGCATGGGATCATTTTTGAACTCTTCGGTATGATACTGCATCGCTGCTGCATTCGGATCGTTGTAACCGATGTATTCATAGTTTTTGGCGCTGACTTTGGGATCGTACAGATAGTTGATGAATTGCTGGGCCAATTCTTTGTGTTTGGCTCCTTTGGGAATCGCAAAAGTATCGGCCCAGATCCCTGTCCCTTCTTTCGGAACAACAAAACCGATATTTTTATTTTCTTTATAGCTGAAATAAGCGTCGCCGCTCCACATCGTACCAATCCAAGCTTCTTCCGCGATAAATTTCTGCTTGATGGTATCCGTATCATATGCAAGAATATTGGGAGCCAGTGCGCGCAAATCTTTCATGGCCTCTTCCAGATCCTTTTTATCCACGCTGTTCAGGGGGCGGCCGTTTTTCTTCATGGCAAAGCCGATGACTTCGCGCACGTCGTTCAACAGCACAACACGTCCTTTATACGCGGGATTCCACAAATCAGCCCAGGAAGTGGGAGGCGTTTTGACAAATTTTTTATTATATGCAATACCGGTAATGCCCCAGGTATAAACAACCGAATATTTTCCGGTAGGGTCATAAGCCGGAGCTTGCAGGTCTTTGATCAGGTGTTTTGTATTCGGCATCTTGCTCATGTCCAGTTCTTCAAGCAGGTTGAGCTTCAGCATGGTGGTAACCATATAGTCGGTAGGCTGGATCACATCATAGCGCGCGCCGCCGGCCTGAATCTTTGCCAGAAGTTCTTCGTTGTTGGCAAATACGTCGTAATTAATCTTACAATTGAATTTCTTTTCGAAATCCGCCAACACTTCAGGATCAAAATTATCGGCCCAGCTGAACAAGTTAAGCACCTGCTTCGTTTCCGCATTTTCAGCCTTTTTCTGCGGCTCAGCGGGCTTTTTGTCAGGACCCCCGCAGGCAGTCAGCATAAGCGCCAGAGAACAGAACAACAGAACAAGAATTTTTTTCATTTTATAAAAACTCCTCCTTTTATTACATATTGGCAGCCGAAACTGAACCGCCAACAGACAGAATACCGCAAAACCTCTTGTTTTGCTTTTTTATTATATCATATTTTTATAATTTTTTAACATTCATTTTTTTAATTCCGCAAAATCTTATTTCTCCTTTGCTTTAAATCACTTTTTCAATAAATTTTAAAAAAGTGGTTGACTTTTTATTGAAATTGATGTATTATAGCAAAGTAATCACTCCGGGATGGTGTAATGGTAGCACAGGAGATTCTGGATCTTCTTGTCTGGGTTCGAGCCCTAGTCCCGGAGCCATTTTTTTATCCAGAAAAAAACAAATTTTTTTTAGCAGGCTTTTCACTTTTAGAAATTTTGTAGTATAATAGTTACGCAAGTATTCGGCGCCATGGTCAAGAGGTCAAGACGTCGCCCTCTCAAGGCGAAATCATGGGTTCAATTCCCATTGGCGCTGCCAAATAAAAACTAACTCCGTTACCGTATCGGCAACGGAGTTTTTGATTTTTATTTTGTTTTAATTCCGCATTGCCGCATCGTAACCTTCTGCAGAATCGGAATCCGATTTATCCCTGCGCATGATGCGATCGAATTTTTTGCAAAGCAGCGCGCCATTTTCAAACAACGCTGCCTGTCAGTTATGGCTGCGGATCTGTTTCCTGTTTCAGCCCGGCGTTCATGCTTCCGCTGCGGAAACCTGCAAGATCTACAGTCACATAAGTAAAGCCCAGCTCAGTCAGGCGGTCCAGGACGCGGCTGCGGGTTCCCTTCTGGGTCAGCAGCGTAATCTGCGAGGGATCCACTTCAATGCGGGCCAGCGCGCCGTGGCATCTCACCCGGATCTGGGAAAAGCCAAGTCCTGCCAGAAAATTTTCGGCCGCTTCCACCTTTGCCAGTTTTTCCGGCGTAATGGATTCCCCGTATTGGATACGGGATGCAAGGCAGGCGTACGACGGTTTGGACGCGGTAAACAGCCCCATGTCCCGGCTTATCCTGCGGATATCCGCCTTGGTGAGCCCGGCCTCCGCCAGCGGACTGCGCACGCCCAATTCCGCCAGCGCCTTATGCCCCGGGCGAAAATCGGAACCGTCGTCTGCATTGCTTCCATCTACAATATTAAAGATGCCTTCCGTTTCCGCAAACGCCCTGATGGTTGTGAAAATTTCCTTTTTGCAAAAGTAACAGCGATCCGGCCCGTTAGCCACAAATTTGGGAATCCCCATCTGATCCACTTCGATGAACCGATGCTTTACCCCCAGACGTTGCGCCAGTTTCTGGGCATCTTCCTTTTCGCTTTCGGAATAACTTACCGAGTTCACGGTAACGGCCAGCAATTTCACATGATAGAGCCGGGCGGCCACAGCCAGCAGCAACGCGGAATCAACCCCGCCGCTGAACGCTACCGCCACATTGCCCATCTCTTCCAGCATCTCTTCCAGTTTTTTCCGTTTGACTTCCAAATCATTCATCGCGGCACCCCTTGAAAATCTGTGGCAACGTGTTAATATAAATGCATTTCGTAAAATTATTTTAAGATACTCTTCAGGAAACTTTTCAGCCGTTCATTCCTGGGATTCTCAAAAACTTCTTCCGGCTTCCCCTGCTCCTGTATGTATCCGTCCGCCATAAACAAAACTTTGGTGGCTACTTCCCGGGCAAAGCCCATCTCATGAGTCACCACCACCATGGTCATATGGTCTTCTGCCAGATTGCGCATGGTTTTCAGCACTTCCCCGGTCAGTTCCGGATCCAGAGAAGAAGTCGGTTCGTCAAAGAGCATGATATCCGGTTTCATGCACAGCGCCCGCGCGATAGCCACACGCTGCTGCTGTCCGCCGGAAAGACGCAGCGGATACTGGTCCCGTTTATCCAGAAGGCCCACCTTTTCCAGCAGCGCTTCCGCTTCCACCTGTACTTCCGCAGGATTCCGTTTCTGCACATGCACCGGCGCTTCCATTAAATTTTCCAGCACCGTCATGTGGGGAAACAGGTTGAACTGCTGGAACACCATACCCATCTTGCAGGCGATCCGGGACGAATTTTCCGGATACGTCACATTTCCCTTTTCATCCGTGCTGACCAGCGTTTCCCCGTCAATCAGGATCGTGCCTTTATTAATCGTTTCCAGCTTGTTCAGACAGCGCAGGAAAGTACTTTTCCCACCGCCGGAAGGACCGATAATGGCGACGACTTCCCCTTCTTCCACCGTCATATCAATGCCTTTTAATACTTCCAGATCCTCAAAATTTTTACAGATATGTTTTGCTTCTATCTTGCGCATAATGTTCTCCATCACTGAATCGGTTCAAAGACTGCCCTCAAATTTTATTCGAACTTTTTTATCGCGCGGCGATAAAAAATGACGGCGCATCAGTCCCATCTTGCAAAATGTTTTTCCAGTTTGTTAAAGCCGTACGTAAGGATCAGCGTCATCACCAGATAAAACACGCCGGCCACTACGAACGGCATGATATTGAAATCACGCTGCACCAGATTCCTTGTGGTACGCAGCAGATCGTTCATCGCCAGCACATAAATCAAAGACGTATCTTTTACCAGTGTGATCGTTTCATTGCTTACCGGCGGCAAAATAATTTTAAAAACCTGCGGCAGAATGATCCGGCGCATGGTCTGCACATAATTCATCCCCAGCGTTTTCGCCGCTTCATACTGACCTTTGGGAATCGCCTGGATACCGGCCCGGAAAATTTCACAGAAATACGCGCCATAGTTCAAAGCAAAAGCCAGCACCGCCGCCGGAAAATCGTCCAGCCGCACACCGATGACCGGAATAAACGGCAGACCGAAATACACAAACAGCAGCTGCAGCATCAACGGCGTGCCCCGCAGCACATACACATACGCCGCTACCACATTGCGCAGCAGTGAAAACGATGACACGCGGCAGAATGCCAACAGGATGCCCAGCGGGATCGCCAGCACAATCGTAATAAAAAACAACCGTAATGTATCTACTGTCCCCATCAGCATCTGTGGGATAATTGAAATTATATAGTCCATAAAACGCTCCGTTAAGTAAAGAACTGCCATTCGTCCGGTTTTGCGCAACAGATCAGTGGACAGTTCCTTAACACACGCAAAGGCCGGTGGCTAAAACCATCGGCCTTGCTGCTGTTACCAGTGGAATCATATACATCGCCCCGCAGACCGGATTGCGTTTCAGCACTCATTGATCTGCAGGCAGCCTGCCATTACCGGCAGCTTATTTTTTATCTTCGTAACGGGTGATATCCGTGCCAAACCATTGCATGGAAATCTTTTTGCAGGTACCGTCTTTCTTCATTTCGTCCAGCACCTTGTCGATACGGGCCGCAAATTCTTTATCATCTTTGCGGAAACCAACGCCGACAACTTCTTTACCCAGATCTTCTTTCAGCACTCTGTATTTATCAGGCGCCTTCTTCATATAATAACGAACCAGGATCTCGTCAACAACCAGCGCGTCCAGGCGGCCGGAGTCGATATCCAGGAACGCAGCCGCAAAGTCAGGATATTTTTTGTATTCCTTTAAGCCTTTGCGCAGATCCGCATATTTGCCGTCCAGCAGGTAGCTGCCGGTGGAATCATCCTGTACGCCAACAGTCTTGCCTTTCAAATCTGCAATCGTCTGGATCGTGGATTTTACAGGTACGGCTACAACCTGGCAATTATTAATGTACGGCTTGGAAAACTGGATCACCTTTTCCCGTTCCGGATTAATGGTGAAGCAGTTCCAGATAGCGTCGATCCGTTTGCCGTTCAGCTCCGCTTCCTTAGCGCTCCAGTCAATGGGTTTGAAAGTTACTTCCATGCCGGCGCGTTTGCAGGCTTCCCGCGCCAGATCAATGTCGAAGCCGACGATTTCATTCTTTTCATTGCGGAAGCCCATGGGCGCAAAATTATCGTCCAGACCGATGACCATCTTCTTCGGGCCGCTGCCGCCACAACCGACAATCATAAGCATCATAAGTACAGAAAATAATACAAGACAAATTTTTTTCAAGATAGAAAACCCCTCTCTGCTTTTGATATGCTCATTATACTTTATCTTGCTAAATTTGTAAAGAGATAAAATTTTCACTTTCAAATACGTCGTCATTCATCTCTTTCGCTTAGCTCCACCCAGCGTTCCGTCAACGTTTCCAGTTCTTTTTCCACACGCGTAAGCTCCTCCGAAAGTTTGGCGATTTTCACAAAGTCATTTCCCGCCAGCGAAATTTCCTGCTCAATCATTTTACTTTCCGCTTCTTTTCCCGCAATCTTTTCTTCCAGCTTTTCCAATTCGATTTTTTCACTGAAAGTCAGCTTGTCACTGCTTCCTTCACTGTTTTTTTCTTCCGCGGAAAGTTCGTTGGATGCCCTTTCTTCTTCTGTAAAAATTTTCTGTTTCTCTTTTTTGTTTCTGCTGTTTTGATTTTTTACTTTGCCTTGCAATGTGTTTTCCGTTTCATCCCGTTCCAGCGCTTCCAGCCGTTTTGTTTTTTCATAATCGCTGTAGCCGCCGGGATACTGACGCAACATGCCGCCTTCTTCCACGGCAAAGATGCGTTTTGCAAAACGGTCCAGAAAATACCGGTCATGTGAAACCGCAATGACGGCGCCGGCAAAGGTATCCAGATATTCTTCCAGCACGGAGAGCGTCGGAATATCCAGATCGTTAGTCGGTTCGTCCAGCAGCAGCACATTCGGCGCTTCCATCAGCACATGCAGCAGGTAAAGCCGACGCTGTTCCCCGCCGCTGAGCTTGCGGATGGGAACCCACTGCAGTTCCGGTGGAAACAGGAAACGTTCCAGCATCATGGCCGCGCTGATATATGTGCCGTCTGCCGCCAGTACATAATTGCCTGCATCTTTAATGTATTCCAGCACCCGTTCATCCTCATCCGGAAATTCACTGTGCTGAGAAAAATATCCGATTTTCACCGTCTGTCCGATGGTAACCCTGCCGGTATCCGGCTGCAGCCGTCCGGCAATGATGTCCATCAGGGTCGTCTTACCCACACCGTTGGCGCCAATGATTCCAACCCTGTCGTCCCGCAGCAGGATATAACTGAAATCATGGATGTATTCCACGCCTTCATAGAAACAGGAAACATGATCCAGTTCCACTACCGTTTTTCCCAGACGGGTCGCCGCAGAAGAAATTTCCAGTTCCTGGTGATTTACCTTTTCTTTGACAGCCGCTTCAATTTCGGCAAAGCGTTCCACCCGATCCTTCTTCTTAGTACGGCGCGCTTCCGCACCCCGGCTGATCCAGGCCAGTTCCCGCCGGTAAATATTCTGCAGTTTGCGGGCCGCCGCGTTTTCCAATTCTCTCCGCTCTGCCCGTTTTTGCAAAAAGCCGCTGTAATTGGCCGTATAAAGATAGGCCGTCCCGTTATCCAGCTCCAGGGTACGGTTGATGACACGGTCAAAAAAATACCGGTCATGGGTCACCATCAGCAACGCGCCCTTACGCTTCTGCAGCTGTTCTTCCAGCCAGGCCACCGTTTCATTGTCCATGTGGTTAGTCGGTTCGTCCAAAATCAAAAGGTCGGACGGGCGCACCAACACTCCTGCCAGGGCAATGCGCTTCCGCTGCCCGCCGGAAAGGGTCTTCATCTTCTGATTAAAATCAGTAATTCCCAGACGGGTCAGCGTCGCCTTGGCTTCACTTTCCAGCTGCCAGGCAAAATGCTGGTCCATCTGCTGCTGGGTCTCCATCAGTTTCCGCTGCGTACCTTTGTCATCCGGATGCAGCGCCGTATCTTCCAGCAGTTTTTCATAATTCCGCAGCAATGTCATCATAGGGGAATTGCCTTTAAAAATCTGCTCTATGACAGAGACCTCCGGATCAAAATCCGGATTCTGTTCCAGATACTCAATGACACAGGAACCGTTGGGAACAACCTTTCCCGGCACACCTGTTTCCGGATCTTTTCCCCCGTCAAACTGCGCAATATGCCGGAGCAGCGTGGATTTACCCGTACCATTGATTCCGATCAGGCCAATCTTGTCTCCCGTTTCAATGTTAAAACTTACATTTTTAAAAAGTGTCCGCTCCCCATAACTGTGAGCCAGATTTTCGATTGTTAAGATAAGCATAGATCATTTCCCTTATTGCGTTTCCTCCGGGAAGCGCTGATTAATTCGTCTGCACTTCCTGAAATTTTCTTTGCAAAAATTTTATTCGCAATGCCTGTCAATTTTTTGTTTCCCTTTGCGAGAAAAACAAAAAACTGATTTCCAAAAAATTAACCTGCTGTATTGCAAGCAGGTTAATGTAAGAACATGCGGATTAATTTCGTATGCATTTTCCGTTTCTTTTTTTATGAAAATTTCCTGCAGCGGCGTCCTCTTATTTTTTTCCGTAACAGTACCAGAAAATAAAACTGATCGCCAGTCCGCCCAACACATTTCCAATCGTGACGGGAATAAGGTTTCCGGTTATAAAGCTTCCCCAGTTCAAAACGGAAAGATTCACACCCGCCTTCACCGCCAGCGCCTGGTACGCCGGATTCGACGCTGCAAAAATTCCGGCCGGGATATAATACATGTTGGCGATGCTGTGCTCAAAGCCGCAGATGACAAAAAAGGCAACGGGCATGTAAGCGCCGATGAAACGCCCGATGGTATCCTTTGCGCCGAGACTGATCAGCACGCCAATGGTCACCAGCACATTACAGAAAAAGCCAAGACCCACCGCCGTCATAAATGACAGGGAACTTTTCGCCGCCGCCACCTTCATGGCAGACACGGCAAACCCGCCGCCAGACAGATTCAGGCAGCCCAGAAACGCAATCCCTGCCGCCACCAGCAACGCGCCAAAAAAGTTTCCGATATACACCCAGATCCAGTTGCGCAGCATGGACCCGAAACCGGTCTTGCCTTCAAACACGGAAATATTGATGAGCACATTACCGGTAAACAGTTCAGCTCCCGTCAGGATGACCATGGCCAGCCCAAAAGGAAACAGCAGTCCGCTGACCATCTTCGACAGCCCCGCATTCGTAATAGCATGAGACGCCGTGCTGGCCGTAGCGCCGCCCATGGCGATCAGAAAACCGGCCATGACGCCAAGCAGCAGCATTTTCGATATGGGCAGCGATGCTTTTTTTACGCCGGCATTGGCGTAATTCTCCGTAAATTCGGCAGGTGTAAACAGATTCATTTAGATTTATCCTTTAATTACATTTGTCAAAGGTTTCAGTGATAATTTTCCACAACTTCTTGCGGTCAATCTTCTGTACGATATGGGCTTTCTGGGAACCTTCAGGTCCCGGGCCTGCAAAGGCCAGCGTCTCACCGTACGAAAGAGAATATGTGTCATTCACATCAACCGGCATAAACACTTCTTCGGTAACAATGGACGGATCCAGCACATACGAAGCAGCCAGCACATCCCATATAAAGTTTTTGAATTTATGGTCGTTACGGAACAGCGCAGTCTGATAATGACGTTCCCACATATCTTTGAAGACCGGATTTTTTACACGTTTTTCCAAATCCAGAAAGTTCTTATAATCTATTTTTTCATTTTCGCATACATCCAGCGGGAAAAAAGTCTGTTTCGGCCAGGCGCCCCGATATTCCTTTTTCGCGGCTTCCGGATCCAGCCACACATTGAATTCTGCCGTAGGCATAACATTGCCTGCATGCAGGAAAGCGCCTGCCATGTACACGATTTCTTTCGCCAATGGGGCAATGGACGGGTCTTTTTCCAGAGCTTTGGCAATATTGCCGCCGGTGCCGATACCTACAATCGTCACTTTATGAGGATTTTCTTTAATGGTACGAATGATAAAATCGCTGGGGTCTTCCGCTTTCGGTCCAAAGGTAGGTTCGCTCTTATAACTCTTCCGGTAAGCTTCCTGCCAGGAAACAGGCCGGGGATAACCCGCCGCTCCCAAATGGCTGTCGTGGCCGCGGCCCCACAGTTTCTTTTCTGCCTTAATATTTTCAATACGGCCGGGCCGGGTCGGTTTGTTATTGCCGGCAAAAACCGGTATATCGGTCCTGCCGATGCCTTCCAGATGGCGAATCGTGCTGGCTACGCCGTCTTCTACCCAGCTGTTGCCGATTACCACCGTTACGCCCTTTAAGTCTACTTTGGGAGACTGGGCCAGTATCAGTAAGGCTACGCCGTCATCAAACAAATCCACCATGTCGGCGTCCAGGATCACAGGAATCTTTTCCGGCGCTTTGGCCACAGGCGGTTTTGCCGCTGCTGCAAACACAGTGGCAGTAGAACCGATCAGCGCAATAGCACAGGTAGTCTGTACAAGCCGTTTCCAATTTTTCATCAGAGAATCCTCCCTTCGGGTAGTGAAACGTACCTTAATATTTTAAAACAGGTTGCTTTCGCAAAATGCTTTGGCAAGGTAACGCAAATTAATTTGTCTTCGCATTTACCAGTGCTTTTTGTGAATCAGCATTTCCTTAAGGAATCACTGATTAATTCGTCTGCAC
>DDQB01000102.1 GCA_002342505.1 Acidaminococcaceae bacterium UBA2453
CCGCTTCCACTTTTTTATGGTCTGGATCGATCTCAAAAATGTCGTCAATCTCATCTCCTCTGCCAAAAAACACATCGGTATGAGGAATGCGCGTTAATTCTGCTTTTCCGCCGTAAAGAAGAAGGCCGGCTCCACAGAACTCCCCTCCCCAGGGATTGATCCCCAGATTCACGGGATGTTCCCCGGCTGCGCTGAACTGTACATGGTATACGACGCCATAATTTCCGTGGTTTTCGGTTTCTTTCCCGGTCATTTTGTCAACGCCGCGGAGGAATGTGCCGTCGTCCGAACTGGCCATGCACAGCGCCTTCTGCTGATACCATTTCATCTGGACCGGTTCTTTGATTATATATGTCAGATCCGACTTTTCGTATGTGCCCCGTAGCGGATGCTCATCCATCGGAAGCTGTTTTGCAGTTTTTGAAAATTGTTCAATATCCTCCGCCGTGTCGCTCATCATTACAATGATCTCAACCGGCTGGCTGGCGTAAAAATCAAACAGGCCCGTCAAAAGCTGTTTCGGTTTTAGCCGGACGCCTGCATGGCTCATGTTCCGTTCCTGCGACAGGACCTCAAAAAATTCTCCTCTGGCCAGCGTGGACGTCGGCAGATCGGCGACCTTTCCGTAAAAGCTGTAATCCGTCAGTGGTTTCTTCTTAGGATTCACTTTTGCTTTCTTTTTCCGCGTTTCCTTCAACGCTTCCTTACGCGCTTTCTTTTCAAGCTCCTTATACTCCGTAAAATACCGCGTCTGCCCTTTTCGCGCAGAAATATAATATAACTTATCCGGATCGCCGATGCCCCGGCAGCCCCAGGTCACAGTCGCTATCCTTTCCACCGGGCGCATCAGCACGGACAGCTTGCGGGTATTTTCCATCTCATTGGTATGATGGAAGAATACCCGTCCTTCTCCCTGTATGACATCCCTGTATAAGATCCCATTTTCATAAACCATTTCCGGACTGTCGGAAAACAGAAGCGTCGGGCCGCTTTGGACAATCTGCGCCTTTACCTCCTGATAGGATTCAGGTACCTTGCGGAATCCTGCTTCTGCCTGACCGGCAGAAAAAAGCCCGCCCGCAATGCCGAAGCCTGCCAGCAGCGCGGCAATACGGGACGGTATGTTAGATAACGAAATTCCTTTCATCTGATTTCTCTTCTCCTGTTACTTCAGGCTGTTCTGGTAATCTTCCATAAATTTAGCCAGCCCTTTATCTGTCAGTTCATGTTTGATCAGTTCCCGCAGCACTTTGGTGGGAATCGTCGCAATATCGGCCCCTGCCAGCATAACCCTGTCAACATGTTCCATGTTGCGGACGCTGGCCGCGATGATCTCTGTCTTAAACTGATAATTGCGGAACACTTTCACCATATCTTCTACCAGTTTGCATCCGTCTTCCCCGATATCGTCCAGACGACCGATAAAGGGGCTCACATAGGAAGCGCCGGCCCGTGCCGCCAGCAGCGCCTGCCCCAGGCTGAACACCAGCGTCACATTGGTACGGATCCCTTCCGCCGCCAGGATCTTGACCGCTTTCAGCCCTTCCGTGATGCAGGGAATTTTAACAACCACATTATCGGCAATCTTAACCAGTTCCCGCGCCTCTTTTACCATGCCTTCACAATCCTGGCTGATCACTTCCGCACTCACCGGCCCGGGAATCAGGGCGCAGATCTCCGGAATAACTTCTGCCTGCGTGCGTCCGGATTTTGCAACCAGGGACGGATTGGTCGTCACGCCGTACACGATTCCCATATCCGCAAATTCACGAATTTCTTCCACATTGGCCGTATCCATAAAAATCTTCATAGTTAATTCTCCTTTGATTCTTTATTATATTGTAATGATATTTTGAAAACAGCAACAGAATGAAATGAAACTGCAGCGCCAATGGCAGCGCATTACCCGGCCGGTCAGAACAGCGTCAGCTGATCGTCATCCAGCGGCAGCATCAGGTCCAGTTCCGGCTTCTTCCGGTTCTTTCCGCTGACCCAGCTTTCACACTTCGGGCATTTCATCTCCATTTCCGGCAAGGCCCAGGCCAGATGATACCCACACCTGGGACAGATAAACTCCACCTGCATTCCGGGGCGGATCGTACTTTCCTTTTCCTTTGTTTTCTCTCTCAGAAAAATCCCTCCCCCTTTTTCATTATAAAATATTATACAACGATTTCGATTCGTGGTAAAATAAATTTAAGAAAGTACTGATTAAATGAGTTTGTACGATTGCCGGTGCGGTCGAATGAAGCAGTGATTCCTTAACTTTACTATCAGGAGAGTGTTATCATGTTAGATCTTGCCAATGAATTTCCGCAGCTTGGTTTTATGGAAGAAGCCGATGAAGACAATATCATAATGTATGTAATGGACTTTCCCGACAACGTCTATGTAACGGTCACCGACGACAACGGGAAAACGCCCCAGCGCGCCAAGCAGAATCTGGTGCTGGCCTGTTACGACAAAGACGGCCGTTACCTTTGGGGCAGTGAATGCAAAACCTTTATGGAACTGCAGAAATTATGCGAAGGAAAGACTGCTGGTTCAGCTGAACTGCTGCAGGCTCTGAAAAACGCGTCCAAAACATTGAAGGACAGTGAATGGAGTTCCCCCTCTCACCCCTAAAAAACATTAAAGAAACTCCCTTTTTTCATCTGCGCGCCTGCCGGTATGTTTTATGTGCCGTTCCACCAATCGCGCAAACCTGCTTCATCATATTTCCCTATAAAAGTAAGGCGCCCGGCCTTTGCCGGAGCGCCTTTTCTGTATGCAATCTATTCCTGCCTGCACTCAATGGATATAATGCTCTTCACATCACTGGTCTGTTCATCCACAAAATCCGATTTCAGGTACAGTGACAAGATTTTTCCTTCCGCTCCGGCCATGTCAAACTGGGCGGAATAGTTTTGCCTGTTTTCAATGGAACGTTTAATCTCTGCGGTAATCCTGTCCCGATCATCCTTGCCAATGCGGTAGAAGAACCTGCCGGAGTTCATTTCTGCTTCCATTTTTTCACGGGTAAGCCCCATCTCTTTTTCCAGGCCCTGGGCAGCCACCTGGAACGATACCCTGCCATGCCTGTATATCAGCAAGATCACGCAATCCGACAAATATTTGGACAGCAGCTTCATATGGTTGCTCAGATCCGAAATCTCCGTCACATCCCTGGCGGAACCATAAAACCGTTTCACTTCCTTCGTATCTTCCAGCAGATAGAAGTGGATCAGGAATTTCACAAAACTCCCGTCAAGCCGGCTGAATGTCATCACTTCACTGGCGCCGTTCATCCGGTCTCCCGTCGCTTTTCGCAAAGCCTGGAACAGGGCGGCGGCGTCTTCAGGCGGCATAAAACGCTGGATCGCATTAAGCCGGTGATGAAAATCCTTCACATCCACCGTTTCATAAAATTTCTGGTTATAGCGGACGATATCCACATCCTCCCCATGCCATTCATAGATAGCGACAGGCCCCAGGATGTTATTCAGCATGGCGTCGCTGTATACCGTATCGTTCAGGAATTCGCGCAAACGGAACTCTTCATTGGCTTTCGCCCGGAATCCGCCCAGGTCCACGTTACGCCTGTTTTGTATCAGCGCTTCAAACTCTGTGACGGGCATCGGCCGGTAATAATAAAAACCCTGGATGTACTGGCAGCCCAGGCTCATAAGATATTCTTTCTGCTCCCGGGTCTCCACCCCTTCCACAATAGTGGGAAGGCCCATGCTCTTGGCCATATATACCACAGATTCCAGAATATGCAGGCCTTTTTCCAGTACGGTATTGTCAAAGCGCAGGAATCGTGCGTCCAGCTTGATGACGTCAATGTTCAGCTCATGAAGCATATTCAGCGAGGAATAGCCGCTGCCGAAATCATCCATCAGCACGATAAAGCCATTGCTCCGCAACGCATGAACCGCCGCCCTGACACTATCAGAATCTTCCCCGCAGGCAGATTCCGTAATTTCAATTTTTAACGCGTGTTTGGGAATGCGGTACTGCCTCACCAGAGAAGCAAAGTATTGCGGAACGTCAAAGGTGAAAATATCAATGGCGGATACGTTCACCGAAACAGGCAGCAACGGATATTCTTTGTCTATACAGCCCTTACACCATTTTGCCACTTCGTCCCAGATGAATTTATCCAGGTCAGGAATGAACCCGTAATTTTCCAGCGCCGGGACAAAATCACCCGGCATGACCATGGAACCGTCTTTACGGATCCATCTGGCCAGCGCTTCCGCGCCCACGATTTTCCCGGTTTCCGCATCGCACTGAGGCTGCAGGAAAAAGGTAATCTCTCCGTTTCCCAGCGCGTTCTGGAAAGCCGCAAGGGTTTTATAATCGTTCTCCAGCTTATTATACATGGCTTCATCAAAATACCAGATGCGGTTTTTGAAGTTGCCTTTCGCATTGGCAATGGCCATCTCTGCCTTATCATGCAGGCGCATCACAGAGTCATCGCTCTTGGAAAAGGCTACGCCAAGAGCCGGCAGGAAGCTGAAAGAAGCTCCATATCGGTCCAACACGTTACGTATATGCTTAAACAGTATTTCGGGGTGCAGTTTCCCTACAGGGATCATCAGGCAAAAGTCGTCGTTCCCCAGATACCCCGCAAGGCCGTTACAATGTTCAGCGTCTTTGGAAAGCCCCGCCCCAATCCGGGCCAGCACCTTGTTCCCGGTTTCAAACCCATACCATTCGTTAAAGAGCTTAAACTGTTCCAGGTCGATGACGATCATCATCCACTCGTTAGTAGTTTCCTTCAACAGCTTTTC
>DDQB01000006.1 GCA_002342505.1 Acidaminococcaceae bacterium UBA2453
CTGGGGTCTGCCCGCGAAACTCACTGCCGGGCAGGCTGATTCCTCTGGCAGCTTTTATTCCGTTTCTCCCGTAATTACGACGTTCTCCTGTTCGCTGGCCGGACGTTCTGGTACAGTGTCATCCCGTTCCCGAGCCCGTGCTTCCAATTCTGTTTCCCCTTTGGCTTGCTCCTCTGCTTCCCTGGCAAGCTGCGCCAGCGCTTTCACCTGGAAATCCCGCAGCAGTTTACGCATGCGTTTGTTGGGAACCCAGACATAGACCAGTTTATCAGAATCCGCCACGCGTACGTTGGATCGCCAGATAAACTGCAACAGTTCCGTCAGGGCGTAGTTGTCGTTATCAAATATCAGCCGGGGATCGCCGGTTTCCTTAGCACGCCGGGCCAGAAAGTTTGCGCAGTTTACATCAAAAAACCGATTGCACAGATACGCAACGCCGGTACAGTCGCTGTAATCATTGGTCGCTTTGGCATTACAGGGAAGAAATCGTTTCAACGTGGGGTAATGCCTTCCGTCCCCATCCAGCAAACTCTGATACGCCGTAAAGGTGGTAAACATAAACGTATCGCTGCGCACTCCGTGCTGTTTCATAAACGTGTAAGCGCTGCGGAAGCAGCCTTTCAGTTTTTTCAGTCCTTCTTCGTTCTTTCCCTTTTTCGCTGCCTTATACCATTCTTTGGTTAAGGATGCGTCCATGTTAAAACGATCCTCTTCCAGGATCACCAGCCGCTCGATTCCCTTCGGGTAGGTCTCCCTGTACTCTCCCTTCGGGTTTCGCCGGATCAGTCGGATCCGTTCACCCTCAACATGGTAATACTCCATGGCAATGCCATTCATGGCGCAGTACCGGGACAACATGCTGTCTTTGGTCAGATATGAAAAGAACCAGCACTGGCTGAAGCAAGCAAACAGTTCCCGTTTCATAAAAGCGATAATAGAAGTAAACCGGCCGTTCTTCTCCCCGTAGGGATACAGGTTGCAGCTGCGGCTCAGGTTTTTTATCGCATCAAACGCTTTATAGGCAGAGCGCTGCCTGCCATACTCGGATTGCAGGTTGTATACCAGCTGGTCTCCTTTCCGGGCCACGATCCCTTCCTGCTGCATCAGCAACACGTCAGCCGTGCCAAAGCGGGCAATGGACCCGCCGTCTTTTTTCTGCCTGCTACCCACAACGTCCCGGAACAGAGGCGGGATCTCATCAAAATAGGCAGTGTAGGGATACGGGCTCTGGTGAAAGGCCTTGATCGTATCTTCATTAAAGAAGCCGTAGAGGGACTGGGTCACAACAATATTTTCACCCCGGCGGATCAGTTCCAGGATACTTCTGTTATAGGGCGGTTCTTCCGGGCGCTTTGCGTGCAGCTCGCGCAAAAAGCGTTCGTCCCGCTCTTTGATCGTAGAAACAAAAATGATAAAGCGTTCGTGTTTCAGATCATTGAACAGGCCGGTACGCTTTAGCGATTCCACATAATCATCAGCAGCGTAAGACGTGTTAAAACGTACCTGCGTCATCAGGGACAAGCTTTTGCCTATGCCCATGGGTGAATCCACGATGCGGAATGTAAGCTTTTTCTGCGCATCCCTGTCTTGCGCGACTGCATTCTGCTCATGTGGGACGGAATTTTCTGTTTTTATTTTATCTTTGCATTGTGCGTCGATTATTTTTTGATTTTGATTCTGCTCGCAATTACTTTTTCTTTCCTTGTCTGTCATAAAATTTGCAAATCCTCCTGCAGTATATCTGTTTATCAAAAAATAAAGAGAGGTCAGCATGCTTTCGCATGAAGGCCTCCCTTAATGAACGGTACTGAACGATTTAATTATACAACAAGAAACAATGAAATGCAAAAATGTGCAACACACTTTATCCTAACAATCAGAGCAAAATTCCCAAAGTCATTGATTAAAGAATCGCAGGCATTCTTCATACATTTTTTCCCGTTCCTCGCCCAGCGTTACTACGTGGCGGGATGCAGGCAGCCATAAGATTTTCTTCCGGGATTCCGGCACATTTCGCAAGGCTTCATACAGATACGTCGCGCTCTTTGGATTCACTGTGTGGTCCATTTTTCCCTGCACGATCAGTGTGGGGATTTTGATTTTTTGCAAATACTCTTTCCTGCAGAGACCGATCAGTTCCATCAGGCTGATGATCGGTTTTGTAGGCATTTCCGAATAACCCTGCATGTATTGTTCCGGTACGTCATAACTTTGCTGCCCGGTTTTCAGCCTTGGAATAAAAAACCGCAGAAACTTTATGAACGGAACACGCTTGTCCTGTAAAAAAACGGGCGTAGCCAACAGCGCCACTTTTTCCACAGGTAATTCTGCTGCCGCTTTGATGGCCAGCAATCCCCCCATGGATTGTCCTGCCAGATAAATGCGGCGGCATTTTTGTTTCAGCTGCCTGATTCCCTCTTCCACAGCTTCATACCAATCCTGCCAGACGGTCTGCTCCAGTTCCTCCACGGTAGTACCGTGACCTGCCAGCCTTACGCCCAACACAGTATAGCCGCCCTTTTCATTTATGTAATCACCCAGCAGGCGCATCTCCGCCGGGGAACCGGTGTAACCATGAATTAACAGCACGCCGACGTCGCCGCTACCTGGCAAATAAAACGCGTCTGCTTCTTTGGGAATTGGTTGTGCCATAAGGCGCCTCCGTGAATGTAAATTGTAATTTGTGTGGCCCGGGCGGCACCGCCTTCATAAGGCGTCGCAA
>DDQB01000080.1 GCA_002342505.1 Acidaminococcaceae bacterium UBA2453
TTCCTTGCCATTCGCAAAACGCCCTCGGCAATCGCACAAACTCATTTAATCAGCGCTTCCTTATTTTTTTATGCAATTTTTTACCGGACGAAAGGTCAGACGTCTTTCTTCCCTGCCGCCGCCAGCATGTCGTGCTTCAGGTTCCACAGTTTTTTCGAAAGGTCCACATTATATTTGTGAGGATTTTCAAACCGCTTCACTTCGTCCCACAGACCGGCCACTTCTTTCGCGCAATAAGCCTGCAGTTCCTGCAGCGTCGGCTGCTTATACACCAGCTTTCCATTTTTGAAAATGGGTATCTGCAGCACGCGCAGCGTAAAATCTTTCAGAGTGCGCTGCTTCCAGGTCGCTTCCGGATCAAAAATGGTATGAGGCAACGCTTCGGATACGATTTCATCAGCCAGGCAGATTTCATCGGCAATAGCCTTGCCGGTCTTTTTATCATAGAAGCGATACACTTTTTTAAAGCCGGGATTTGTAATTTTTGCTGTGTTTTCGGAAATCTTAATTTTCGGAACGATGGTCCCGTCTTCTTTTTCCACTGCCACCAGTTTATATACGCCGCCGAAGACCGGGCTGCTCTTGCTGGTGATAAGCCGTTCGCCCACACCGAAGGAATCAATTTTCGCCCCCTGCTGCAGCAGATCCCGGATCAGGTATTCATCCAGCGAGTTGGAAACGACGATCTTTGCGTCCGTCAGTCCTGCCTCATCCAGCATGATCCGCGCTTTTTTTGTCAGGTAGGCCAAGTCCCCGGAATCCAGTCGGATGCCAAAGTTTCCTAATTTTTTGCCGCTGGCCAGATATTCCTTAAAGACTTTGATCGCATTGGGAATGCCGCTCTTCAGGGTGTTATAGGTATCTACCAGCAGGATCGCATTGTGGGGATAGGTTTCCGTATAAAATTGAAAGGCCTCATATTCCGTATCAAACATCTGCACCCAGGAATGAGCCATCGTACCCGTAGCCGGAACCCCGTACAGCTCATCGGTCAGGGTGCAGGCCGTCGCCGCGCAGCCGCCAATATAGGCAGCCCGCGCGCCGATCACCGCACCGGACACGCCCTGGGCCCGGCGGGAGCCGAATTCCATTACCGGACGTCCCGCTGCGGAACGCACAATGCGGTTTGCTTTGGTGGCGATGCAGGACTGATGGTTGATGCAAAGCAAAATGAAAGTTTCCATCAGCTGCGCTTCCGCCGCCGGCGCTTTCACCGTCAGGATCGGTTCGTAAGGAAACACCGGCGTACCTTCCGGCACAGCATAAATGTCGCCGGTAAATTTAAATTTACGCAGGTACTTCAGAAAATTTTCATCAAAAATTTTCTTGCCGCGCAAAAATTCAATGTCCGCATCGCTGAAATGCAGATTCTTTACATAGTCTATCACATCCGTCAGGCCGCAGGCGATGGCGAAACCGCCCCCGTCCGGGACGCTGCGGTAAAACACATCAAAGTACGTCTGTTTCTTATAAAATCCATTCAAGAAGTAACCGTTCCCCATGGTCAGCTCATAATAATCTGTCAGCAGGGTCAGGTTCTGTTCCGCTATTGTCGGCATCATTTCTTCTCCTCATTCTAAAAATCATACCACTGCGCAAACTCTGTATCCCTAAACCGGGATTACAAAACAGCGCAGGAACATTTTATGTTTTAATCCCTGTCAACTTTGACAATTTCCCCGTCATGGGAAATCTGCGCGGTCACATCTTTCAGGAAACGCTGTTTCCGTTCCGGGATGATCATGGCGCCGGGGCGTCCGTTTTCCTGCAGTTCCTCCGCCTCCGGAATAAAGTTGACCAGCTGGATGCCGTTGACCGTGCGCACCAGCATATCGATCATGGTATCGCCTTTATTGCAGAACAGGAGCAGGGAGCGTCCTTCCATATCTCCTTTTAAGGAACCTACCTTCTTGCGGTCCATGGCATTCAGCACCGTCATACGGGTCTTGGCATAATGCGGCATGATCAGGAATGCCTGCTCTTTCCCGGTGCGAACTACCATATAATTTTTCAGGTCTTTCGGTAACATGACGGCGTTCATTTTGCTGTAGATTTTCAGGTTTGCCACCGCCGCCATTACTTTATGATCCGTCAGTTCCACAACGGCCCTGTCGCCGCCCAGCACCGCCTGATAATCCGATGCGATTTCCGTTACCTCGCTGTTCGCCGCAAAACCCTGCGCGCAAAAAGCCAGCAGCATGAGCGCCATGGTCAGTATTTTTTTCATTTTCTTTCCTCCTTGAATCACACAGTTTCATTTGCAAAAAGAATCCCTATAAAATTTATTATATCACAGAGCCGGTTTAAATTCAGCAAAACAACTGTGAAATTACTGTATCATTCAACAAACAAGGGTTGCGGCAACCACCGCAACCCTGTCTCTTTATTTTCTTTTTTAGTTCCACGGATCGTCTTTTGCGGGAATCCGGATCCCTGCCAAAAGTCCCGCGTATTCCCACAGATACCATTCACCGGTAGAAGGTTTCAGCCGCATCGTTACAGGACGGGGATTATCCGCTCCCCCGCTCTTTACCCAAAGCTGGGCATAATTTTCATTCTGATAACTGTATGGCGTTTCCGAAACAGTCAGCGTATACGGCATACCGGGCGTATAGTTGTTAGCAGGAGTTGCCCCGTCAAAATACGACCGGGCCGTATATTCCTTGCCCCGCAGCTGATCCCGCAGCTGCTGCTTGCTCAGATTACTCAGCGGCCGGGGTCCCAGCAATTTATCCAGCATGGCGATACCCGCTTCCGCGTCCTCGGTGTACCGTACCAGCGCAGCTACGGCAAAGGCCGCCGTCTGATGCGGCGTATTGGCCGGCCGGATTTCCGCCGCGGACTTCGGCAACGGATCAAGCGTAACTTTTTTACTTTCCATTGCGTTTACCGCCTTTTCCATTCCAAAGGAAAAAACAAATGTCAAAAGCAAAATGCATGACAAAACATGTTTCATTTTCATGACGACACCTCTGCTACACACTGAGATCGTCAGGCGATTTTTTTATTCTTCCGAAAAATCTTCTTTGGGAGCCGAGCACAGCGGGCAGACCCATTCTGCCGGAACGTCTTCCCATTCCGTCCCTGCCGGTACGCCGTTATCCGGATCGCCTTCCGCCGGATCGTACACATATCCGCACACATTGCAAACATATTTTTTCATACTGGTTCTCCTCCTTTTCCTCTTCGCTTTTTTAATTTTTTTACATACGCACGCATCATAAAATCTGACGCTGAAACTACAGGAACCGATTCTATTCCCGCTTTTTATCATTATACCATAGAACGAATGCCCAGGGAAATGCAAAAACAAAAGAACTGCGAAAGATTCCGCCTCCCGGTAAACCCGGACGGTCAAAGCATGTAGGAAAGCTTTTCAATTTCTTTACGGCGTTCTTTCCACTGGGGATAATACAGGTCCATGCGCGCCTTGAATTTTTCCCCGTGTCCTTTTTCCCACAGGTGGGTAAGCTCGTGGGTCACAATGTAACTTAAAAATTCCGGCGGGAGATGCCCCAGCATCAGATTGATGCAGATGCGGCCCGTCTTAATGTTACAGGTTCCCCAGCGCGTTTTCATCTTACGCACATACCAACTGGATTCCCGTTTGCCCACAAGGGAACCGCACCCCTGGAAGATCACCGGCAGAAACGCTTCCATCTGCCGTTTCAACCAGGCCTCCAGGCACTGCTTCCGCCGTTCCGTGTCAAACTCCGCCGGACAGGCCAGCATCAGCTTCCGGTTTTCCGTCTTCACCGAAGCCATCTGATGTCTTTGCATCATCTCCGCGGCTTCCTGCCCGCACAGCTGCCGCACCATATCCGGATCTGTCAGGATCAGCAGTTCATAAGCCGTTCCCCAGACATATACCGTCTCGCCTGTTTCAAAGCGGTGGACCGGCTTCCGCAGGAGCTGCTCTCTTTTTTTTCGCTGCTTTTCGATCCAGCCCAGATTGGCGGAAATAAACTGTTCTATTTCAGACAGGGAAGTATAGTACGGCGCCGTAATAAACACTTTGCCGTCCGGCGCCTTCAGCCGCAGATACATGCGGCGGATCCTTTTGTACTGTAACAGATACGCTAACTCGCCTAATCGATGCTCTTCTACTTCACTTTGCCTGCGTTTCAATGATCTACCGGTCCTGTTATTTTCTGGTCTTGCAAAGGTTGGGGAATCACGGTCCTAAATTTTCCTGTACGGCGCTTCAATCATCCTCTGTTCCGTTCTTTCAGCACGCGCTGCATTTCACGTTTCGCATCCCGGTCCGCCATGTCGCGGCGCTTATCGTAAATCTTTTTGCCGGTGCACAGCGCCAGTTCCATCTTCACAAAGCCGCGTTTAAAATACAACTTCAGCGGAATCAGGGAGTATCCTTTTTCTTTCACTTTTCCCAGCAGCCTGTCGATCTCCCTGCGGTGCATCAGCAGACGGCGGGTACGCAGCGGGTCGTGGTTGTTATAGTTGCCGAAGTCGTAGGGGCTGATGTGCATATTCATCA
The DNA here is from genome assembly GCA_002342505.1 of Acidaminococcaceae bacterium UBA2453. Taxonomy (GTDB): domain Bacteria; phylum Bacillota; class Negativicutes; order Acidaminococcales; family Acidaminococcaceae; genus Succiniclasticum. Next base: position 4,499 of record DDQB01000080.1, read on the forward strand.
CCACCAGCTCGCCTTTTTTTGTGATGCGCACGAAGCTGTCTTTTAAATTTACTTTTCCCGCCCGCAGCGACTTCACTTCGGTGCCTACCAGCTCCATGCCGGCTTCCATGGCTTCCACGATGTTGTAATCGTGACGTGCTTTGCGGTTTTCCGTAATAATTTTTATTTTTGTTTCCGTCATGGTTTCTCCAAAAAACTATTTCTTTTTATGTATATTCGCCGCAAATTATTTTTTTCCTTTATCTTCTTCTGCGTTTTTTTCTGTGACCGAATCCAGCGTACTTATTTCCACCGATACCGCCTTTTCCCCGTTTCGCATAGGGACGGCCTGTCTTTTTGGCTTCATTTCGTACGCTGCTGCTTCCGCTGCGGCTGCCCAGCTGCGTTTTAATGTAATCCCGCATGCCTTCGTTTTCCCCTGCCATGATGAAATCGATACTGCGGTCTTCCATGTTGACCTGCAGCACTTCGATCTCTACCGTATCGCCCAGCCGGTAGGTGTTTCCGGTATGGGTGCCGGTCAGGCAGTAGCGGTCTTCCACAAACTCATAGTAATCGTCCGTCAGGCTGGACATATGCACCAGCCCTTCCACCCCGTTGGGCAGTTCCACAAACATACCGAAGGAAGCCACGCCGGAGATGACGCCTTCAAAGGTTTCCCCGATGTGCCCCAGCATATACTCCGCTTTCTTTAAATCCACCGTTTCCCGTTCCGCTTCCGCCGCATTCCGCTCCTGCGCCGAAGAATGCTCCGCCATGCCTTCCAGGCTTTCCGCTGCCAGCGCAGGCAGATGCCGCGTCAGGTCCGGGTCCTTCAGCCAGGCGTGCAGGAGCCGGTGCACCAGCAGATCCGGATAACGGCGGATGGGCGACGTAAAGTGACAGTAATATTCCGCCGCCAGCCCAAAGTGCCCGATATTCTCCGTCTGGTACACTGCCTGCCGCATGCAGCGCAGCGCCACCGTGTTCACCAGCCGTTCCTCGGGACGTTCCTTCATTTCCGCCAGCGCGTCCTGCACATCTTTGGGACGCACCATCCCGTTTTTGGAAATGCGAAGCTTCACATTAAAACTCTGAAGCAGCTTCGCCAGCCCTTCCATCTTATCTTCCGCCGGCGTTTCGTGGACGCGGTACACGCAGGGCCACTGCATCATGGTCAGATGCCGCGCCACCGTCTCGTTGGCCGCCAGCATAAATTCTTCGATGATGGCTTCCGGCAGACCGTGGATGCGCTGTTTGATCTCCAGCGGTTTGCCTGACGCATCTAAAATCACTTTCTGTTCCGGCAGATCAAACTCAATAGCGCCCCGCCGCGCCCGCTTTTTCTGTAAAACGCGGCACAAATCCCGCATCTCTTCCAACATGGGCACAATGTCCGCAAATTTTTCGCGCGCGTCTTTGTCGCCCTCTTCCAGAATGGAGCGCACCAAATTATAACTGAGGCGGTGATGGGAATGAATCACCGCCGGGAAAATTTTATATTTTGCCACCTTGCCTGTGTCTGCTTCGATTTCCATCTCACAGCCCATGACCAAGCGATCCTCGTTTTCATTCAGACTGCAGATTCCGTTGCTTAACCGCTGGGGCAGCATGGGCAGCACCCGGTCCACCAGATACACGCTGGTCCCCCGCTCCTCCGCTTCCTGATCCAGCAGCGTCTTTGCCTTTACATAATAACTCACATCCGCAATGTAAACGCCCAACAGGTAACGCCCGTTGGGAAGCCGGCGCACATAAACCGCGTCGTCCAGATCCCTGGCGTCCTCGCTGTCCACCGTCACCACCGGGTAATCCCGCCGGTCTTCACGTCCTTTCCAGTCTTTCGCCCGGATCTCTGCCGGCACCCGGGCCGCCGCCCGCTTCACATTGTCGGGAAAATCCAGCGGCAGATCATGCTGCTTGATGATGGAAAGGATCTCCAGCCCCGGATCTCCCACATATCCTAAAATTTCCACCACGCGGCCTTCCGCGCTGCGACGGTTTTCCGTAGGCCACTCCGTAATTTCCACGATGACCTTCTGGTTGTTGGCTGCGCCGCCGAAATTTTTCCGCAGAATATAAATATCGCCGCCGATCCGTTTGTCGTCCGGCGTTACAAACGCGAAATCCATCGTGCGCCTGAAGACGCCCACGATCCGCGAGTTGGCGTGTTTGATAATACGGATGATCTCCCCTTCCGGACGGCGTCCGGGGACGCGGCTGTCTACCCGCGCCATGACCCGGTCATTGTTCATGGCGCCGTGAATTTTACGGGGCGGGATGAACACGTCCGGCCGGTTCCCTTTGTTATCGGGAATCAGGAAACCGAAACCCTTGCTGCTTAACTGGAACCGTCCCGCTACCAGGCCCATCTTTTCCGGCAGGCCGTAGGTATCAAACCGGGTCTTGACGATATAGCCGTCCTGTTCCAGATTCAGGATAGCGTCCCAGAATTCATGCATGGGTTCCTCTTTCACCGGAATGGCGAAGATCATCTCTTCCGCCGTCATGGGCGCATAGGATTCCCGCTGCATGAACGCCAGGATTTTATCTTGCAACGACAACTTAACCATATGTAAAAATCCTTCTTAGCTTTATTCTTTTTCCAGCATCAGCGTGCTGGTGGCTTCCGCCGCCACCGTCCCGTCCGGATTGGTGATGACGCCTTCCATTACAACCAGGCGCCCCTTTCGTTTTACCTCGTGCCCTTCACAGCGGATCGTGGTCCCGATCTGCACCGGCGCGCGGAAACGAAGATCGATACGGGCCGTGTATGCGGGCACGCCTTCTTTTTTAAAAAGGTAGTTGCCCATAATTTCATCCAGCAAAACGGTGATCAGCCCGCCGTGCATCCGTCCGTTGTAACTCTGGTGTTCCGGCTTCGGCGTAAAAAAGGCCAGCACCCCGTCGGGCAGCCGGAAGAAATGCAGATGCAGCCCGATGGGATTTTTTTCCCCGCAGGCAAAGCACATGCCATACTGTCTGTCTTTCGGCATCTCCGGCAGCTTCGCGCCAAACTTTTTTTCTTCTTCCTCCAGCAATTGTTTTTCTGTTTCATTCAGCTGCAACGCTTCCGGTAAAATTGTTTTCATCTTAAAAAATTCCATCCCATTTACTGCAGCGACAACCACAGGGAAAGATGATTGGCCATCGCCCCTGCTATCTCTTCATATTTATATTCGACAGCGTGAAAATACTTTTTCACCAGAAAAATACCAAACCCGCCGGGCTCGCGCTCCTCTAACGGCAGATTGTCATCGTGCCGCAGATCTTTCTGCAACGGATCAAAGGGTTTTCCGTGATCGGCAAACTCCAGACAGAACAAATTGTCTGCTACGGAGGTCCTGACCCAGACCTTTCCTCCCTCATCGTATGCATAGGAAATAATGTTGACCAGAATCTCTTCCAGTCCCAGCTCCAGCCTTAACTGCTGCTTCTGCGGCATACCGGCCGCTTCTGCCTCTTCCAGCACGTTGCTGCAGATTTCCTCGTACCGATCCATGGCGGCGTTATAGCATTTCCAGGTTCCTTCCGGTTTATCCTGCGCCATGCCTAATCCTCCTGTCAGTCCAGTTCGTCCAGAGAAGCACGGATATCAAACAGCGAGTCCATGCCGCTGTCTTCCAACACCGATTTTACAATCCCCGAAGGGCCGGAAATGGTAAACTCCTTTCCATCCTTCTTCGCCAGTTTTTTAAGACGAAGCAGCACGCGCAGCCCTGCGCTAGAAAGGTAATCCATATCCGACATGTCCAGCACCGTCTTCGCATTGCGCCGGACAATATCCTCTCCCATTTTATAGGCTTCCTCGGAAGTCACGGTATCGATGCGGCCCGTAACGGCCCACACCGTCCAGCCGTTGGCCCCAGCAGTTTCTGTCTGTAAAAATTCCTTTGCCATGTTATTTTTGCTCCTTTTCTGTTGTATTGGAAATACTAAGTGATTACTTATTTAATACATTATTATATCGCATACCGGTTTTGCGCGTCAATGAACAATGGAAGACGGCCGAAAAATTCTCTCCTCGCTGATTTTGGTCGGCTCTCCTGTTTTCCCGTTAAGGCCCCTGTCGCAAATTGCGCGACTAATCTATCGCGTCCGATCAAAACGCAATCACAGGGCGAATGATACCATATAGTGGAACCATTATGGCTGTGCGGTCGATTTCGTGGAACCAGTTGCAATAAGACGCAATCCGGCCGAATATGCAAAAAACGCTGAAACCCACATTAAAACTGAGTTTCAGCGTTTTACACAAATTCTATAAACTTTTATAGCACCACTGCTACGCCAATCAATTTCCCGCAGACTGTGCTGCTGCTTATTCTCCGCAGCAGCCCATGTGCGAAGGCCGTTCCACTTTTACCTGAACGTCTGCCATTTTAGAAGGCAGCGCGTCATAGCCGCAGTGGATCATCCAGTATTTCTTTCCGTTTTCCGTAAAGGCTACCGCATAGGACGAATTGCCCGCATGGTTTTGCAGATACACATCCGCGCCTGCCCTGTCTTCCGGAAATTCTTTTTTCTTATCAAAATAGATATTGGCGCTGATCGCTTCTACTACAGCGGCGGAAAGACAGCCCGTGTGCCCGTCCGGGAATTTTTTCCCCAGCTCGGACTTTACTTCGGCCCGCACATACCCGCAGATTTTTTCTTCCTCTGTTTCCCACGGATACACGCATTTTACCGTTTCGTGTACCCGGCTTTCATCTTCCAGCATAATGACTCCCTCTTTTCAAAAATATTCCAGCTCCCGTTTGCAGAATGCGCCGGTCGGATTCTTAAGGAAGCGCAGACCAGCGCTTCCTTTAAATTATCATACCATATATATAAAAAGTTTTCCACGCATGCCGCAAATTATTAAAACTTCATTGAGGTTTCCACCAAAATGTTTTATAATGAATAAAAGAATTTACAAAATCAAATTCTGCATTAATTTCAAAAAAATATTTT
>DDQB01000039.1 GCA_002342505.1 Acidaminococcaceae bacterium UBA2453
ACATAATAAGTAAGTCCAGGCACAGGATCCGGCGTGTCGTCAGTAATACCGTGCCTGTCAAGGATCCTGGAGTTTACCCAGATGCTGTGTCCTTCCCCTTCCTGAATTAAAATCTCGGCATCCGGGCAGATTGCGTCAAGGTCCTCCTTTACGATATCGTCTCCATGGAGGAACCTTTTCTCCAAAAGAAACCTGTAACGCTCCTCACCGGGATTCTTCTTAATATAGTCTGCCATAATATCCAGGGCTTCCCGCTTGCCGTTGCACTCAATGCGCATCCCCATATCCGCGTATTCGAAACCGACCGGCATGGTGACATGGACATGGGTGTCAAGGATGCCTGGCATGATGAATTTTCCGCCCAGGTCTGTGACCTCGCCCTCATACTCTGCAAGACCGGCCTCGTCGCCCACATAGACGAATTTGCCTTCCTTCACCGCAAGAGCGGTTACCTGGGCATTGTCCTTGTCAGCTGTGAAGATTTTTGCATTTTTAATAATCCTGTCGACTTTCATTTTGTTCTCCTTTCGTTCGTCTTCCTGTATAATTTTTAGGTCGCGTATCTCTACTTTCATTCTATACTATATTCTATATCATATCATAATTATAGAATGGTTTACAGTCGAATTTTATGAAGTTTTGATGAAGACAGGCGTGCAGACGAATTAATCAGTGCTTCCATAATCTGTTTTTCAAAAAAGACTGCGTCGGATTTGTGAGTTTGAATGGACGGGATGTATAAAAAATCCCGGCTTACCGCACTGCCAGCAGGATGATTTGTTCATCCTCGGGGAAAATATCTATTTCAGCTTCCAGGACAGCCATCATTTGCTCCCGGGAAGCAAGCCCCGACAGATCCAGCTGTTTTTCGCCATAGTAAGCGTAAAGGGGGGGAAGTTCCTCGCCGATTGTGCCGTAAGCGGCGGTTTCTTCAAAGAGGGTGTCAAGATCTTCTTTCAGTTTCCGTTTATTTGTCAGTACCGCGCCTAACCCTTCCCGTTGCAACGCGACTACGCCGTTTCGGTCGATCACCCGCACCAAACATTTTTTTGAAGGGAAAATCCCCCAGAACTTACTGCTGGCCATACCTTCAAACAGTCGCCATTTTCCCGCTGCCGCTGCTTCTGTTACTTCTTCCTCCGGCAGGCGCATGCTCCTGGCGGCGATTGCTTTCAGTTCTTCGTCGGAGACGGTTCCCATGGCGATGCCGTCTTTTTTCAGCTCCGTGGCGCCCGTCGCCGTCGCCCTTAAAATGTTTGTTTTCTTGTCGTACTCAATGGCGATTTCTACGGTAGCTTCTTTGGCGCCGGACTTCATCACCTGCTCTAACGCTTCGTGACGGATGGATTTCATATCGCTGTCCGTGGGATTCACCACCGTGCGCTCCACCACTTCCCGCACCATGGCCATGGCGACCCCGATGGTAGAAATGATCGGGGCGTTTTTTACGATTTTCCACTGGACATTTTTTCGTTTCCCCAGATAGGGAACCACGACGCCGGCGCTGCCGCCGCCCCCCGCCAGGCACAACAGTTCCGGCGAAAGCTTGTATTCTGCGATCAGACGGCTGACGATCTCCCAGATTTTATCCGAAGCAATATCCATAGCCTGTCTGGCCGCTTCTTCTGCGCTTATCCCTATGCTGTCGCCCAACGCCTGCCAGGCCACGCGGGCGTTTTCAATTTCCCGGCTGTAGGCGTAGTCCCCTTCGGGAACGCTGCGCAAAAGATTCGCCGCGCCTGCCAGAGTCAGGGAAACTTTTCTGCCGTCCTTTCCGCACACCACGGCAAAAGCGGGGGCATCATCCTGTAAGGGGGCGATGAGCTCCAATTTGGGATCCTCCAATTTTTGCGAGAAAACTTCGTAGGGCAGGCCTGCAATATGCGCGCTTCTGGGGCCGACATCCGTTATTTTCCCGTTTTCGACGCGGATCATGCTGCCACCCGCAACCCCAAGCGTCCTTACGTCGAGGGAGGAGAAATATGTTTTATGCCCGCCGATCTCGCCGTACCGCACCATGACCCGACCGTCTTTTACCACGGAAATATCTGTCGAAGTGCCGCCCGCTTCCAGAAAGATCCCGTCGGAAAGTTTTTCATACATCAAAACCCCCGCAACACCGGCAGCCAGTCCCGAAAGCATGGTCAGGATGGGACGGCGGCGCACCTCGTCCACCGTCATAACGCCTCCGTCGCAGCGCATGATCATCAGCGGATTGGAGATTCCCGCCCGTTTTACGCAAGACTCCGTCATGTTCGCCGTTTCCATCATGCGGGGAATCAGGCTGCCGTTCACCACCGCAGTCCGCGTGCGTACCTTCAGCCCGTAAAGTTTGGAGACATCGTGCCCTCCTGTGGCATACAGGCCCATGTTTCTTGCCGTGTTTACCACAAAATCTTCGTTTGCCGGATCGTCCACGCCGTAGGCTTCGGTCGCTACAATGACTTCGGCGCCCGCCGCTTTCAGTTCCTGTATCTTTGCTTCCACGTTCGTTGCGTCGGACCTGGCGTCCGCTGTTTCCAGGAACGTGAAAACGGTTTTTAATTCTTTGCCCAGGGCTATGGGGATATTTCCGATATTGCTGATTTTTTCTATCCGTCCGGCTTCTATGCCGCAGCCCATGCTTAAAATCCCCGTGACAGCCACATCCCCTTCCAGAAGCGCATTGGTAGCCTGGGTTGTGCCGTGGGCAATGAACACCACTTCCCGGGGCTGTATGCCGTTATTGTCCATGATGGCCTGCAAGACGCGGACGATTCCGTCGGCAACGCCCTCTTTGGAATCATGGGTGGTGGGAATTTTTTCTTTCGCTATAATCTCATAAGTATCGTTGTCAATGGCGACGGCATCGGTAAACGTACCGCCCACATCAATGCCGATTCGTACCTGGCGCATGGTTTCACCTCTTCGCCGAATTTAGGAAAAACGGATTCAATGCGTTTGTACAATCGTTGCGGAATTTTGCGAATGCAATCAGCGTCCCCTTTATTTCAGCACCGCAACAAACATCATCATCAGCACGCAAGCCCCCCAGGCGTAAGGCAGAATCCGCTTCATCACATTGGTGGCATCCACTCCTGCGAACCCGGCAAGCCATGTATTTTGGGAATTGGTGGGATCGGCTATGGCCTGGAGATATCCGACGCCCGAAAACATGCCGTAAAGAGCCGAGGCGGGAAGAAAATGAAGGCTGGTCAAAATAGCGGCAATCCCTGTACCCATGCCGTACATATTGAAGGGTCCCCGATACAGGGCCGCCGGCGCCAGAATTGTAAATAACAGCAGGACGCCGTAAAATGAGTTTGGCATAACCGCCACAAAAAGCGGGTTTAAAATATCAATCGCCGCCTTTTGGGTGGTAGCGGTCACCAGCATGCCAATCCCCATGAACAGGAAAATAACGCCGGCCACATCCCTGATGCCGTCAACAATGGCTCCGGTAAAAAGGTTGATCACCTGGGAAGGGCGCACCAGCACAGCCGCATAAAAGGAGGCGATGACAAAGCCAAGGACAGAAGCGGAAACAGGGTCTACTTTACCGTCTGCCGCATTCCCGAGCCCCACGGTAAAGTTTATGATACCGATGACCGCAAGAGGCAGGATCGGCGTAATTAACGCTGCGCCGGGAAGGGCTTCTTTCTTTTTCATGAGACTGGATTTCCTGGAAGAGAACAGTTTCCCGGTCACGCTGACCAGGCTTCCCGGAACGGACAGAATGGCAAGGATAAAACTTTTCACCAGCGCAAAAGCCGGGGCGGCCCCATGGTTGCCTCTGGGAATATTAATAAAAATGTAAGCGCAGGTTATGATCACGGACACGACAGCCCCCGGCACCAGATAACGAAGCACGGCTTCCGCGCCAAATATGCCGATGCCTGTGGCAGCTCCCGCAAAGTTCAGCGCGCTGCCCGTAAGCATCCCCAGAAGGATCAGGATCACCGCGTCGATAGCGGCAATGCCTGCGCCGGTCATTATGGGTATGGCGATGGAACCGATCATGATGATGGCGCCAAGTCCGCTCATTCCCAGAAAGATAAAAGCGGTCGCCGCCGTCATAAGGGAGGCTATGGCCACAGGCTGGTCCCCGGAAAGTTCAGCCGCTTTTTTTATGATCGTGTCGGATATGCCGGTTTTCTGGATGACCCGGGCAAACATGGAGCCAAACACCACCAGCACGATCGGGGCGCTCAGGCGGAATGATCCTTTCACCACAATTTCACTGAGCCAGCCAAAGAACGGCACGCCTGCGATAAAGGCGATCCATCCAGCCATAAGGGGAAGCGCCAGAAGGGTCGGCAATACCCGCGCCACCATAAGGGCAGCAAAAAGGACAAAACCGCCCAGAAGTAAAATACCTGCCAGAGTCAACGTGATTACCCCCTGTATTTTTTCATCCTATAAAATCATCACATAAAATTTAATAAATAATTATATTAATTTTTACAAATATAAATAAAACTAAGATAAAACTAAAACATTTATATTCTAACAAAAGCTTTAATTATCATCAATTTTATAAGGCTTATAATAATTATTATTTTCATCGCAATTATCAGGATTAAAAGTGTTTTGATTTTTATTTGCACTAAAGCATGTTGGGGCATCATTTTTATCATTATCATTTACATTCATATTTTTAGGATTATCATTATTTTCGTTTATTTCACTTTTATTCAAGTCAAAATTCTCCTCTAAATAAACTTGACCTAATTTACTAATTCTTATTCTACGGAAAGGAGTGCTTTGATCTTTTCTTGCAAGAAGGAACATATAACATTTGAATATACTATATATAATTATTAGTAACATGAATATTCCAGATAAAACACCTAATGCTATAACATATATTTTTTTTTGTTGGCATTCTATTTCTAAACTATCCTTTTTTTCTCTAGTTGCTTGTATCTCTTCCATTAAATCATCACTGGGAGGAATATCACTTCTCGGATCATAACCATTATCATCGGAATTATACGGCCCTTCAAAAATATCAAAACCATTTATGTTATTAATTTCCATTATTTCGTTTATTTTTTCATTTGAACTTAAAGGAATCAAAAGAAGTAATGCTGTTAAGATTATAAAAAGATTTAAATAATTTAATGTCTTGGTACTTGACATTTCTATTTATAATTTTATTATTTAAATAATTAAA
>DDQB01000040.1:0-2175 GCA_002342505.1 Acidaminococcaceae bacterium UBA2453
GCGTGCAGACGAATTAATCAGTGCTTCCTTAAATTTTAAAAAGCAAATTATACAGCAAAAGTTGTAAAAACTTTAAAATTACTATGGATATTCTTGCTTTTTTATTATAAAATATATTGTATGAAAATCCAATCTTTTTTCCTGTCTATCCGAAAAGTTTCACAAAACTTTTCATAAACAATTAATTGAGAGGAGATTTTAATTATGCCTTATGTAAACATCAAGATTACAAAAGAAGGTAACGTCACTCCGGAACAGAAACGGCAGTTAATCGAAGGCGCTACCAAATTGCTGGCCGACGTGCTGCACAAAAACACGAAGACCCTCGTCGTTACCATCGACGAAGTAGATACGGATAACTGGGGCATCGGCGGCGTGCCGGTAACAGAGCTCCGCAAAATCGCCAAAGAAAAAGCAGCCGCTGCCGCCAAAGTAGAAGCTGCCGCCGCAAAAGAAGAAGCAAAAGCGAAAAAGAAAGCAGAAAAGGAAATGGCCAAAGCGGCCAAAGCAGAGGAAAAAGCAAAGAAGACCGCGGAAAAGGAAGCCTCCAAAAAAGCGGCGAAAGAACAAAAAGCAGCTAAAGACGACGCTCCGAAAGACGCCGAAAAGCCTGCGAAAAAAGAAAAGAAAGCGAAGAAAAAATAATCCATTAAAAAATCCGGTTACGTTAGTGTGGCCGGATTTTTGCATTTTTTAAATTATAGTACAGCGCGCGGCAACATGTAAATACTGTAATATGTATACATTGAATCAGTCTGGGACAGCTTGCAATTTCCAATACTCAAGCCGGTCTTTGGTCGGAAAAACGACCAAACTCCTATCTGAAATGCAGTAGTAATGCTGGGTGCGCGGCCTGATTTCTATAATTATAATACTTGGGTTATTGTGTCTGTCTCTCCGTTATACTTCGTTCCAGCATTTTAACGTATCTGTTCGAGAAATCTGCCATTGCGTTCACCCCAAAATGGCCTGATCCAGCGCCCATTCCTTTGAATATTCCTGAAACACATAGCACAATGAAAACATAGCATTAGACAAGCAATGCATAATTCTTTACAATATAAGTCCGTAATTATGTGCAAGTATGACAGACGAAATTTCCAATATTCTTTTCTTCTCACTTTCCCGTCAGCAATTTCTTTACCTCACGGTAGTATTCCCGTTGGTTTTTATCCAATTCGTCCTGCGAATCCATGGACAGGCTCCACTTCACCCAGGACCAGGGCTCGCCGTAGGTTACGGTAAGCGAAACGTGCGGCGCGTCCAGTGCGATCAGGTCGCTTTGGGGAAAGGGCTTCCAGGTATCAATTTCATATTTTTTCCCCTGCTTTTTCATTTCATCCAGCGCCGTGGCTGGCATTTTTTTCTTTTCTGTTTTCTCCGGAGCGTTGTACCATTCTTTGACGCGGCTTTCGTATTCCGCTTCCGTATCGCCGGTCCGCTTCAGGGTGAAAAAGCGGTGGCCGCCGTCCATGCCGCCCGCGCTGCTGTAACTACACTCCAAAACCCGGCCTAACAGCACACTGCCGTCATACAGATCCTGCCCGTTGTCCTTCGCCAGCTTTTCCATAAAGGCGGCCAGTTTCGCTTCGATCACGCGCCGCTGGAACGGTCCGTCTTTTGTTGGACGGTTCACGGTAACGTGTTTGCCATTGTTGTATTCTACGTAAAGGAGCCGCAGCGGTTTTACTTCCGTCGCCTTTTCCGATGCCGCGGACGCGTTCACGCCTTCCGCCTGCAACAGGCCGTCAAGCTCTGACAGCGCGCGTTCATCTGTGTTAAAGCGGCAGCCCCGCGGAAAGATCCTCTCATTCTTTTTGGATGCTTCAATAATCGGCCCCATTCCGGTCAATCCGGAAGACGAGGGCGCCCCATAGTCTTTTTCTTTCATGGTACGCATGGCGCAGCGGATTTTTTCTCCTTCCCGCTTCATCACCAGTTCGTATTTACATTTATTGTGATAAAAAGATATTTCGCTTTTCCGGATTCCACTGGGAGTAAAAGTTGTTTCCGGTTTTTGCGCCGGCTTATTTTCCGCGCCGGTACATCCAGGCAATCCAAACAGGCCCACGCATAATAGCAAAACGCCATATTTCCAAAATTGCAAGATGCTCACCTCCCTTTCTTTAAGGAATCACTGATTAATTCGTCTGCACGCTTACTCTGTATAAGCGA
>DDQB01000040.1:2191-5106 GCA_002342505.1 Acidaminococcaceae bacterium UBA2453
AAGCTTGCGGCTCTCTGCTTATGTCGGTGCGTTTTGCGATCGGCAATCGCACAAACTCATTTAATCAGTACTTCCTTATTTTTATTATAGCAATATCATATGAAAAAAACTATCGAAATTAATGCCGACACTTTTATTTTATGATATAATTTCTATCGTAAATTATCTTACGAGGAGAACCGATTATGAAAACCATTGGCATCATGGGGGGCATGGGTCCCATGGCGACCGTTGACCTGATGCAGAAGGTCATCGTAGCGACCAAAGCAATCAAAGACCAGGAACACATCCACACGGTCATTGACAACAATACCAACATCCCGGACCGATCCGAGTGCATCTTCGGACAAGGTCCAAGCCCGGTACCGGAAATGACAAAATCGGCGGAACGGTTAACAGCCATGGGCGCCGACGTGATCATCATCGGCTGCAACACGGCTCATTATTTCCTGCCGGAAGTGCAGAAAAAAGTCAAAACGCCCTTCATCAATATGATTGAAGAGACGGCAAAATTCTGCAAAGAAGAAGGGTATCACACCCTGGGCCTGCTGGCATCCGCGGGAACCTGCGCCTCCGGAATTTACAAAAAAGCATTTGAGGCGCTGGGCATGGAACTGCTTCACCCGGAAGAAAACGAACAGGAAATCATCCACGAGATGATCTATGACGGCGTAAAGGCGACCAATTATGGGTACGACGCTTCGGCTGCTCAAAACGTACTGCACGCTATGGAACAGCGCGGGGTGGAAGCGTTTATTTTAGGCTGCACGGAAGTACCGGTGGCCGTACAGATGTATAAGCTGCAGGGCTGCTTTGTAGACGCCACGGAAGTGCTGGCGGAAAAAGCCGTAGCCTGGGCCGGCGGCGAAGTGAACAGCAGCCTGCCGCATAAAAGGTGATTCCCTGCAGGTTTTGTATTGTTTTTTACAGGGAAACGCCGGGCAAAACGGATTGGAAAAGCCGAACCCGCTCAGCGATTTCGCAATAGAATATTAAAGAATTATCATGGATGCTTACACACAATATTTAATTATCTGTCCCCTTTTATTTCTGGGAGGCTTCGTGGATTCCATCGCGGGAGGCGGCGGACTGATCACCCTGCCCGCCTATCTGCTGGCGGGGCTTCCTCCACACCTTGCGCTGGGAACCAACAAATTCAGTTCCGCCATGGGGACGACGATCTCCACGGCGCGGCTGGCCCTGAACGGGTTTATCAAACTGCGCCCGGCGCTGATCTGCATCGCGGGAGCTTTCATCGGTTCGTCTATCGGATCACGGCTGGCGCTCCTCATCAGCGATGAAATTTTTAACAAGCTGCTGATCATCGTGCTGCCCATTGCCGCTTTTTACGTCATGCGCAACAAAGGGTTAAGCCAGGATCCGAACAGCTATGTGGATAAGACAGATAACAGAACGCCGCTGCGGATTGCTGTCATCGCATTTTTACTGGGCGGCTACGACGGGTTTTACGGCCCCGGCGCCGGAACTTTTCTGCTGCTGGCGCTGACAGGCTGGGCCTCGCTGGATGTTCGTAACGCGGCGGGACTCACCAAAGCCGCCAATCTCACGTCCAACATTGCGGCGCTGATTACATTCATTCTCAGTAATAACGTAGACTATCAGCTGGGACTGGCGGGAGCGGTCTGCAACATCGCAGGGGCATACATCGGCGCGGGCATGGTGCTGACCAAAGCCAACAAAATCGTAAAGCCGCTGATCATTGTGGTATTGGCGTTACTGTTTATCAAAATCATTACAAAATAACAAATTTAGTATTTATAATTCACAGGAGTTGAATCAAATTATGGCAAATTGTAATCACGACTGCGAAAGCTGCTCTGCCAGCTGCGGTGAACGGCAGGATCCGGCTTCCTTTAAAAAGCCCTGCCACAAAGAAAGTAAAATCAAAAAAGTAATCGGCATCGTCAGCGGCAAAGGCGGCGTAGGCAAATCCATGGTCACGTCCCTGCTGGCCATTGCCCTGCGCCGCGCGGGCAAACAGGTCGCCATCCTGGACGCCGATGTAACCGGCCCTTCCATTCCGAAAACCTTCGGCCTCCACGGGCAGGCGCTGATGAGCGACCGGGGCGTTTTCCCGGTGGAAACACGCATGGGCATCAAAGTCATGTCCATCAACCTGCTGCTGCAGAATGAAACCGATCCTGTCGTATGGCGCGGCCCTGTCATCGCAGGGGCGATCCAGCAGTTCTGGACCGATGTGATTTACGGCGATATAGACTTCCTTCTGGTTGACATGCCTCCGGGAACCGGCGACGTTCCCCTGACCGTTTTCCAGACCATGCCGGTGGACGGAATCATCGTCGTGGCTTCGCCCCAGGAACTGGTAGGCATGATTGTAGAAAAAGCCTGCAACATGGCAAAGATGATGGACGTGCCCGTCCTCTCTGTCGTAGAAAACTTCAGCTACTTTAAATGCCCTGACTGCGGAAAAGAATATCCCGTATTCGGCAAAAGCCGTTTAACGGAAACTGCCGCCGCCCACGGCGTGACCTGCCAGGACAAGCTGCCGGTGGATCCGCAGCTTGCGGAAGCAACAGACGCGGGAAAACTGGAAGAAACCTGCGTTCCCTATTTACAGCAGACAACGGATCTGCTGCTGAAGATGCTATAAGGAAAACAAAACAAAACAAAACAAAAACAAAACAATTAGTACATATAAAAACGAAAGCGCACAGGGATTGAGCAAAACATCGGGAGTGTTTGCGTTATTCCATGAGGTGAAATGTGCCGCAGTGGCGAGACTGTTTGAGGGCGAAGCCCGAATTTCGAAGCCACAGGCACATAAGTCCATGGAATAGCAAACGCGTACGGTTTTGCGAAATCCTGCGCGCTTAAGGAAGCGCTGATTAATTCGTCTGCACGCTTACTCTGTATAAGCGATTCGCACGCAAGCA
>DDQB01000095.1:0-18820 GCA_002342505.1 Acidaminococcaceae bacterium UBA2453
CTGGAAAAACAGTTCCGCCTGTACTATGAAAAAGCGAAAAAGATGCCTGGCATCACCGGTGAAAACCTGCTGTTATTACTGGAAAGAAGACTGGATAACGTGGTATATCGTATGGGACTGGCTACCACCCGCCGTCAGGCACGCCAGATCGTTACCCACGGTCATATCGCCGTAAATGGCAAACGCGTTGATATTCCGTCTGCCCTGATCAAAGTCGGAGATGAAATTTCCGTAATTGAAAACAGCCGCGGCAAAGCTTATTTTAAAGGCATGAATGAAAAATTAGGCGCTGTTACAGCTCCGGCCTGGATTGTGGTTAATGCTGAAGCGTTAAGCGCAAAGATCGACCGTTTCCCGACTCGTGAGGAAATTGATGTTCCGGTAGTGGAACAGTCCATTGTCGAACTGTACTCCAAGTAATTACTGTGGCTTTACATGAAAAGTTCCGTTGTCTGCGCCTTTACGGGTACGGACCCGCGGACTTTCACTGTAAGGTTTTGAGCATCTATTGCCACCAACCAGTTGGCGTATTGTGGTAATACGCAAGAGAAGGAGGCTTTCCGCATGATTGAAATTATTGATCCGAAATTGGTTTCTTCCGAAGTTTCCGACAACAAGCGGTATGGTAAATTTGTATGGGAACCGCTGGAACGCGGCTACGGCATCACTCTGGGAAACAGCCTGCGCCGCGTACTGCTGTCTTCCCTGCAGGGAGCTGCTGTAATCGGCGTTAAGATTGAAGGCGTGCTGCACGAATTCACCACTATCCCCGGAGTCCGGGAAGACGTGGCTGACATTATTCTGAACATCAAAGGCCTGTGCATGAAAGTGCATCCCTATGAATCAGAATACAAAGTGCTGCACATCCATTCCAGCGGCGAACAGGAAGTGACCGCGAACGATATCGAAGTAGACAGCGACGTGGAGATCCTGAATCCGGAACTGCATATCGCGACGCTGGATAAAGACGCGAGCCTGAACATGGATATCTATATTGATGTCGGCCGGGGCTACGTACCCAGTGATAAGAATAAAAGAGATGACATGGGGATTGGTTGGATTCCCGTTGACAGCATTTATTCTCCCATCACCCGTGTAAAATTCGGCGTAACCGATACCCGTGTCGGAAACGTGACCGATTATGATAAACTGACACTGGAAGTATGGACAGACGGCAGTATCAACCCGGACGACGCCATCAGCCGCGCATCCGGCATCCTGATTGAGTACCTGAACCTGTTCCAGAACGGTACGGTAATAGAACAGCCGATTCCCGGTCCTGCAGCTGTTTCCGAACCGCCTGAACCGGAACCGGATCCGAAACTGGCGATGTCCATTGAAGAAATGGACCTGTCCGTCCGCAGCAACAACTGTCTGCGCCGCGCAGGTATCAATACGGTTGGCGATCTGATCAACAGATCCGAAGACGATCTGAAGAAAGTCCGCAACCTGGGCACCAAGTCGTTGGAAGAAATCATTAAGAAGTTAATTGACTTAGACCTGTCCTTACGCAAGGACGATGAAGAATAATAAGGGGGACGGAAAATGGCATACAGAAAATTAAACCGCGCATCCGGTAATCGTAAAGCTCTGTTCCGCAGCCTGTCCAGCGCCTTAATTATGAACGGCAGAATCGAGACCACCATTACCAAAGCAAAAGAGACCAGCAAAAACGTAGCAAAGCTGATCACATTGGCTAAAGTTGGCGACTTGCATGCACGCCGTCAGGCGTTGGCTATCCTGGTAGACGAAACCGCTACCAGAAAGCTGTTTGACGAACTGGCTCCGAAATACCAGGAAAGACAGGGCGGCTTCACCCGTATCTATCGGGTTGGTCCTCGTCGTGGCGACGCAGCCGAAATGGCAATCATTGAGCTTCTGTAATATATAGAAGAATACATCAATAAGAAACTGCTTATCTTTCTGTAAGGTAGGCAGTTTTTGTTTATTTGTAAATGAAAGGTCATCGCAAAAATGTCCACGATTGCTGTTCCATGGATCGCGTTGGTGGTAACTCGCCTCATGGAATGACGCAATCGTTCCCGATGTTTTGCTCAGGATCTTTCGTTTACAAATAAAAAGCAGTTAACTTCCACAACAAATGCGGTTGACGTTTGCCGAGAGTAAAGATATAATATACATGTTTCCTTATAAACTGCGCAAAATAATAAGCATTGCACCTGTGCAGCTAATTTGAACAAAGAATCAGGAGGGGCTATGGAGCCTGTCATTGAAGTGCAGGGAC
The DNA here is from genome assembly GCA_002342505.1 of Acidaminococcaceae bacterium UBA2453. GTDB lineage: Bacteria > Bacillota > Negativicutes > Acidaminococcales > Acidaminococcaceae > Succiniclasticum. Next base: position 2,246 of record DDQB01000095.1, read on the forward strand.
TGACTCACGTGTATATAGATGCGGAAAACACGAAGGTCACAGCCCTTGACAATATAGATTTACAGATCATGCCGGGCGAGTTCGTGGCGGTCATTGGGGCCAACGGCAGCGGGAAGAGCACGCTGGCCCGTCACCTGAACGCACTGCTTCTTCCCTCGGAAGGACATGTGAAGATTAAAGGCATGGACACGATGGAAGAAGACAACCTGTGGGACATCCGACAGACCGTTGGTATGGTGTTCCAAAATCCGGATAACCAGATTGTGGCGGCTATCGTGGAAGAAGATGTAGCCTTTGGCCCGGAGAATATCGGTGTTCTCCCAGAAGAGATTCGCACCCGCGTGGATGACGCATTAAAGGCAGTGGATATGACGGCGTACCGCACACACGCGCCCCATTTGCTCTCCGGCGGTCAGAAACAGCGGATCGCCATTGCCGGGACGCTGGCGCTGGGATCCGAGTGCATCGTGCTGGACGAGCCTACCGCCATGCTGGATCCGAAAGGACGCAAAGAGATTCTCAGCACTATGCTGCGATTGAATAAAGAAAAGAAGATCACGGTGGTGTACATCACCCACTTTATGGTGGAAGCCATGCTGGCAGACCGCGTCGTCGTTATGAGTGAAGGAAAGATCCGGTTCCAGGGAACGCCGCGGGAGGTGTTCTCCCGGGTAGAAGAGCTGGAACGGCTGGGGCTGGAAGCGCCGCTGGCAGCCAAGGTTGCTTTTGAACTGCGCAAAAGCGGGATGAAACTGCCGAAGGAAATCATCACGAACGAAGAACTTGCGGCAGCTTTTGGATGAAATGATATTTCAATTTCTGTAAGATAAGGAAAGTTGGACAACAGTTATGTCAATGAAACTGGAACATGTTTCCTATACCTATATGCCGGGGACGCCTTATGAGAAAGAAGCGCTGAAGGACATTTCCCTGGAAATCAAAAAAGGTGAGTTTGTAGCGGTCATCGGCCACACCGGCAGCGGAAAATCAACGCTGGTACAGAACCTGAACGGCCTGCTGCACCCCACAAAAGGAAACGCGTCCCTGGACGGGGTAGACCTGTCTGGCAAATCGAATGAAGCAAAGATGGCCCGGGGACGGATCGGTATGGTATTCCAGTACCCGGAACACCAGCTGTTCGCGGAAACGGTGTACGAAGACATCGCCTTCGGTCCGCAGAATCTGGGGCTGAACTATGAGGAGACCGATGCGCGTGTCAAGGACGCCATGAAATTTGTGGGACTGGATTTTGAAACTTATGCGGGACGTTCACCGTTTTCCCTGTCCGGTGGACAGATGCGGCGCGTAGCCATCGCTGGAGTCGTCGCCATGAATCCGGATTACCTGATTTTGGACGAACCCTCTGCGGGGCTGGATCCCGGTTCCCGCGACGCCGTGTTCGCAGAAGTGATGGAACTGTATAAAAAACGCGGAACGGCCATCATTATGGTCACCCACAGCATGGAAGACGCAGCGCAGTTTGCCAAACGCATGCTGGTAGTGTACGACGGCCGGATCATCATTGATGGCAAGCCGGGGGAAGTATTCCTGAAAGAAAAAGAGCAGCTGCTGAAAGTGGGCATGGACGTGCCCGAAGTTTATAAGCTGGCAGACGCATTGCGGGATAAGGGGCTGCGGCTTCCGAAGGAGATTACCGACGCCAAGACGCTGCTGGCAGAAATTAAACGACGGAAGGGGCTGAGATAAATGTTAGATATTACGCTGGGACAGTATTACCCGGGCAATAGCTTCATTCACCGGCTCGATCCCCGGACGAAGATCCTGGCCACGCTGCTTCTGATCGTGGCGGTTTTTCTTGCCAACACTGCCGTTGGCTACGGAGCGCTCTGCGTCATGGTACTATTCATCATCGCCCTGTCGGGCCTGCCATTTATGCTGGTGCTGAAATCCGTAAAGCCGCTGCTGTTTATCATCGTGCTGACGCTGCTGTTACATACGCTGCTGGGGCAGGGGGAGCACGTACTCTATCAGTGGAAGTTCCTGAAAGTAACGGAAGAAGGCGTGCAGATGGGCGTAAAGATGTCCATGCGCCTGATTTTGTTGCTGATGATCTCTTCCATCCTAACGTTTACCACGTCGCCTATTGTACTAACGGATGGCATCGAAGCACTGCTGCGCCCGTTTCGCGTCATCGGGGTGCCGGCGCATGAGCTGGCCATGATGATGACCATCGCCCTCCGTTTCATACCTACTTTAATGGAAGAAACCGACCGGATCATCAAAGCCCAGACCGCGCGTGGAGCCGATTTTTCCAGCGGCAACCTGCTGGCCCGGGCCAAGAACATGCTGCCGATTTTAGTACCCCTGTTCATCAGCGCTTTCCGCCGTGCGGACGATCTGGCCGTGGCGATGGAAGCCCGCTGCTACAGGGGCGGGGAAGGGCGCACAAGGATGCATCAGCTGGCGTATCATGCAGGGGACGCGGCGGCCTTTGTCTTTGCGTTCGCTATGATCGGCCTGATGGCCTTTTTGCGCTGGGGTCCGAACGTATTGTAAACAAAAACGTAAGAAGCGCCGACGCGCTGCCTTTGAGAATGCCGAAGCAAATGCACGGCGGCGCGGCCCGTAACCTTCAGGAAAAGGATCGATCTGTATGCGCACACTGAAACTTACCGTCTGCTACGATGGGAGCAACTACTTTGGTTTTCAGCGGCAGACGAAGGAACTGACCATCCAGGAAGTGCTGGAAGAAAAACTGGCCCGCGTCTGCGGCGAACCGGTGCAGATAGTCGGCAGCGGACGAACTGACGCCCGGGTGCACGCACGGGGACAGGTCGTTTCGTTTGCAACGAGGGGAACGATTCCGCTTGCCAATATGCCCCGCGCCATGAACAGCATCCTGCCGGATGACATCCGCATCCTGCAGGCGGAAGAAGCGCCGGACGGGTTTAATGCGCGGAAAGACGCCTGCTGGAAAGAATATGAGTACCGCATCCGCTTCACGCCGCAACCGGATCCCTTTACCCGCAACTATGTGTGGCAGCTGCGGGAAGAACCGGATCTGGAAAAGATGCAGGAGGCGGCTCAACTTCTTTTAGGTACGCACGACTTCAGCGGGTTCCAAAGCGCAGGCAGCTCGCCCGTATCGCCGGTGAAGACCATCTACGTTTCACGCTGGCAGAAGGAAGCGGACGGCACGTTGATTTACCGAATTGCCGGTGACGGGTTTGTATACCACATGGTACGCAACCTGGTGTGGTCCATGGTGCAGATCGGGCTGGGGAAAAAAATACCGCAGGCTATGCAACAGGAACTGCAGATGCAGCGGGGCGAATTTGAAAACTCCCCGGCGCCGCCACAAGGTTTATATTTGGTGCGAGTGGAGTACGAACCGTTTTTAAGTTGAAAAAGAAAAAACACAAAATCAAGTTGACAAAACACGCCAAAGTGATTAAAATATATTTACGTGATTTTGTGTCCTGAATTCGATTAGCCCCGAAGGAAGGAACGCAATTCTCATCTTCATTCACGTATTTCTCAGGCAGGTTCGTTGCATTTAGCAACTGTCTGTCGACAGCATGCGTTACGCATGCAATCCGCGAACGGAATGATTCCGTTCACAAATGCTTCCATTATTTATAAAAAAGCAAATGCTTCAACTAATCATCCTGGGAGGGACATTGAAATGAAATCTTTCATGGCAAACCCGTCCAACATCGAACGCAAGTGGTTCGTGGTGGACGCCACTGATAAAACGCTGGGCCGTCTGGCCGCAGAAGTTGCCAAAGTCCTGCGCGGTAAACACAAACCGACCTTTACCCCGCATATGGATACCGGCGACAATGTAATCATCGTAAACGCAGACAAAGTAGTGCTGACCGGCAAAAAGCTGACGCAGAAAACCTACTTCCATCATACCGGTTATCTGGGCGGCGACCGTTTCGTACTGGCAAAAGACATGCTGGCCAACAACCCGGTCCGCATGGTTGAAACCGCAGTACGCGGCATGATCCCGAAGAATCGTCTGGGCGACCAGATCTACAAAAAACTGCACGTATACGCTGGTCCGGAACATCCGCATGCAGCGCAGCAGCCCGAATTATTAGAACTCAACATACGGTAATCAGGAGGAGGAAAACATCATGGCAGAAGTAGTATACAGCGCGACAGGTCGTCGCAAATCTTCCGTTGCCCGTGTCCGCCTGGTACCGGGTGAAGGTAAAGTGGTCATCAACGGCCGCGAAATGAACGATTATTTTGGTCTGGAAACCCTGAAGCTGATCGTAAACCAGCCGCTGGAACTGACCGAGACCAAAGGTAAATACGACGTAGTGGCAAACGTAATCGGCGGCGGTTTCTCCGGCCAGGCCGGCGCAATCCGTCACGGCATCAGCCGCGCCCTGTGCAAAGTGGACGAAGAATTCCGTCCGGCACTGAAAAAAGCAGGTCTGATGACCCGCGATCCGCGCGAAAAAGAACGTCGCAAATACGGCCTGAAGAAAGCCCGCAAGGCTTCCCAGTACAGCAAGCGTTAATTGCCGGCAGCGTCTTTACAGAGAAAACCAACTCCTGCAATCATTATTGGTTGCAGGAGTTTTTCTTTTTATTTTTGAGTAATTATGATAAAATATAATTTAAAGCCGCTGATTATATTATCAACGTACAAACGTAATTAATCAGAGTTTACTTTTTAGATGATTTGGGAAAGTAATTTTAAAAAGACGGAGGTTTAAGTTGCCACTATGGATGCAAACAACAGTAATGTTATTAAAAAGGTAAGATGGATGAAAACATTCCTGGATTTGGATAAATTCTGGGTTGGGGATAAGGTAAGCGTGGAAAACATAGCTACGTACTATAAGCTTACGGATATTCCTTATCAAAAGTATTATTCTCAGGACGGGTTCATGCATTTTCATGTATCCACGGACGGAGAATATCACCCAGAGGATGCTTACTATCAGCCAAAAACTGTGTCCCGTTTTATCAAGCCTGGAGATAAGGTTCTAGAACTGGGCTTCGGAAAAGGTCCAAATATTTTTTTTCTGGCGGAAAAGCATCCTGATGCTGAGTTTACCGGTATTGACCTGAACAGGCTGCACCGTGAAAACACGTTTTCCAATGTAAAACTGTACTATCAGGATTACAGCGATCTCTCCAATTTTGCAGATAATACGTTCACGGTGGTCTACGGATTTGAAACACTTTGCTATTTTGAAAATAAGGATAAAGTGTTCAGTGAGGTTTACCGTGTGATGAAACCGGGCGGGCATTTTATTGTTTACGATTATGCGATACCCGAACCCTTTGAAACCTATGACCCGGATGCGCAGGTAGCAGTTGCGTGCTTTACCAAGGTGGGGGCTGCAGGATTGTCTAATACTGTGGAAGAATGGGAGAATGCTTTCATACGGAACGGTTTTAAGCGTGAGAGCATTACAGATTTATCCCGAAATTTGCTGCCAGACATGAAACGAATGGAGAAGGTTGCACTGCGCATCATGGATTCCAAGATTAAGGCTAAGATGGCTTTTGCAACGATGCCGGATTATCTGGTGGGTATGTTGATCCCGGGCTATACGTCTTATGACCTGTACAACGAAGGTTATATGAACTATAAAGAATGGATTTTTACAAAATAGCGGGATAAACGCCTTTAACATATGGTTTTTCCATTGAAAGCCGCACTGACTTGTCAAAAGAAGTGCTACCGGACCTGAAACGACTGGAACGAAGGGCAGGACCCACGTGATGGATCATCCCATGCAGGCAAAGATTATATTCCATACGCTGCCCAAGCAGTTTGTCAGCAATATTTATTAGGTTACCCTAGCAATGGTTCCGACATGGAAGGCATCATCACCTGCAAAGAGTAAATCATTAAACCGAAATAAACCACGGTTAGAGTTGCAAAACGCAGTAGCGTTTTTGAAAAAACATGGCCGCATTCAAAAGGCCGCAGCGTTTTTTGAAAAAATCCTTCACAACTTTTGCTTTTCCCGTGCAATTCGTGTATAATAGTAATATAAGCGTTAGTTGGCAATGCCAGCGGAACGAAACTGCCAAATAAGTAGTATTGCTTCAATGCATGTATTAATAACCGCGCGGATAGCTCAGCTGGTTAGAGTGCCGTCTTGACATGGCGGAGGTCGTGGGTTCGAGCCCCACTCTGCGCACCAGAAAAAACTACCTTTCAAAACAGGCTGACACTGTTTTGGGAGTTTTTTTTTACTCTTTCTGATATATTTTTTCGCTTTCCTGCAAAAAGAGGTTGGACGCAATTTAAAATTGTGATATAATTTTAAAAATAACGGATTCCTTTATATACGCCTTTAACCGGCGCATTTTGGAAAGTGTTTCGGCAATGCCATTGGAAGCGGCGCAGCCTGTGCGTTGCTTTTTATTAACATAGGTGGATGGGAGGCGATCGCCTTGAAACTGTTCCAGTTTGATTATAAGAATGAAATATCGCTGCGGGGAAAACTGTACAGGATCCGACAGTACTGCGCAGAAAACGGCGCGTCTAAAATCCTGTTCCATATTTTTTCAGACTCTCCCGACAAGGAACTGATCACCAACATCTGCGCCATACTGGAAGATGAAATGCCGGATGCGGAATACGCTGGCTGTTCTACCAACGGCAACATCAGCAGCGGCGACTTCTCGCCTTCCGGCGTATCCATTACCTGTATGGTGTTCACCTGTCCTTCCATTCAAATAGAAACGCTGCAGTACAAGCTTACCGAAGCCGTGGCCATTGAAGTGACCGACGCGCTGAAGCGGGAAATTAAAACCCGCCCCTGGGTCAAGGCAGTGGAACTGGTAGCCACGATCAGGGGACTGTCCATGTCGGCTTTTTGCGACAACCTGCACGATCTGGACCCATCCATCCAGGTGTTTGGCGGCGGCGCCTTCAGCGGCAAACTGGACGCCGTGCAGGCCTGCGTATTTTCCAAAAAAGGCGAATGTATGCAAAAAGGCGTTGTCTTTGTGCTGTACGGCGGCGATGATTTTTACATTTCCACACGGTTTGTATCCGGCTGGAAACCGCTGGGCAAAGAAATGAAAGTAACCCGGGCCACGGGCAACATCGTGTACGAACTGGACGGACGGCCGACCTATGACGCGTACTATCGCTATTTAAAAATAAAGAATGACGATAACTTCTTCTTCCATACGATAGAGTTTCCCTTTTACTACATCCGGAACGGCGTCAACATCCTGCGGGATCCGGTGAGCTGCAATGAAGACGGATCCATCGAAATGACTTCGGACGTGCAGGAGGGAGCTACAGGCCGTCTTGCCTACGGCGATCCCATGACGATCCTGGACAGCGTGGCGGAAACCCGGACCGAAGTTGCCCGCTTTTCTCCGGAAGCCATCCTGATTTTTTCCTGCGCCGGGCGCCGTATGTTCTGGGGCGACGACAGGATCGGGAGGGAAACAAAGCCCTTCGAGTCCCTTGCGCCCACATTCGGCTTTTTCACATCCAGCGAGTTTTTGCGTACCAACGGGTACGTGAACCAGCATAATGTCACGCTGGTCATTGCGGCTATTCGGGAAGGAGCGCCCAAAGAAAATACGGCTGCTGCAGAAAAGCTGGACCATACGGAACGTATCTCCATGATACACCGTCTGGCCACATTCATCAACATGGCCACAAAGGAACTGGAAGAAGCGAACCAGAAGCTCCACGAGGTAGCTATCACCGACGCGCTGACCGGACTGTACAACCGGGGCGAGATACAGCGGCGGATTGAAGAACTGGGCGAAGGAGAAGGGGCGAAAGAAGCGTTTTCCCTGATCATGATCGACCTGGACGATTTCAAAAAGGTCAACGATACATACGGACATAAAATCGGCGACGAAGTGCTGACCGGGTTGGCGGATCTCCTGCAGGTATCGCTGCATTCGGAAGATATCCGCTATCTGGCCGGACGCTGGGGCGGCGAAGAGTTCATGATCGTTTTGCCCGGCATGCATACAGGCGATGCAGCTGTGATTGCGGAAAAACTGCGGAACGGCTTTGCGGGGATCGAGTTTAAGGGCGCCGGGCGGCAGACCATGAGCCTTGGCGTAACTGAATATATTCCCGGCGAAGACCCTGACGAACTTTGCATCCGTGTGGACGACGCGCTGTATGCGGCAAAACGTGCCGGCAAGAACCGGGTCGTAGCGAAATAAGCAGCGAAATTAAAAGAGAGCGTTGCTATACCGGTTGCCTGAGACGCTCCGGCAGCAAAACAAAAGAAACAGCAGAGACTCCTTTCACAGTGAAGGAGTCTCTTTTTTCTATGCAATTATATAAATTTATGATAAAATAAAACAAAAGGAAGTACATACAATTGCGTAATTACAAAAGGGCTATTATTTCTACCGTCCCATGCCGGTGGAAGAGTTTGAAAAACTGCTGGCGGACAAGGACAAGGTGGAATATGGCGGCAAGAGCATAAAGGCCCGGCTGGGGATCGAGTGATGGGAATGGAGTTTGTGTATGCGACATTTTTGTGAAATGGTTGCATAGCATATGAGTTAGGTGTAAAATAGTAACTGTAAAATTATGCTGCTACAAGCAGCGGATGGAGGGAATGCATAAAATGAAGAAATTCTTACTGGCTTTGTTTATGACGTTGATGGTGAGCGCTACCTGCTTCGCGGAAGGCGCGGCTTCCCGTTTTAACACGGAAGAAAAAGCGGCGGACGCTCTGGTTGCGGCCCTGGTTGGCAATGGGACTTACGAGCAGGTAAGCAAGAGCTTTACCGGCGCGCTGCGTGAAAAAGTGAACGCGGAAACCTTCGCCACCGTTAAGAACGAGATTAAAAAACAGGTGGGCAATGTTAAGAACGTAAACTTTGTGATCCTGAACAAACAGTATGACCTACAGAAGGGTTACAACGGCATTGACGAGCTGGTTTACTTCGGCACGGTATCCAAGGACAAATTCGCCCGCATCTTCGTGGCTTTTGAACTGGAAAACGGCGCGCCGAAGATCAACGGCTTCCAGGTAACTCCTATTGAACCTCAGAAACAGGAAGCGGCTAAAAAATAAGGAATAAAGAATAAGGAACAGCATCCCCTGCGTCGGTAACGGAAGGACGCCGACGGTATGTTCCTGTCGTTGCGGCAGGACTGGTCAGGGTAACAAAATCCCCCCAAACAGATCGGAAGATCGGCGGGGGATTTTTTTGTCCTTTTACAGACACTGCATCGGTTTTGTGATATAATATATATTGACATAATATATGGTAATACAATTCTGTACGGAGACGCAGAGGAAGGCGTCTGGGTTTTCGTAACGTTTGGAGGGATGGAAATGAAGAAGATTTTGATTCTTTGCATGCTGCTGGTAACCATGTTTGCGTCCGTCTGCAGCGCGGAAGCGGTGTCCGATTACTGCAAGCTGGACCAAAGCAAGTGGTTGTGGCTCAGCTCTACGGATTATCAGGGCACGTTCTTTGATTACACTTCGGTAGAGAAAGTCCCGGACAAAAACGAAAAGAAGGTCTGGGTGTGCACCTACACCTGGGTGGACGATTCCCTGGGCAAGGGCATGCATTATGTGTATGTGAAGTACGGGATCAATTACGATGATTACACGGCCTACATGGAACAGGGCGAAGTGCGGGATGAAAATCTGGAAGTGGTAAAATCTTACGACAAACTGAAATACAATCCCCAGCCCATCCAGCCCGGCACCGTACTGGATCGTCTGGCCAAACGGGTTCGTTCCTTCGGCAACGGGGATAAGTAAGAGGGAAACAAAAACGAAGCGCGGTTCTGTGCAAGAAGCATCGGCCGGCGCGCGGATACAGGAAGCAGTCATCTCATACGTTGTAGCGTTTTCTAAAATCAGAAAGGAAAGGCGGTCGTAGTATGAAGATCCAGACAGAAGAGCACGAGAAATACCTGGAGTTATTGGCGCGGGAGTTTCCCACCCAGGAAGCGACGATCACGGAGATTATCAACCTGCAGGCCATCATCAACCTGCCCAAGGGCACGGAGCATTTCATGAGCGACCTTCACGGCGAGTATGAAGCCTTTTACCATATCCTGAATAATTGCTCCGGCGTCATCCGGGAAAAAGTGGAGATGCTTTTTTCCGAAATGAATGAAAAGGAGCGCAAGGATCTCTGCACGCTGATCTATTACCCCAAAGAGAAGCTGAATATGATCGCGGGGGAAAGCACCCTGTCGGAGACCTGGGCCAAGACCACCCTGCGCCGTCTGCTGCGGCTGGCGCGTCTTTTGTCTTCCAAGTACACCCGGTCCAAGGTGCGTAAGGCTATGCCGGAAGGCTTCCGCTATGTGCTGGACGAATTGTTGCACGCGTTACCGGACGAGGACCAGAACCGCTACATGTATCACGCCAAGATTCTGGATACCATCTGGGAGACGGGGAGCTTCCGTCCGTTTATTTATGCGCTGACCGGTTTGATCAAACGGCTGGCGGTGGATCACCTGCATATTGTGGGCGATATTTACGACCGGGGGCCTTACGCGGATAAGATCATGGACAAACTGATGCAGCACCACTCGGTGGATATCCAGTGGGGCAACCACGACGTGCTGTGGATGGGGGCGGCCATTGGCAGCGAGCCCTGCATCATCAACGTGATTCGCAACAATGTGCGGTACAACAACTGGGAGATTCTGGAAAACGGTTACGGCATCAGCCTGCGCGACTTCGCCATCTTTGCGGGGGAAACCTATCGCAAGCTGGAAGGAAAGAACGCGCTGGTGAAGGCCATCAACGTGATGCTGTTCAAGGCAGAAGGGCAGGCCATGCTGCGGCATCCGGAATATAAAATGGAAGACAGGCTGCTCTTTGACAAGATTGATCCCGTGAAAGGGATCGCCACTCTTCCTTACGGGCAGTTTGAAATGAACACCACGGATTTCCCCACTTACGATCCGGAACATCCCTACGATTATTCGCCGGAAGAAGCGAAGATCATCGCGGACTGGCGGCGGGATTTCCTGAACAGCGAGCATCTGCACCGGCATATGCGTTTCTTCTTCAGTCACGGTTCCCTGTACAAGGTGATGAACGGGAACCTGATGTTCCACGGGGGACTGCCTATGTACGAGGACGGCAGTTTCCGGGAAGTGACATTTAGGGGAAAGACGCTGAAGGGCCGCGCCTATATGGATTATATTGATTACCTGTGCCGGGCCTGCTACCGTCGGCGGAAGCTGGAAGACCAGGATTTCTTCTGGTTCCTGTGGATCCATCCGGATTCCCCGGTGACGGGACGCACGATTAAGACATTTGAACGCAGTTATATCGATGATGAAAGCACCTGGCCGGAGCCCCAGGATCCCTACTACAAGCTGCACCGCCGTAAGGAGATCTGCGAAAGCGTGCTGCATGAGTTCGGCCTGGATTCGCCCCAGTCCCACATCATCAACGGGCACACGCCGGTGAAGGTGGCCAAGGGCGATACGCCGGTACGTGCGGAAGGCAAGGAGATCTGCATCGACGGTGGGTTCTGCAAGGCCTACCAGAAATCCACCGGCATCGCCGGGTACACGCTGATCTTCAACTCCCACGGCATCCGCATCAAGGCTCACTATCCCTTCCAGGATATTGAGCACGTGCTTACCAGCAATGCGGATATTGATTCTGTTACCACCCAGGTGGAGATGGAACCCAAGCGGGTGATGATCGGCGATACGGATAACGGGCAGAACCTGAAACAGCAGATCGCGGATCTGACCGATCTGCTGGAAGCCTATCGTAACGGCCGGATTCTGGAAAAACGGTAACGGAATGGGTGCGCTGCCTGCAGGGCCTGCTTGCCTGACGTAACGCAGGAGGATGCGAATGCGGTTTGGTACGGCGGTATGCTTTGCGGAAAGGAAAAGAAAAAGTCCGCCGTTTGTAACGGCGAACTCCTGAGAAACATAAAAGAATGGTGAATGCCTGCCGGAAGGGCGGCGCATTGGAAAGCAGAAATATATATATGAAGGAATTAAAAGACGGCGGGACGAATGCGTTGCAGGAAAACGAACGGATGCAGACGCAAAACCTGTCGGACAGCAAATTGCAAAAAATAAAAGGCGAAACCTACAGGGTTGTCTCTCTTAACAGCAAGATCCTGATTTTTATGATCGTCGTGCTTCTTGCGGTGGGGGCGCTGTGCGCCTATATGAGTTATACCATTTACCACGACTCGGCTGTTGAACAGCATAAAGAACTGGGCAAGAGCACCTCGTCCCTGGTCGCCAGCGTAGTAAACGGAAACCGGATCGACGAGTTTATCAGCAAAGGGGAAGGCGCCCGGGGATATATTGAGACCAGGAACCGGCTGAACCTCATTAAGCACAGTTCGGATAATATTAAATTTGTATATGTATATAAGATTATGCCGGATGGCTGTCATGTTGTGTTTGATTTGGATTCGGAGGATGTGGAGGCTTCGCGGCCGGGGGAAGTGCTTCCTTTTGAAGACGCGTTTAAGCCCAACGTTCCCACGCTTCTGCAGGGCGGGCGGATCGATCCGATTATTTCCACCGACAGTTTCGGCTGGCTGCTGACGGTGTATACGCCTGTGTTTGACGACGACGGCCACTGCCGGGCCTATGCGGGCGTGGATATTTCCATGAACAATCTGAAAAAGGATGCCTTTAATTACTTCGTCACGGTCGCTTCGATTTTTGCCGTCATCTTTTTCGGCACGCTGGCCTTTGTATTGTTCTTGGCGCGCAGAAACCTGATTACACCGATTAACGAGATGGCAAAAGTCACCGACGGTTTCTCCTACAACACCGAGGCGGAACTGGAAGAGAATCTGTCTGATATCCGCAGTCTGAAAATCCGTACCGGCGACGAAATTGAAAACCTGTACAACAAGTTTGTGGATATGACGGAAGACAGCGTCCGGTATATGAAGGATATCCAGAAGAAGAACGAGACCATCACGAAGATGCATGACGCGCTGCTGATCACACTGGCGGACATGGTGGAAAACCGGGACGAAAATACAGGGCAGCACGTACGCAAGACGGCGGCTTATACTCGGATCATCATGGATGAACTGAAACGGGAAGGCGTGTATGCGGACCAGCTGACGGATGAGTTTATCAGTAACGTGTTTAAGTCTGCGCCGCTCCACGACGTAGGCAAGATCATGGTGCCGGATGCAATCCTGAACAAGCCGGGCAAGCTGACGGATGAAGAGTTTGAGATTATGAAGAGCCATGCGGCGGAAGGCGGTAAGATCATTGCAACGATGATTGAGAAAGTGCCGGACGCCGATTATCTGAAGGAAGCGAAGAACCTGGCCACGTACCATCATGAAAAGTGGAATGGCAGAGGCTATCCGGAAGGACTGGCTGGGGAGGCGATTCCGCTGTCCGCGCGTATCATGGCAGTGGCGGATGTATTCGACGCGCTGGTTTCCAACCGCTGCTATAAGAAGGGCTTCCCTTACCCGAAAGCGCTGGGCATCATCCGGGAAGAAAGTGGCAGCCACTTTGATCCGAAGATCGTCAATGCCTTCCTTGCGGTGCAGGATGAAGCGCTGCAGATCGCGGATGCGTTCTTTGACGCCGGGGACGATGTGCTTAACGTGCTGAACGAAATTGTGAAGCAGGGAGAAGAAGGGAAGACCCGCGACGCACATGAAAACGCGTGAGGCTGATTAAGAGACGCAAAGCCGACGAGAACAAGTAAACGGCGTTGACATTGCAGCCGCATAATGCTAAAATAGGAATAGAAAGAGTGCCGCCGATGAACGGCTGGCCTCAGTTTGGTTTTAATCTTTTACAAGAAGTAACCGTAACCTTGGTCGGGGCGGTTACTTTTTGTTTTCTATTAACGCAATTAACAATGTTGTGACGATCGCAAGGATCATCAGTACAATGCTCAAAGTTTCATAGGAACTCAAAGTTAAGCCCTCCTTTCCATAGAAATTCCCCGCAGGGTTTGTTTCAATGTAATCGGAGGGTCCAGGCCCTCCGCAGAAGGCCAACCGTCCACCGTTTATGGCGACACCCAAATGTATTATACCACTCAAATGTTCGATGTCAAGATTTGCTAACAGTTTCCTGTGTACACATATTTTAAATATATTTTCGCTACGTCTGCCAGCCGGTACACCCGCGCGGCAGGCGTTTCATCTCTGTCCACCATGTTCCAGCGGGGGAAGAATTTGCTGACGTGAAGGGGGATGTCCGGAGAAAGCGACGCGATCCACCGGGCAATGGCTTCCATCTCTTCAACCGTATCGTTTTCTTTGGGAACAATGAGCGTTGTCAGTTCCACGTGGGCGGTTTTGACCGCTTCCGTGATGAACGCTTTGACCATTTCCAAATCGCCGCCCAGCTTTTTGTACCATTCCGGCGTGAAGCCTTTCAGGTCAATATTGTAAGCGTCCACGATACCGGTCAGTTCTTTTGCGATGGCTGTCGTAAAGTTCCCGTTGGTGACTACTACATTTTTCTGCCCGTTCTGATGAACAAGGATGCCAGTATCCCGGATGAATTCCCAGCTCAGCAGCGGTTCGTTATACGTGAAGGCAACGCCGATATTGTTTCTGCTTTTCAGTTCCTTTGCTTTGGCCGCGATCTGGTCCGGTGTGGCAATGACTGGCGAAAAAGCGTCGCGTCCCTTTTGCGAGATGCTGAAGTTCTGGCAGAAGGGGCAACGAAGATTACAGCCGTAACTGCCCAGGGACAAAATCGTGGCGCCGGGGTAAAAACGGTGCAGCGGCTTCTTCTCGATCGGATCCAGGGCCAGCGAAGTTAAAAAGCCGTAGTTGCCGCACACGTTTTTTCCGTTTTGTATCGTGCGTACCCGGCAGAATCCGGTCTTACCTTCCTGCAACGTGCAGTGATAGTGACAGAAGGTACAGGTCTGGGACATGGGGATCACGCCTCCTTGTATGTATTGCTTGTTGAGCGCGGGTCGATATTATACGCCGTAGCGTTTGCTGGATGGGAAAGAAGAGTCTGGCTCCGCGGCTGCAAACGGATATGCTGTCAGCGCAGCATGAAGGCGCACAGTAAAAGATATATCAATAGTATGAATGATATATCAGTAGTGCCGTACGACTTCAAAGCGCTGCAATTCACAGCCGCTTTCTTCCGGACGGATGCCAGCCTTCTGTTTTGCAATATCGATCTGCTGCTCAATGGTGTCCACTCCGGACAGGTTGGGCAGCAGCAGCCCGCTGCGGCTCCCTTTCGTCACCAGTACGCCGTAGCGTTTTACATCCAGCTGAGCCGGGGAGCTGATGGGCTCCATAGGTCCCAGCACATCTACGCTGTATTCCAGTTCTTCCAGTTCATCGGGCATCACGGGGGTAAAGCGGGGATCCCGGCTGCAGGCGGCAATGGCGTTGTGCCGTATCTCTTCTGCCACGTTGTCGTACATGGGCCCGATGGTGCCGATACAGCCCCGCAGTGAACCGCGAATTTTCAGTGAAACAAACACGCCCGCTTTCTGTTTTGTCATTTCCTGGGAAATATGCTGCGGTGTGCGCAGATAGCCGCCGTTGCTTTTCACGTAATGTTCAATTACTTCCCGGGCCAGCTTCACATATTCATCCTCTTTGGCCAGCCGTTCCGCTTTCATCTTGTTGCGGATGGTATCATAAGCATTCAGGAAATGACGGCTGTCATCTTTCCCGGCAGGCCGGAACAGGGTGACGCCGTAGCCTACGCCGAAGGGACCTTCATAGCTCAGCATCTTGCTTTCCACTGCCAGGCCGTCGAAGGCGCCGGCCATCAGGACGAAGGAGCGGTGGCCGCACTCGGCAGCTTCTTCCAGAAATGCTTCCTTAAACGCGAAGAGGTCGGCGAAGGCTCCGCTTCCCATCACTTCCATAATGCGCTTATCATATTCCGGGCCGGCGGGATTGAACCCGTAGGGCCCGTCTTTTGTCAGTTTGTGGGACAGGTCGCCGCTGGCGATCCAGGCAATGTTGCGTCCCAGCTTTTCCGCTGTTTCCGCGATAAGCATGCCTGCCCGGTAATGCTCTTTCAGGGAAAAGCCGGACAGGGCCAGCCGTACGATTTTGCAGTTACGGCAGTATTTGGCGAGAAAATAGAGTGGTACCATGGTTCCGTGGTCCAGCTCCGGCTGCCGGTTGCCCAGCGTGCCTGCAGGGATGCCTTTTTCTTTTGCTGCCGTTTCCACGGCTTTCACCAGTTCTTCATCATAGGCGCAGGTAAATTTCAGCTGCGGCGCGCCGAACTGGGCCATGCTGCCTTTGGCGGAAGCCCCCGGCGAGATATGGAAATAATCGGAATACAAAATGGAATGGGGGCTGGAGATGATCACCGTGTCCGGGTGCAGGTTCGCAATGAACTTTGCGGCGGTTTCAAATGCGTCAATCGTTGCCTGGATCCGTTTTTCTTCCCCATGTCCCACTTCCGGAACGATGAGAGGCGGATGGGGAACCTGTACTGCGCCAAGGATTGCCATGGTAAGAACTCCTTTCGTTTCAGGTTGTAAGGTTTGTCAGGTTTTCATTATAACTTATACTGTTCTATCTTTTATTATACCGCATTTACGAGAATTTTGGTAAGGAAGTGCTGATTAAATGAGTTTGTGCGATTGACGCAGTCATTCACAAAACGCACCGGCATAAGCAGAGAGCCGCAAGCTT
>DDQB01000095.1:18858-34769 GCA_002342505.1 Acidaminococcaceae bacterium UBA2453
GAGTAAGCGTGCAGACGAATTAAGCAGTGATTCCTTAAGGAAAACGCGCCGACAGTTTCATACTCTTATGTAATGAGCCGTTGAAATTGACAAGGAAACGTTCCCTTGTTAAGATTAAGGAAAGACGAATTAAGCAGTGCTTCCTTAGTATGATACAGATTTCAAATTAGCAGGAGTACGCTATACATGAAAACTGATGAAGTAACAGATAAAGATAAAATAATGGATAATCCGACAGCAACAGAATTTGCTGAAGACGGAAATAAGCCTGTTGATCCTGTTAAGGACGTTCAGGAACCTGCAGGGAATCATGTCGAAGCTGACCGTGTTGTTCAGGAAGTGGACACCTCTGCCATTAACGCAACGGAAAAGGAAGAATTGCCTCAGCCGAAACGCAGGCAACGGCCAAAACGGAAGAGCCGCTTTGTAGCCGGGCAGATTTCCAGGCTGAAACTGGCGGTTTTGTTCCTGATTCCATTACTTCTGGTCTCCATTTGGACAGAGGTTGCGCCGCTTTTAGCGGAAACCGGACTGCGCGGTGTTTTGTTTGACCTGCCCGGAGCCTATCGCTCTGTGAATGCGCGCGGGCTGTTGCAGCTTTTGCTGCTGGCGCCGGTCCTGTATGCCGGGCGTCAGTTTTATGTGCAGGCGCTGGAGGATCTGCAGGAGCGGATACCATCGGCGGAAGTGTTGTTGCTGATTGGTACCGTCGCGTCTGTAGCAGGCGGGCTGTACACTGCGGTGAAGCTGCTGCTGGGCGTTCCGTATGCAGCGCTGCCCCCGTTGTTTTTGGCTTACACCGGAGTATGTGTCGCTGCCTCCTTGTGCAGCGTGTATATGGACCGCTGGTGTAAGGCGCCGATGCCCCAGTTCCTGGACCTGCCGTCCATGGGGCTGGTGAGCGGTTCTATTTTGCTGAGCATCATCGCCTGTCTCAGTTTCTTCTATACAGACCGGGCCACTGTTCCCGTATGGCAGATTGCTCTGTCCATCTTTATATGCTGCTCTCCTGCTTTGTTCATGCTGGCGCCCAGTTTGGCGGCGTTTGTCGCGGTTACGAAAGCGGCGGAACACCAGATCCTGCTTCGGGACGGGACGGTGTTGAGCGATGCGGGGGAGACGACGCTGGTCATCTTTGACAAGACCGGCACCCTGACGATCGGCCGTCCTGTATTGTCGGACATCCATATCTTCCATAACGGTTCCGAGACGGGGATCCTGGGGATGACGGCAGCGATGCTGCAAGACAGTGATATGCCGGAAGCGGCTGCCGTGCGGGAGGCGGCGGAAGGCTGCCGTCTGCCGGTCTGTACGGAGATCCGTTCTACTCCGGAAGGATGGCATACGGCCCGCTGTTTCCGGGAAAATATTCGGATCGGTTCGTTGGAGTTTGTTGGGCGGTACGCCCGTATTCCCGCAGAGACAAACGCGTATGTGGAACAGCTTTCTGATGCGGGGAAGACGGTGTGGTACTTAAGCGTGGGGCGCACGTTATATGCTATCTTCGGTTTTTCCGATGAATTGCGGGAAGAAACGCCGGAAGCCATGCGTCGTCTGAAAGACATGGGAATCACGACTTCGGTCATGACCGGCGATAATAAACGGGCCGGTTTATATTTGGGCAGACTGTCTGGCGCGGAACGGGTAGCGGCGGAACTGCTCCCCACCCACAAGGCGCAGCTGGTACAGACCTTCCGTAAGGGCGGCGAGGTCGTGGCGGTGGTAGGCGACGGGGATAATGACGCCCCGGCGCTGGAGTATGCAGATTTTGGATTTGCAGTGGGAAGCGGTACAAAGGCAGTCTGGAAAGCGGCCCAGGTGGTATTGACGGATAATGATCTGCGCAACGTTGCGGCTACGTTCCAGTTAAGCCGCGACTGTGTGGAAACGGTGAAGCGCAATGTACGCGCGGCCTGTATCTTTAATCTGTTGCTGCTGCCTTTTGGCACAGGCATCGCGTCCCTGTTTGGCGGACCCGTACTGCGGCCATGGATGCTGCTGGCGGCAACTTTGCTGGCGGCGGCTTTGCTTGTTGTTAATACATGGAAGCTGAAAAGGTGGGGGCAAAGCAAATCTTGACTTCGAACATTTGAAAAACAAGAAGTAACCGCCCTCGACCAAAGGAAGCGGTTACTTCTTGAAGTAATTATCTAACTGAGGCCAGCCGTTCATCGGCGGCACTCTTTCTATTGCTATTTTAGCATTACACAGCCACAATGTCAACGGAAGTTGCTATACTTCCTTTTTATTTTGGAAACACATTTTCTATAATGGCTTTCATGAAGTTTTCTTCCCAGCGGAAGTTCTTGCTGTATCTGCCTTTGTTCTGTTTGTACGGGGTGGCGAAGCCGTTTTGTAAAAAGAGGAACCCGTTCTTTGTGCCGGGCTGCCACATCACTCCGCCGATGAAACCGTATGCTTCCCCCAGATGGCCGATCAGGTGGAAATCAGGCCGGTTAGGCGCCGGTCTGGTAGCGCCTGTCCCGCTGAAATACTGCAGGGCCAGTCCGTAGCTTTCAATAGAGTCATTTTCAAAATCACCGTTGCGACGGGCCGGATTGTATTTCCAGACCTGCGTTTCCATCAGCTTTACCGTGTCAGATTTCAGGATCTGTTTTCCGTTGTAATTGCCTCTGTTCATCATCATCTGCAGCAGGTGGGAAAGGCTTTCCGGTGTGATCCGCAGCCCTCCCTGGGGCGAGAAGATGCCTGCGTTGGTCCCGGGGCGGTAGCTTGCCAGCCGGGATGCGTCCGGCAGCTCGATGGGGCGGTCGTCGATCTGTGCGTAGTAACGGCCGGATTCCCCTTTCGTTTTGCGGTAGATTGTCCCCATCTTCTGTAAATCAGATGAAGAAAAGTCCCGCAGGTTGAAGCTGCCCTTGCAGTCCAGCGGTTTCAGTACATTCTTTGTGATGTATTTGTCAAACCGTTGCCCGGAGATCCGTTCCAGAATGGTGGCCAGCAGGACGAAATTCAGGTTGGAATAACTGAAATAGGCGCCGGGGACGCTGGATTTGGTCCAGCAGTTTTCTGTTTTAAAGAAGCTCTGGACGGAACTTTTGAAAGGCACGTAAGGCGTAGGGTAGTCCCGGATGGAAGACGTGTGGGAGAGCAGCATCCGGGAGGTGATGGCTTTATTGGGATAGTTGGGGTTTCGCAGGGTGAAGCCCAGATATCGGCTTACGTCTTCGTCCAGGTCGATCTTTCCCTGTTCCACCAGTTGCATATATCCTGTAGCTGTGAACATTTTGGAGATAGAAGCCACGCGGAAGAAGCTGTCTGATGTGACGGGCAGGTTCCAGTTCTTGTTGCGGGGACTGAGGAAACGGTTGCCCATCATGTTGCGGTACACTTCTTTCCCGTCTTTAAACACGATGACTGCCAGGCCCGGAACCTTTTCCCCCGTCCCGCCGATCATATCGGACAGAGCGGCGTCCAGCCGCTGTGTCACGGATTTGGACAGGCGGGATTTATAATTTTCCTCTTTATCCTGGATGCGGAAGGGATGGCCGGCCGTAACGGCGCTTTTCGATTTTACCCGATTTGCGTTGTCCGTTGCGTCCGGCTTTTTTGTTTCTTTTGTTGCGACGGCCGGGGGCGCGGTGGGACGGGGCGGCGCTGTTTTGTCGGCAGCAGGTTTTACGGTTGCGGAAGCCGCAGGCATCGGTTGCACCGTCTGTTTTTGTGAAGGCGCGGGAGTTGCCGGTGACGGCTGCGCGGTATCGGTTGGGGCTGGCTGTGTCGTTACCGTCGGTTGCGATGCTTCGCTTTTCGTTGATTGCGGCTGCGGAGTCGCGGTTGGTTGTGTTGTTGCGGTCGATTGCGAAGTTACAGCCGGATGTTGTTGCGAGGTTTGTTTTAGCGCGCCTGTCGGGACCGTACTGCCGGGCGTACGCACTGCTGGCGCGGCAGGGGCGGCGAAGACCGGCGAAGCAGATAAAACCAATACAGCGGCGAACAGGCCGAGCGTTTTATTGCATAAAAAGGGAAACATAAAAGTTGGCTCCGTTTTCATATTACGTATTTAAAAATACAGAAGAAAACCGACCCGGCTACAAGAGCGACAGGCAGGGATCGGGTTTTGTAAACAATGGGAAAAGCGCAGACAGTGGCCCATAGTCCGTAATTCTGCAAGGTAAAATTCAGCGCTCCTTCTTTCAGGAAAATGTCCGGGAAGATGAGTGCGCCGAAAATGGCGGTAGGGATGTATTTCAGCCAGATATTGAACCAGTCCGGCAGCTTGCGTCCCCGCAGCAGAAGAAGCGGCAGTTCCCGGCAGGAAAAGGTGCCGATCACCATCATGAGGGTGGCGCCGTATATATAAATCGATTCGTTGCTCATGTAGTTTCTCCGTTCTGCCGGTGTATTCCGGCCTGTATGTTACTTATTTTTTCACGTTTTTTGTATTCCGTACTTCCAGCCAGCAGGCGATGGCGGATACGATGAGAGTTGCCAGCACGATATGCAGTTTAAACGGAACAAGAAAAGAAAGAAGTACGGAAAGCAGCCCGCCGGCCACTCCGGCGGTCAGCAGCGCTGCATCGTGCAGATAGCCGCTCCAGATGCCGAGGAACATGGCGACCAGAATGTAAGATACCAGTTCCGTTGGCGGGTTCAGCCATGCGGCCGCGGCGCATCCGATAAAGTTGGCGGAGGCCCAGACAAGGCAGGGGGAAAAACCAAGCGCCAGCCCCTGACGTACATCCCAGTCTTTGTCTTTGGTAAAGCTGTCGATATTGACAGCAAAAGTCTCGTCGGTAATATTCTGGGCGAACACCATGGAATAGGGAAGCGAACAATCCTTTATGTGCGGGTACATGGCGGTAGAAAAGAACATGTACCGCAGGCTTACCATGAAATTTGTGACCAGTATGGAGAACAGGGACGCGTTATCCATTAGCATGGCGATGCAGATAAACTGGCCGCTGCCTGAATAGGCGAGAATGCTCATGACAAATGCTTCGAGGGGAGAGATGCGGGCCTGTTGTCCCAAAATCCCGCAGGCCAGCCCCAGGAACAGATAACCGATGTAAATGGGCATAGCCCGTTGAATGACCTTTTTAGTAAAAAGCAAAATAACAACCATCCTTGATAATAATCTAATGTCTTATTATATATTTTCTTTTTCCATTCTGCAATTCTTTTAATCAAAATAAAACGCAATCCATAAACCATTGGCTGTACTGCAAAAAGAGAAACATTTGTGAAAGTTTTGCCAGTCTTGTTGACATATCTTCTCATTTCTTTCTATAATTATGTATTAAAGAAGCGCTGATCAAGTGTAAAATTGAAGGAGGTTTTATTATGGCAATCGTACGACCGTTCAGAGGCTTTCGTCCCAACGGCGAACTGGCGGAAAAAATTGCGTCATTACCCTATGACGTTATGGATACAGAAGAAGCGCGCAGCAAAATCGAAGCAAATCCTTACAGTTTTCTTACCGTAACAAAATCAGAAGCGACCATGCCGGAGGGCGTGGATCCCTACAGTGATGAAGTGTACGCAAAAGCAAGGGAAAATCTGGTAAAATATGCGGCCAGCGGCAAAATGAATCAGGATAAACAACCCTGCTTCTATATTTACCGGCAGCGTATGAATCAGCACATTCAGATTGGTCTGGTGGCAACGGCTTCCGTGGAAGAATACCGTGCCGGCATCATCAAACGGCATGAACTGACACGTACGGAAAAAGAGCAGGACCGGGTGCGCCACATCACCGAAGCGAAAGCGCAGACCGGGCCGGTGTTTCTGGCTTACAAGCAGCGCCCGGAGATCAGTTCGTATATGCTGAAACTGATGGCGGAACGGGAGCCTGCGATCAACTTTATCGCGGAAGACGGCGTCCGCAATACGCTGTATGTAGTAGATAACCCACTGGAGATCCAGGAGATTGTCCGCCTGTTCAGGGCAGTTCCTGCCTTTTACATTGCTGACGGGCATCATCGGTGCGCCGGCGCCATGCGTGTAGCCGACGCTTTTGCAGAGAAGAAAGGGGAAAAGGATCTGTCTGCGGAATATGAGTATTTCCAGGCAGTTATTTTCCCGGACAATATGATGGAGATTCTGGACTACAACCGTATCGTGACGGATCTGGCAGGAAACAGCGAAGCATCGTTCCTGGAAGCTGTAAAGGAAAAGTTTGATGTGGAACCCGCAAGGAAGGCATTCCATCCGGAGGAGCATCATACCTTCGGCATGTATCTGGGCGGGAACTGGTATAAATTAAAAGCCAAGGAAGGAATCTATGATCCGGACGATGTCATTGCGTCTCTGGATGTTTCCATTTTGCAGGATAATCTGTTGGCCCCGGTCCTGAAGATCGGCGATCCCCGGACGGACAGCCGTATTGATTTTGTCGGCGGCATTCGCGGGCTGGCCGAGCTGGAGCGGAAAGTAGACGGAGGAAAATACGCCGTAGCATTTTCCATGTACCCCACTCTGATGCAGGAAGTAATGGATATTGCAGACGCGGGCAAGATCATGCCGCCCAAGTCCACCTGGTTTGAACCGAAACTGCGGGACGGTATGGTGGTTCATCTGCTGGAAGATATCGGACTGAAATTTTAAGGATTGGTAAAACGGGGATTCGCTTTGCCGCGTTTAACCTTGTTGCTGTATTTA
Source organism: Acidaminococcaceae bacterium UBA2453 (assembly GCA_002342505.1). GTDB lineage: Bacteria > Bacillota > Negativicutes > Acidaminococcales > Acidaminococcaceae > Succiniclasticum. Next base: position 25,480 of record DDQB01000095.1, read on the forward strand.
TAAGTTGATGTGTTTATTATTTGAAAATGAGAGGAACAGTTACCATGAGTCGTATTTTCAATTTTAATGCCGGTCCGGCCGCGCTGCCGCTGGAAGTGTTGGAAGAAGTACAGGCGGAACTGCTGGATTTTGCAGATACCGGGATGTCCATCTTGGAGATCAGCCATCGCAGTCCGGCATTTGAAAAAGTGCTGGAAGAAACAAAACAGGATATTGCGGAACTTTTGCATCTGCCGGAGGATTACGGGATCTTCTTTATGGCCGGCGGCGGCAGCCTGCAGTTCAGCTGCGTGCCCTATAACTTCCTGACAGAAGGGAAGACCGCCGCTTACGCGGATACGGGTTCTTTCTCCGATAAAGCGTTCCAGGAAGCGGAAAAAGTGGGTCGCGCTGTAAAGGTGTTCAGCTCCAAGGCTGAAGGCTACGACCGCGTGCCCCGTCCGGAGGAGGTCGTGCTGCCGGAAAACTGCGCGTATCTGCATATTACCGGCAATAATACTATTGAGGGCACCGAATATTTTGCCTATCCGGAAACAAACGGCGTACCGCTGATCGCGGATATGTCTTCGGAAATCCTGTCACGTCCGTTCCCGGTGGAGAAGTTCTCACTGATTTACAGCGGCGTGCAGAAGAATATCGGTCCGGCCGGCGCGGTACTGGTGATCGCCCGCAGAGACTTTGTGGCGGGACGGGATAAAAAACTGCCTGTCATGATGAACTACGAAACTATGCTGGAGAAGGACTCCCTGTACAACACGCCTCCGGTGTTTGCTATTTACATCGTAGGCAAGGTCGCAAAGTGGCTGAAGAAGCAGGGCGGTCTGGAAGCAATGGAAGCAGTCAACCGGAAAAAGGCGGCGCTGCTGTACGGTATGCTTGACAGGTCCCCCGCATTTTATAAGGGGCGTGCGGACAAAGACAGCCGTTCCATTATGAATGTGACTTTTAATCTTCCGACCAAAGAGCTGGAAGCGCAATTTGCGGAAGAAGGGAAGAGGCGCGGGCTGGGCGGTCTGAAAGGCCATCGCAGCGTAGGGGGCATTCGCGCCTCGATTTATAACGCCATGCCGCTGGAAGGCTGCGAAGAGCTGGCAAAATTCATGGAAGAGTTTTATCAGGCTAATAAATGAGAAAGGCGTGACCCTTTTTGTTTAAACAATTGATATGCAAGTCGCTGCCGACGGCTATGTGTCACGGCAGCTGCCTGACAGCGCTGCCTAACGGATCGCTGCTGTGTGTGTGGTTTGGCGGAAGCAGGGAAGGGGCTGCCGATACGGAGATCTACTATTCCGTTGGCCGGCCGCGCTATTCCGTAAAGAGAGATAAGGAGCAGGATCGCTACCGGGATCACATCCATGACGGGCATGTGGAAGAAGCTATCTCCGTTACCTGTGAATGGACGGAACCGGTCTGTGTCACGAATATGCCGGAGGCCTGCTGGAACCCGGTTCTGCTGGTGCAGCATGAACATGTGCTGCTGTTCTTTAAAACGGGGAACCGGATCGCAGACTGGAAGACCATGGTCATGCTAAGCCGCGCGGATCCCATTTACTGGGGACAGCCCCGCCCGTTGGTGGCGGGCGATTCTTCGGGCGGCCGCGGGCCGGTGCGGACCAAGCCTGTCATCCTGCCGTCCGGACGTATTTGCGCCGGGGGCAGTCTTGAACGGCGCGATTGGCTTTCTTTCTGTGATTACAGCGATACTTACGGAATCTCCTGGAACCGGTCTGCGCTGCTGGGGCTGAACCTGCTGAATCTGCCGGACGAAGGGGAAGCGGCGCCGGAGACGCCGCTGGATCCGGAGTTCCTGCCACCGATCAGTTCCCAGAGTTTTAACGGCCGGGGCGTGATCCAGCCGGTGCTGTGGCAGGACAAAGGGCGGCTGCATATGTATATGCGCAGTACTGAAGGATATATTTACAGCAGCGTTTCTGATGATGAAGGCCAGCACTGGACGAATCCGCAGCAGACGGAGCTGTATAATAACAACAGCGGGTTTGATGTGATCCGTACTCCGGGCGGACGCTTGTTTATGGCCTGCAATCCGGTGAAGGGAAACTGGGGCGCCCGTACGCCGCTGGCCCTGTTCATGGGACGGGAAGACGGCAGTCGCTGGGAGATGTTCTTCCGGGTGGAAAAGGGAGAGGGCGAGTTCAGCTATCCGTCCCTTACCTACACGTTCAACGGGCTGTGGGTTTCCTACACGTATAACCGGGAAAACATCGCCGTGGCCTTCCTGACCTGGCGGGAGATCGCCCAGTGCCGGAAGTTCCGGATCGTATAGGAAAAATGGGCCAGCGGTCCCATATACACATGAAACGCATAGTAAACTATAAAACAAAAGGAGAGAACAGATTATGAAAAGAATCTTTGCCGTACTGATGATGACAGCGATGCTTTTGGGTATGGTGGGCTGCAGCGGCGGCGCGGATAAGAAGGCCGCGTATCCGGCTGATGGAGACATTACGGTAATCATCCCGAAAGCGCCGGGCGGCGGTACCGATACCAGCGCCCGCGGTCTGATATCCTTCCTGCAGAAGGAATTAAAAGGAAGTAAGTTTGTGCCGGTGAACAAACCGGACGGCGGCGGTATCACCGGTATGGTAGAACTGGCCAAGGCAAAACCGGACGGGCATACGTTAGGTATGGTGACTGTGGAACTGGCGATGTTCCCTCATCAGGGAAAAGCGACTGTGACCAACAAGGATTTTGTTTCCGTCTGCGCTCCTATTGCCGCGCCTGCCGCGCTGATCGTTCCTAAAGAAGCTCCGTATAACTCGCTGGACGAGTTTGTAAAATACGCAAAGGGCAATGCCGGCAAGATCCAGATGGGGAACTCCGGTACCGGCGCCATCTGGCATATCGCCGCGCTGAATTTTGAGAAAGAATTCGGCGTGCAGTTCAAACATGTTCCGTACCCGAAGGGAAGCGCGGACATTGCGGCAGCGCTGGCGGGCAAACACATTGACGCGACGCTGGCCGATCCCAGCGTATTCAAGAGCCAGATCGATGCCGGCACGCTGAAGATCCTGGCGGTGATGGCGGATACCCGCAGCGAGTTCTACCCCAATGCGCCTACGTTCAAAGAGCTGGGGCATCCGATGGCAATTCGCGCCTGGGCTGCGCTGGTAGCGCCGAAGGATACGCCGAAAGAAAAGATGGAAGTGCTTCGCAAAGCGGCGGAAAAGGTCTGCAACAGCAAAGAGTTTAAAGACTATTTCAAAAAACAGGGAATTGATCCTACGGCTATCGTAGGCGATGCCTGCGACAAGATGATGGCTGACGACGACGCCATGTATGCCAGGTTCCTGAAAAAATAAGGAAACACAGTGAGCCTGATAAGGGAAGGCTCCGCGTTTTTGCAATGGATGAAAAAAAGCCGCGGCGGCATGACTGATGCCGCTACGGCTTCTTACTACCCGGGGAGTTATCGAATGGTTTCAATGAGATCCTGCAATTTTATCGTTACCCTGATCGGCCTGCTTTTGGGCAGCGCGATTATGAGCGCGGCGGCCCGGTTCCCGCTGGAGATTACAGAACAGGGACCCGGCGCCGGCTTCTGGCCTTTCCTGCTGGGAGCGGCGCTGGTTGTGGCGGCGGTGTCGCTGGCCCTGTACACGATGGTCCATCGTGCGGCGCTGACAGAGGAAAAGGTGGCGCTTGGCACGGCGGCTAACTGGCAGGCGTATGTGATGATAGGACTGATCTTGCTGTTCTGCGCCATGATTCACCTGATTGGGTTCTATCCGGCGGCGGCGCTTTTGATTCCCTGCGTCATGTACAGGCTGGAATGCCGGGACAAGAAGCGGATGCTGCTGACTGCTGCAGGCGTGGTCCTGTTCATTTATCTTGTGTTCGGACAGTTGCTGCATACGTCGCTTCCGTCCTCTGTGTTCCTGGAATAGGAGGGGGAAGATGGCTGATGTTATCACTGCGATTGGTATGGTTGCCGATCCGTTTCATTTATTGTGTCTTGTTTTTGGCGTGGGCGTGGGAATCATGTTCGGCGCCATGCCGGGCCTTTCCGTAAATATGGGGCTGGCCCTGTTGTTGCCGCTGGCTTTTGCCTTTAAGGGGATGGCGGGGATACTGATGCTCCTTGGCATTTACTGCGGCGCCATTTATGGCGGCAGTATCAGCGCGATCCTGCTGAAGACTCCCGGAACGCCGGCCAGTGTGGCTACTACGCTGGACGGGTACCCCATGGCCGTAAAGCTGCGGCAGCCCGGACGGGCGCTGGGGCTTTCTACAACAGCCAGTGCGTTTGGCGGTATCTTCAGTACGATCTGCCTGATCATTTCCGCGCCGCTGCTGGCTAAAATATCGCTGCAGTTTTCCAAGCCGGAATACTTTGCTTTGGCAGTGTTTGGTCTTTCCATCATCACCAGCGTGTCCAGCGGTAATGTAATCAAGGGTATCATGGGCGGTATCCTCGGCCTGTTCCTGGCCACCGTTGGCATCGATGCCATGAGCGGGGCTGTCCGCTTTACGGCAGATACAACTTACCTGTTGGGAGGCGTCAGCTTTATTCCTATTTTAATAGGTGTCTTTGCCCTGGCCCAGATGCTGCAGAGTGTGGAAGACTGCTGGCAGAAATCCCAGATCCGGCAGCATGTTTCCATTGATAATGTACTGCCGACCGTGGCGGATCTGAAACGCGTGTTTACGACGCTGATCCGCAGCAGCGCGATTGGAACATTTATCGGCTGCATTCCCGGTACCGGCGGCGATATTGCCAGCTTTGTTGCCTATGATCAGGCTAAACGCTGGAGTAAACACAGCGCGAATTTCGGTAATGGGGAACCGGAAGGCGTAGCCGCGCCGGAAGCAGGTAATAACGCAGTCAGCGGCGGGGCATTTATTCCCGTGCTGACACTGGGGATTCCCGGAGACGGGGCTACCGCCATCATGATGGGCGCCCTGATGGTTCAGGGATTACAGCCCGGCCCACTGCTGTTTATTGATAAGGCGCCGGACGTGTACGCGATCTTTATCGGACTGCTATTGGCTAATATTATCATGGCCTGCATGGGCTACTCGCTGATCCGCCTGTTTGTAAAACTGACCAATGTGCCGAACGCGATCCTGTTGCCTGTCATCCTGCTGATGACTTTCGTCGGGACTTACAGCTACGGCAATTCCATGAACGATGTGTATGTGATGGTGGTCAGCGGTATTTTGGGCTACGTGCTGAATAAGCTGAAGTTTTCAATGAGCGCTGTCATCATCGGCATCATTCTGGGCGGTATGGCGGAGCAGAATTTTGTGGGGTCGCTGATTATGAGCGACGGGAATCCGTCCATCTTCTTCACTCGTCCAATCTGCCTGTTCTTCCTGGCAGCTGCTGCGGTTTCACTGATTGCGCCGCTGATGATGAAGAAGAAAGCGTAAGACAGACCCGCATATGGGCGGGGCAATGCGACATAAGCAGAGCAACGTAACAAAGGTTACATTTCCTGCCAGCCTTTGCAGAGATCGACCCAGCCTTCGTTATGCGTATATTTTTCCAGTTCTTCCGGTTTCAGTTCGATGGCGTTGTTTTCTTCCCCGGCAGCGGGAAACATGGTTTCAAACCGCTTCATGGAAATGTCCAGATACACTTTTACATTTTCATTGACGCCGAAAGGACAAACGCCGCCGGGGGCGTGACCGATCTGCGGCTCCACCTCCTCAAAGGGAATCATGTGCGCTTTGAAACCAAAGAAATGCTTGAACTTGGCGTTATCTATCTTTGTATCGCCGGCGGTTACAATTAAGATGGGGTTCTCTTTCCCCTCAAAGGAAAGGGTCTTGGCGATGCGGGCCGGTTCCGTTCCCGCTGCTTTGGCGGCCAGTTCCACCGTGGCGCTGGATTCCCTGAAGGTGATGATCTTATCTCCCATACCAAACTGGGACAGATACTTTCGTGCACGTTCAACAGACATAACTGTATCTCCTTTTCATTTTTAAATCTTACTGTCAAGTTTACGTTTTATAGATGGAATTGTCAACTTTGTTGCGCATGAAATGACGCGGACAGGACAAGGCATAAGCAATTGGCGACGGTTTTTTGATGCTGTGTCCTGCTACATAAACAAAAAATTCAATGTTAAATTTGAGGAGTGACTACATGGGACCCTTAACCGACATCCGAATCTTAGACATGTCTCGACTTTTGCCCGGCCCGTTCTGTACCCGCCTGTTTGCGGACATGGGGGCTGATGTAATTAAAATCGAAGAACCGGTGAAAGGCGATTATGCCCGTGACTTTGTGCCGCGCCGGGGGGATTTTGCCTGCTGGTTCATGGAAGTGAACCGGAATAAAAAGAGCGTGGCGCTGGACCTGAAACAGGAGAGTGACCGCACCCTCTTTTTGGAACTGGCAAAGACCGCCCAGGTAGTAGTGGAAAGCTACCGGCCCGGTGTGTTGGAAAAGCTGGGCGTGGATTTTGCAACCGTACGGAAGGTCAATCCCAAAATCGTATACTGTTCGATCACAGGCTACGGCAAACAGGGGCCGCTGGTAAAGCAGGCCGATCATGATATCGGGTATCAGAGTGTGGCGGGACTCATTTCCCTCAGCGGGGAAAAAGACGGGAAACCTGCCATTCCCGGCGTGCTGGCTGCAGATATGCAGGCATCCGCTATGGCGGGGATGTCCATCCTTGCCGCGCTGCATCATGCGGAACGGACCGGGGAAGGGCAGGAGATCAGTATTTCACTTTTTGATACCTGCCTTGCGCTGGTGCCCGGCGTCAGCGCTACCTATTTCGGCAATGGGTTCGTCAATATGCGCGGCAATAACTGGCTCAGCGGCGCCAATCCCAATTATAATGTGTACCGCACAAAAGACGGCCGGTACATGAGCGTAGGCTGTCTGGAAGAGAAGTTCTGGAAGAACCTGTGCAGGGTTTTGGAGCGGCCTGACCTGGTTCCCGCAATCCGGGAAGAAGACAAATATCCTTGGCTGAAACAGGAATTGGCAACTGTCATCGCCGGCAAGACCATGAGGGAGTGGGTGGAACTGGCAAAAGGCTCCGACGCCTGCTTTGCGCCTGTCCTGAATTATGACGAGGCGCTGGCTTCAGAACAGGCAAAAGCCGATGAGATGGTGCTGGATGTGGAAGACGAAGAGCTGGGAAAGTATAAGACGATGGGCTTTGTGACCAAGTTTTCCGGCACGCCCTGCGCCCTTTATCGCAGAGCGCCCCGGTTGGGCGAGCATACGGAAGAGATATTGAAAGAGATTGCAAAAAAGAAAGCAGACTGTGAATGATTCACAGTCTGCTGTTTTATTTTTCAGTGTATTCTTCCGTTGTCGGCGTTTCTGCAACTTTGGCAGGAACATCGGCGATGCGTTCCGCCGCCATCTTTGCTTTTTTCTTTCCATTGCTTTTGGTATAGATGGGTATCGGCCTGATCTTTTTGCCGGGAGCCAGGGAATCAATAAACGCCCTGACGATCTCGGGATCAAAACTCGTACCCATGGCGCCTAACAGCTCCTGTAGCGCTTCCTGATGGTTCTTTTGCCACCGGGCCGTGCAGGGGTTGATGACGCTGTCATAATAATCCGCTACCGCGATGATCCGTGCGCCCAGCGGGATATTCACGCCTTTCAGCCGCTTGGGATAGCCGGTGCCGTCCCACTTTTCGTGATGGCTGCGGATCAGGTCGATGACGCCGGAAAACTCTTCCATGTTTTCCAGCATGCTCCATCCGGCGATGCAGTGCCGTTTGTACTGGGACATTTCACGGGTACTGAGATAGGGGTATTTGTTCAGGATATTGTTGGGCACGCTCAGCAGTCCGATGTCATGCATCAGCGCCGCCGTGCGGATCATGCCGATCTCTTTCTTGGAAAGGCCTAGCTTGGCTGCTACGCTGGCGGAATAATTGGCCACCTGTTGGGAATGCAGGTATAAAACCTCGCTCTTACGCTTTAACAGCTCAAGGAAAAATTCGCAGATTTCACGCGTCTTCCCTGACTGTGAAAAGTCAAGATACTGCGGAATAGAAAGCATAGTTATCACGTCCGTATCACTGTCTGTCATTTTTTTCGTTCAGAAAACCGCTGATATTTCAGAACCCGCGCGGTCAGCGTGTTTTAGATAAATATAACCGGAAGTTTTCCGGTTATGGGTCGAATCATATTTAGTAATTACAGTATAGGTTCTTCTTCGAAAAACGTCAAGACAAACTGATTTTCGTTTTTAGGGCAAGACTGATTTACTATTCCGGCATGACGCGGATTTGTCGCGCTTTTGCCCTTTTATAATTATGTGAAATTTGTATAATATGTTACGAAATTTAGACAGCGCTTCCTTAAGTATTCCGTTTTCGGAACCGGAAGCCTTTCCGTTATGGGGAATGTACGCTTGAAATATTCATTGTTCTATGTTATAGTTTATGAATAATAAAAACAGTTCGGGTCTGTGGTTGCAAGTCGATGCCAGTTGCAGGCGAAACGATCCACGTAAGCAGTAAAAATTACTGTGAGCACGGTGCAGCTTAGAAGTAAGTCCTGCCGTATTGATACGAGAGGGGCAGTAGTGGGGAGCGACAGCTTAGGAGCGAACCCTCCAGCAGGCGGGTGTGGGGGCGAAAACCAGGTCAGCCGGGGCGTTTTTATTCAGGCGGAAATATGGGGCGACAACTACAGTCCGCCGGTCCGAAAAGATGCGGACAATTTGCACCCTGCCGGTCTGAGGTTTTGTATTAATTTGTTTGGAGGAGAAAAAAATGAGAAAAATTACAGTATTATTAAGTATTCTCGTATTGGCTCTGGGAATCCTGACAGCCGGTTGCGGCGGCGGTGACAAGGGAGACAAAAAAGCTGCGGCGCCCGCTACGGCAGCAAAGGAAGAACTGATTGTAGGAACTGAACCGTCCTTTGCACCTTTTGAATTTCCGGAAAAGGATTCCAAGGAATTTACCGGCTTTGATATGGACCTGATCCGTGCATTGGCTAAAGAGATGGGATACAAAAAATGTACCATCAAAAATATGGGCTTTGACGCCCTGATTCCGGCCATCAATGCGGGGAACCTTGACGTTTCCATCGCCGGCTTCAGCATTACGGAAGAAAGAAAAAAACAGGTTATCTTCTCCCAGCCCTATTATAAATCCGGCCTGGCCTTTGTAGTCCGCAAGGATGTAAATGATGTAAAGAAGTTTGAAGACCTGCAGGGAAAGACCATTGCGGTACAGCTTGGAACTACCGGCGCCCTGTACGGAGAAAAGCTTAAGGAAAAAGGTGCTGTAGTCAAGACCTTCAATACCAGCGACCTGGCCTGCATGGAACTGAAGAACAA
>DDQB01000072.1 GCA_002342505.1 Acidaminococcaceae bacterium UBA2453
TCCAGCAGGCGGGTGTGGGGGCGAAAACCAGGTCAGCCGGAGTGTTTTTATTGTTTAACCGATCTGCAGATAGTAAAAATTCTGCGTCAGGATGGACTGTCGTGGAATGCAGGAGGAAAATCCGAGTGAAAAGACTGATTGCTTTTTTCAGTTTTCTGATTTTGGCAGCGGCGGCCGTCACTGCAGGCTGCGGTGGCGGAAAAGATGATAAGTCCGCCTATAAAGCGGTTCTGAAAGAGGAGCTGGTCGTATGTACGGAAGCTGCTTTTGCCCCGTTTGAGTATGAAGATAAAAAGACCGGTGAGCTTAGAGGATTTGATATCGACCTGATCCGCGCGGTCGCCAAAGAGATGGGGTTTAAGAAATGTACCGTGACCAATATGAACTTTGACGACCTGATCCCGGCCATCAACGCCCGGAAAGCGGATGTTTCCATTGCCGGCCTGTCCATTACTGAGGAGCGGAAGAAGATGGTGTTCTTTTCCAAACCCTATTACAAATCGGGGCTGGCGTTCATTGTGCGCAAAGGCGTGGATGATGTAAGGAGCTTTGAAGACCTGAAGACGAAACGTGTCGCGGTTCAGGAAAAGACAACGGGCGCCCTGTACGGGGAAAAGCTGCAGGAAAAGGGAGCCGTACTGAAAATGTATGAAACGACCGATCAGGCGCTGATGGAACTTATGGCCGGCAACGTCGACGCGGTCATTTGCGATCTGCCGGTACTGCAACACTTCCTGGCGGTAGGCGGCAGCTCCTATGCCCGTCTGGCAGGAGACCCGCTGACGGAGGAGAATTACGGCATCATGGTATCTAAAAAGAACCCGGACATGGTCAAAGCAGTGGATCAGGCGCTGGATGTGCTGAAACAGAATGGTACTTATGATAAACTGTATGATAAGTGGTTTGGATCGGGCAAAGCGAAGTGATCGTTCCTGTAGGATTACAGTGAATAGATAGTCTGGAGGGGGAAGGATAATGAAAAAACTGACTGTATTATTAAGCGTTTTAGTATTGGCTATGGGGATATTGGCTGCCGGTTGCGGCGGCGGTGACAAAGGGGACAAGAAAGCGGCTGCGCCGGCTCCGGCAGCAAAAGAAGAGCTGATCGTAGGCACCGAACCGTCTTTTGCGCCCTTTGAATTCCCGGAAAAGGATTCCAAGGAATTTACCGGTTTTGATATGGATCTGATCCGCGCCATCGCAAAAGAGATGGGCTACAAAAAATGCACGATCAAGAACATGGGCTTCGACGCCCTGATCCCGGCCATCAACACCGGCAATCTGGACGTGGCCATTGCCGGCTTTACGATTACGGAAGAACGGAAGCAGCAGGTCATCTTCTCGCAGCCGTATTATAAATCCGGTCTGGCATTTGTAGTACGCAAGGATGTCAACGACGTGAAGAGCTTTGAGGACCTGAAAGGGAAGACCGTTGCGGTGCAGCTGGGAACCACCGGCGCCCTGTACGGCGAAAAGCTGAAAGAAAAGGGCACGACGCTGAAGACCTTTAACACCAGCGATCTGGCCTGCATGGAACTGAAGAACAAAGGGGCGGACGCTGTGATCAGCGACCTGCCGGTGCTGCAGTACTTCCTGAAGAACGGCGGCAGCGAATACGCAAAACTGGTTGGCAATCCGCTGACGGCGGAAGATTACGGTATCGTTATCTCCAAGAAGAAACCGGAACTGGCGAAAGACGTTGATAAAGCGCTGGACGCACTGCGGAAAAACGGAACCTATGATAAGTTGTATGAAAAATGGTTCGGGAAAAAACCGGAAAAGTAATTGACACGATCTGATTTTAGTATTAATATGCTTGACATGAGGGGCGGTCCATCAGGATTGGAAAATATAGCTGAATGTATATATTATTAAGACAAACAGAACAAAACGGGAGGTTTTTTGTAAAATGAAAAAAACATGGATGCTTATCATGAGCATGTTAATGGCTGTAATGATGGTTGCAGGCTGCGGCGGTGGAGATAAGAAAGCGGCGGACAATAAAGTGGCGCAGGCTCCTAAGGTGTTGCGGGTAGGTACGGAACCGACCTTTGCTCCCTTTGAATTCCAAAAGGAAGGCAGCAAAGACTTTGACGGGTTTGATATGGATCTGATCCGGGCTATCGGCAAGCAGCTGAATATGAAAGTGGAAATCCAGAACATGGGCTTTGACGCCCTGATCCCGGCCCTGAACGCAGGCAATATTGATGTGGCGGCAGCCGGCATGAGCATCACCCCGGATCGGCAGAAAGCCGTTGATATGAGCGACCCGTACTACGTATCTGGTCTGGTCGTGGTAGTCAATAAAGATAACGCTGCTGTTAAAAGCGTGAACGACCTGAATAATAAGGGAATTGCGGTACAGATCGGTACTACCGGCGCAGACCGCGCGGCCAAGGTTCCCGGCGCGAAAGTGAAGAACTTCAATACGAACGCTGAAGTGTTCCTGGAACTGAAGAACAAAGGCGTGGACGCGGTTATTATCGACAAGCCGGTTGCTGAGTATTACCTGGCCCAGGGCGGCGGCAAGGAATCTGCCAAGATCGTGGGCGATACCATGGAAGCAGAATCTTATGGCCTGTCCCTGAAGAAAAACAGCCCGCTGACCAAAGAGATAAACAAGGCGATGCTGGATCTGAAGAAAAACGGCGAATACGACAAGATTTATGAAAAATGGTTCGGCGCTGTTAAAAAATAAGCGGATGACGCTTTGAATTTACGATTGCGATGCGGCGACAGCGACAAACTCATTCGGACAAAGCGCGGGTGAGCGCACGGACGGGAAGGATCGACGGCTTATTGCATAACAGAAAACACAGATTTTAATAGCAAACGCAAACAAAAGGGGATTTTGTATAAAATTCCCTTTTGTAATTTTTATTTATATAGTATAATACAGGGAGTGCATTCGTGCTTCAGGAAACGGCGGCTTCTGGCGGGACCGTATATTTACTCATCGCTTCCATAT
>DDQB01000011.1:0-7618 GCA_002342505.1 Acidaminococcaceae bacterium UBA2453
CGAAATCGGAAAGAACATGACGGTCTTCCGTTATGGGAACGACATCATTCTGGTTGACGCCGGTTTAATGTTTCCTGAAGACGACATGCTGGGAATCGACTTGGTCATTCCCGACATTACCTATTTAATTGAAAATCAGGACAAAGTAAAAGGCATCTTTTTAACCCACGGCCATGAAGATCATATCGGCGCGCTTCCCTTTATTTTAAAACAGCTGGATGTTCCCGTTTACGGTACTGCTTTAACTCTCGGTATCCTGAAAGGACGTCTGGACGAGGCGGGGGTGACCACGGCTTCGTTAAATGTGGTCAAGTCCGGCGACCGTGTGCGGGCCGGCGTATTCAAGCTGGAGTTCATGCGTGTGAACCACAGCATTCCCGATGCGATCGGTATGGCGATCCATACGCCGGTGGGGCTGATCATCCACACGGGCGACTTTAAAATCGACCAGACGCCGGTGGACGGACAGGTCATGGAGCTGAACCGTTTTGCCGAATACGGCGACCGGGGCGTACTGCTGATGATGGCGGACAGTACCAACGCAGAACGTCCGGGTTATACGCAAAGTGAAAAGTTTGTAGGAGAGACCTTTGACAATGAGTTCCGGTATGCGAAGAACCGGATCATCATCGCCACGTTCTCGTCCAACGTGCACCGCATCCAGCAGATCTGCGACGCGGCGGTGAAATACAAACGCAAAGTGGCGGTCATGGGCCGCAGCATGGTGAATGTGGTCAGCATCTCGCTGGAGCTGGGCTATCTGAAAGTACCGGACGGCGTGCTGATCGATATTGACGAGATCCGGAATTATTCCAATGACAAGATTGTGGTCATCTGTACAGGCAGCCAGGGCGAACCTATGTCGGCCCTCACCCGCATGTCCATGGGCGAGAACCGCAAGGTGCAGATCGTTCCCGGGGACACGGTAATCATTTCGGCTGTTCCCATTCCCGGCAACGAGAAGATGGTATCCAACACCATCAACCACTTGTATATGCTGGGCGCGGAAGTGGTGTATGAAAAAGCCAACGGCGTCCATGTGTCCGGCCACGCCAGCCAGGAAGAGCTGAAGATCATGCACAACCTGGTGCGTCCGAAGTTCTTCATGCCGGTGCACGGCGAATACCGGCACCTGATGAAGCATGCCAAGCTGGCGGAAAGCCTGGGCATGGATCATAAGAACATCCTGCTTGCGGAGAACGGCGCCATCGTAGAACTGACAAAAGATAAGATCTGCCTGAACGGCAAGGTGACCTCGGGCAAGGTGCTCATCGACGGCTTAGGCGTCGGCGACGTTGGCAACATTGTGTTGCGCGACCGCCGCCAGCTGTCCCAGGACGGCATCATGATCGTGGTGGTAGGAGTGGATAAAGCCTCCGGCCAGATCGTGGCAGGCCCGGATATCGTATCCCGCGGGTTTGTGTATGTGCGGGAAGCGGAAGACCTGATGGGAGAAGCGCGGGGCAAAGTGCAGGCTGCGCTGGATAAATGCGAAGATAACCATAACATGGAATGGTCTGCATTAAAGACGGCTATCCGTGATTCGCTGGGCCGGTTCTTATTTGAAAAGACGAGACGCCGCCCGATGATCATACCGATTATTATGGAAGTGTGAGGAAGCACTTCTTTAAAAAGCAGTAAGAAGCGCGGCCTGGCCGGCGCTTCCCGAAAAGGACGGGCCGGTGCGGTCCGTCCTTCCGTACGCTTTCAGGGTGCGTTTGATTTGTTTTTGTGAGGCGGAAAGTGAAGAAACAGGAAGCAGTACAAAAAGACAAAGAAATAAAAAAAGAAGGGCAGAGGAGCGAGTTGAAAGGACTGCTCTTTCTGGCCGCGGGGCTGTTCTTACTGGCAGCATACGCAGGTCTTCCCACAGGATTTGTCGGCGAGTTCTTCCGTGAGGCGATGCGTTACGGATTCGGTCTGGGAGCAATTTTGTTCCCTTTAAGTTGTATCGCCATGGGGATCGGCTATTTCCGGGTGGGAAAGAATATCATCCGGTTCGGCTGGTTCTGGGCTGCGGTGTTGTTCTATGTCTGCCTGCTTGGTTTCCTGCATCATATTTTTGTCCCGCTGGATTATGAGATGGAGCTTTCCTTTTTGCCCAATGGCGGCGGCATGATCGGCGGCGCGCTGGCGAAGCTTCTGCATTCCGTGGCGGGCTCTACCGGTTCTGTTATTTTGCTGATCGGCGGCATGCTGGCGGGGCTGGTGCTGACCGGTAAATTATCGCTGGCCTCGCTTACAACAAAAGCGGGCGACAAGATCCAGAATATGCGGGAAGCCAGTCGGGCACGGCGCAGGGATCGGAAGCTGCCGGAACCGGAGCCGGAGGAACCGGCGCCGCAAAAACCGGAAAGCGATTTTGTGGTACGGCATACTGTTTCCACAGAACGGAACGGCGGATCGATGGATCCATATAATAGTAAAGAGTTTTCCGACTACAATGAGGATATAAGAAAAGATTCTGTATTCAAACAGATTTTGAATTTGGGCAATAAAAAACAGGATAAGCAGCCTGTACAGACCGGGTTCGACGATCCCTGGCCTGACCGGGTGGAAAAGGACCGGGAGATTACGCCGGAACAGATGGCCAATCACAAGCCGGCTGAGAAAGAAAAGCCGAAACTGATCGTTGTACATCCGGAAAAACAGGAGACGGTAGTGCTGCGACCGGCAAACGGAATCATCAACGGGCACAGGGACGATCCGGAACCGGCGCCCTGGGAAAAGGACGCGATGCTTCCGGTACAGGAACAGCGAGAGATTCCTATTTCTCATTACGGCGACAGGGCAGGCGCTGTATCGTCAGGGACAGAACAGGCGGCGGGCGCGCCGCGGTTTGAGCTGACGAAATTTGGCGTCCGCAAGGCAACGGAGGTTGCGGCTTCGGCTGTCGCAACGGAAAGCGCGGCTGCTGCATCCGTGGGCACAGCAACAACGGCGGCAACAACAATGCCAGGCTCAGTGGGCCCAGTATCGGGAACCGGACTGAAGGGAGCGGATGCTTCGGTATCCGCGCAGCAGGGAACGGAAAGTGAATCGTCGTCTCCTGCAGAAGACGCATCCGCTGTTTTTGCGGAAAAAACAGAAACGGCTGCGGGTGTTGCGATTGCAAAAGAAACGGAACCGGACAGGGAGACCGGGCAGGTCACAGCAGAGGAAAAAGGCGCGGCCGATGCCGGAAACAATACATGTACAATAGAAGGAAATAATGAAAACGGTGTAGAAGATGAAACGGGCGACGGAACCGACAAAGAAACGGAAGCACCCCCGCCGCCGGCGTATATCTTTCCGCCGATTGAACTGCTGAATCCAGCCAAAATCGTTGATCAGCATCAGTTTGATGCGGATGTGAGAAGACAGTGCGCCATTTTGGAAAAGACGCTGGCGGATTTCCGGGTAAATGCCAAAGTGATCGGCGTGACGAGAGGACCGTCCGTGACCCGGTACGAACTGGAGCCGGCGCCCGGCGTCAAAGTCAGTACGGTAGTGAATCTGGCTGATGATATTGCTTTGCGTCTGGCAGCGCCCGGTGTCCGTGTGGAAGCGCCGATCCCCGGCAAGGCGGCGATTGGGATCGAAGCGCCGAATATTACCAACGATATGGTGAGCTTCCGGGAGATCGTGGACTGCGATGCGGTCCGCAACGATTCGTCCAAGCTGTGCGTAGGGCTGGGCAAGGACATTGAAGGCAAGGTCATCACCATCGACCTGTCCAAGATGCCCCACCTGCTGATTGCAGGCACGACGGGCAGCGGTAAATCCGTCTGCGTCAACACACTGCTGGCGGGTATCATGTACAAGGCCCGGCCGGATGAAGTAAAGCTGATCCTGGTGGACCCGAAAGTTGTTGAACTGACAAATTACAATGGCATTCCCCATCTGCTGGTGCCGGTGGTGACCGACCCGAAAAAGGCAGCCTCCGCGCTGCACTGGGCTGTGTCGGAGATGGAACGGCGTTACAAATCCTTTGCGGATACCCATGTGCGGGATATCAAGGCATATAATGCGCAGGCAGTGGAAAAGATGCCGTACATTGTCATTGTCATTGACGAAATGAGCGACCTGATGATGGTGGCGAAAGCCGACGTGGAAGATGCGATTTTGCGTCTGGCCCAGAAAGCCCGGGCCTGCGGCATCCATATGGTGCTGGCCACACAGCGACCCTCCGTGGATGTTATTACCGGTATCGTGAAAGCGAACATTCCGTCCCGTATTGCCTTTGCGGTTTCTTCCCTGACGGACTCCCGTACCATTCTGGATATGGGCGGCGCGGAAAAACTGCTGGGCAAGGGCGATATGCTGTTCTATCCCATCGGGGCCAACAAACCGTCCCGTGTGCAGGGCGCTTTTGTCAGCGACGAAGAACTGAACCGGGTGACCGGCTTTATTAAAGAACAGGCGATCCCGGTTGAATACAGTGAGGAAGTGACCAGCGCGGCGCTTCCCAGCGACAGCCAGAAAGAAGAGAAAGCGTCCAACGGAACGGCAGAGGCAGCAGCGGCTGCGGACGACGGACAGGATGAACTGCTGGACGAGGCGATCCGGCTGGTGCTGGAACTGGGACAGGCTTCTTCTTCCATGCTGCAGCGCCGGTTCCGTATCGGCTATAACCGGGCGGCGCGTCTGGTGGACACCATGGAAGAACTTGGCATCGTGGGACCGGCTATCGGCAGCAAGCCCCGCGAGTTGTTGTTATCGAAAGAGGAAGTGGAATACCGTTTCCTCAACAAGGATGACTTTAACGGCGAGCAGTAAGGAAACAAAGCGCAGGAAAACGCTGACGAGAGGAATCGGCGGTTTCGTAAATAAACAGGAGAGTATTTGAAATGGATGTTGGAAAGACGTTGCAGGATGCCCGTGTAGCCAATGGTGTATCGTTGGATACAGTGGCCAGGGAGACCAATATCCGGAAGATTTATCTGGAAGCAATTGAAAAGAATGAGTTTGCCGCCTTGTCCGGGGAGGTATTTGTTAAGGGCGTGATCCGCACTTACGGGAATTATCTTGGCCTGGATGGGGCGCAACTGGTGGAGGAATACAAAGCGGAACGGGACGGTAACGCGCCTGCCGGCGATCGTAATACCATCCGGGAATCACAGCATGTCAAAGTACGGCCCACGTTTAAGTCAAACCGGGACATCGGTTCCGGAACGGACGACGGAGGTCGCCGTCTGTTTGTGGTTGGCTGCGTGATTGCGGCGCTGCTTCTGGCGGCGGGTGGATTTTACTTTTACCGGACGCAGACAGCGACTGAAAAAGAGACGTCTTTGTTTTCCGGTTTCAGCATTTTTAATGGTGCAAACGATAAAGCCGCGCCCGGTGAAAAGGGGAAGGCGGGCAAGACAGACAACGCTTCCGCCGCGCTTAATAAATCGGAAACAAAACCGGATGAAATAAATTCGGTAAAAGATAAAGAAGCGAAAATTACAACGCAGTCTGGCGCGGGAGGGGCGAACCAATCAGCAGCGCTTCCCAATGCAAACGCTGCCGCGGTAAATTCTGCCCAGGATCCTTCTGTGAAAACAACAGCCTCGCAGGACGGGGCAACGGACCTGGTTTTAACTTCCAACGGAAAATGCTGGCTGCGCGTTACGGAACAAAACGGAAAGGTATTGTATGAGGGTAATCTGCTGAAAGGGGAAAGCAGGCATTTTACCAGCAACGCAGCAATCATGGTCCGCTTTGGAAACCTGCAAGACATGACGATTGAACATAATCATATACGATTACCGCGCGAAGAAACAAAGGAACCGGTCACAAGAGTTTACGCTCCTGCCGGAAAGGAACCGAAATGAATTTGAATTTTTTACCCGTGTGCAAAGAGGATATGCAGGAAAGAGGCTGGGAACAGCTTGACTTTCTGTTTGTCAGCGGAGACGCGTATGTGGATCATCCGTCCTTTGCGCCTGCGGTCATCTGCCGCGTGCTGGAAGCGGCCGGATATAAAGTTGCGATTTTGGCGCAGCCGGACTGGCGCGCCCCGGAAGCTTTTACAGTGATGGGGAAGCCGCGGCTTGGCACGCTTGTCTGCGGCGGCAATCTGGATTCCATGCTCTGTCATTATACGGCGGCCCGGAAACCCCGCAGCGAAGATAAATATACGCCCGGCAAAGAGATGGGGAAACGTCCCGACCACGCTACCCTTGTTTATACAAAAATTGTAAAAAAGCTGTGGCCGGATCTGCCGGTGATCATCGGGGGCATTGAAGCCAGTCTGCGACGGTTTGCTCATTATGATTACTGGGAAGACAAACTGCTGCCTTCTATTTTGACGGAAAGCGGGGCTGATCTTCTGGTCTGCGGCATGGGGGAAGCTCAGATCCGGGAGATTGCAGACTATCTGGCGGGCGGCGCTTCCGGCGAAGACCTGCATTATATACGGGGAACCGCTTATGCGTCAGATACACCGGAGGGACTGGAAGAATATGTGGAACTGCCCGGTTACGATGCAATCTGTAAAAATAAAGAATTGCTTGCTGAAGCTTACAAACTGCAATATGATAACGTGGATCCCTTTTACGGAAAGACGGTCGTGCAGAAGAACCGGCATGGGTTATATATTGTGCAGAACCCGGCGGCTATGCCGCTGACGGAAGAGGAGATGGACGCAATTTACGATCTGCCCTACACACGGCAGTGGCATCCCATGTATGATAAAGCCGGAGGCATTGCGGCGCTGGAAGAAGTGAAGTTCAGCATCGTCAGCTGCCGCGGCTGTTTTGGCAGCTGTTCCTTCTGCGCCATCCACGCCCATCAGGGACGGATCATCCAGGCGCGCAGTCACGCTTCTATTATAAAAGAAGCAAAAGAGATGACGCAGTTTCCTGATTTCAAAGGGTATATCAACGATGTGGGCGGGCCTACGGCGAACTTCCGTCACCCGGCCTGCAAGAAGCAACTGAAATTTGGCGCCTGCAAAGACCGGCAGTGTCTGTTTCCAAAGCCTTGTCCCAACCTGGACGCAGACCACAGCGATTATATTAAACTGCTTCGTGAATTGCGCGCCCTGCCGGGAATTAAAAAGGTGTTCATCCGTTCCGGCATCCGCTACGATTACCTGCTGGCGGAAAATAAGCAGCAGTTTTTGGACGAACTGTGCCGTTACCATGTGAGCGGACAGTTGAAGATCGCGCCGGAGCATATTGCAGACGCAACGCTGAAACATATGGGGAAACCGGGCAGGGAAGTTTACCTGAAGTTTGTGAAAGCGTTCATGCAGAAAAATAAGGAAATTGGGAAAGAGCAGTACCTGGTCCCGTATTTTATCTCCAGCCATCCCGGCTGCACGCTGGCGAATGCGATCGAACTGGCGGAATTCCTGCGTGATACGGGACGCCATCCGGAACAGGTGCAGGATTTTATCCCGACGCCTGGAAGCGCTTCTACGGCCATGTATTATTCCGGTATCGATCCGTTTACGGGGAAACGGGTGTACACAGTGCATAATCCCCATCATAAAGCGATGCAGCGCGCGCTGATGCAGTATCGTAATCCGCGGAACCGTGCGCTTGTCATAGAAGCATTAAAAGAAGGCGGGCGAACTGATCTGATTGGCGACGGCCCGAAGTGCCTCATCCGTGAGAACCGGGGTCACCATACCCGTCGCGAAACACGG
>DDQB01000011.1:7631-17459 GCA_002342505.1 Acidaminococcaceae bacterium UBA2453
CGGGCTTACAAACTTCAATTTTACTACTTAGAGGCTTAATTCACTCATGTACAGAAACAAAATCACTTTGGTCCTGCTCTGTTTTCTTTTCATAATAACAGGCTGCAGTTTTTTCAGCGCTGCAGGGCCAAAAGAGAAAATACAAGTGTATACGACGCTGGACAAATCCTTCGTGGAATCGTTGTGCGTAAAATTCAACGAAGGGTTGCCCTCAGATAAACAAATCGCGTTTGAAGTAACCGATGCGGAAGATCAGTTGGCTCAGTCGGACTGTATCATCAGCGGGGAGAAAGACCTGAAGCAGAAAGCCGCGGCGGATATGCTACAACCGATGCAGGCAGAATATGCCGACCTGCTTCCACTGGAACTGAAAGATGAGAAAGACCGGTGGATCACATTGTTCTATGATCCCGCCGTGCTCCTGATCAATCAGGAATATTCAAGGAAGGTGGGACAGCAGCAGATTCTGCACTGGCTGGATGTTCCGAAACAGACCGGGGCGCAGATCGTCATGGAAAATCTCAGCGATAACGATTCGACGGAGGGCTTTCTGACAGCCATGTCTTCCCGAATGGGGCAGCATGAGTTTCTCTCCTGGTTAAAAGAGCTGCGGCCCATGATCCGGCAGTACGCGAAATTTCCAATCACGCCGGTCCGTATGGCGGCAACCGGCGACGCGGATATTGCGGTGACACGGAGAAGTCATGTGTTCAAATATCTGCAGAATGATTTCCCCGCCTATGTTTTGATACCGGAAGAAGGAACGCCGGTGAATCTGTACGGGCTGGGTATCGTCAGAAATTCCAAAAAGCAAAAGGGAATCGTGTCTTTTGCCAACTGGATCCTGCAATCACCTGATGCACGGACGGCGCTGATGACAACGAGATGCGGATTTTTGCCGGTTTTGCCGCAGGGAGAAAAAGGGCAGACGGTAAATATGGACAGATTATGGTTAAATACATTTTATAAAGAGGAAGCGGCTGTAGAAAAACTGACGGAAACGTGGCTGAAGGAAATCCGTCTGGCCGGGGAGGACGTAAAGTGAAATTAGGTCTGATCAGTCTGGGCTGTCCGAAGAATCTGGTGGATTCCGAGGTCATGCTGGGCATTATTGAAAAATATAAAATTGAAATTACAAACGATCCGGAAGAAGCGGAAATTATCATAGTCAATACCTGTGGTTTTATTGAATCGGCGAAGCAGGAATCTATCGAAACAATCCTTTCCATGTCGTCTTATAAGACAGATGGATGTTGTAACTATCTGATCGTGACCGGCTGCCTGGCGCAGCGGTATGCGCAGGAATTGTTTGCGGATATGCCGGAAGTGGACGCTATTGTGGGTACTAATGTGTACAAAGATATTGCGACTGTCATTGATTGCGTGATGCAGGGGCAGCGGGTACTGCATTTAACAGAAAATGATCTGCTTCCAACAGAGGGAAACTCTCTAATGCAGGCAGAAAAAACTGCGCAAAGAGATCTGCATTCCGCACATGACCCAAAGGAAAAGCAGGCGCAAACAAAAAAGCAAGTACAAACACAGGAGATAATGCCAAACCAAAAGCAATTGGCTGCTGATCCCCGCAAGCTGACAACGCCGCACTATATGGCGTATCTGAAAATTGCGGAGGGCTGCGATAATTTCTGTTCCTTCTGCGCAATTCCCCTGATTCGCGGCCGTTATATCAGCAAGCCTTACGAACAGGTCATGGCGGAAGCGAAAGATTTGGTTGCCCGGGGTGTGAAAGAACTGGTGGTCATCGCCCAGGATACGACCCGTTACGGGCAGGACCGGTACGGAAAACTGCGGCTGGCAGAACTGCTGCGCGACTTAAATGGGCTGGAGGGTCTGAAATGGATCCGTGTTTTGTATTCGTATCCGAACACCTTTACGGATGAACTGATAGAAGCCTATGCAACGTTGCCGAAAGTCTGTCACTATGTGGATCTGCCGTTGCAGCATGCCAGCGACCGGCTGCTGCATGCCATGCGCCGCCGTGACCGGCTGGCGGAGACCAGGTCGCTGTTGAAGAAACTGCGGGACCGGATTCCCGATATCGTGGTGCGCACTACATTTATTGTAGGCTTTCCCGGTGAAACGGAGGAAGATTTTGCTATACTGAAAGAATTTGTGACAGAACAGAAATTTGAAAATGCCGGTGTGTTCCAGTATTCCCAGGAAGAAAATACAGCAGCTGCTGCCATGCCTGACCAGATTCCGGAAGAAATCAAACAGCGGCGCTATGATGAACTGATGGCGATACAGGCGGGGATTTCGGAAGATATCCATAAATCGCTGGAAGACAGGGAACTGGAAGTTGTCGTGGAAGGATATGACGAAGAGGAAAAAGACCTGGCCGTGGCCCGAAGCTATCGGGAAGCCCCGGATATCGACGGCAGCATTTTTGTAGAAGATGCGCCCGGTCTGCAGCCCGGTGATTTTATCAGGATCAGGGTGGATCAGGGATTTGCTTACGAAGTAGTGGCAAACCGGATTTAATCAGCGATTCCTTCAAGAGGATCGACAGTTGTTTCAGCAGCGTCAGGCAAAACGGCCAGGGTTGGCGGAAATGATCTGACTGGTCAGCGATTGGCTGCGATATATGCTGTTTAATGTAAAACGGGGAGGGAGCCGAATGAAAGTTGAGGTCATCACGACCGGGACGGAACTTCTTCTGGGTGAAATTTTAAATACGAATTTTACGTATCTGGCGCAGGAATTAAACGCCCGCGGTTTTGATGTGTTGTATCAGACGACGGTGGGAGATAATCCGGAACGACTGGAAGATGCGCTGAAGATTGCCGCTGCCCGGGCGGATATCGTCATCACTAGCGGGGGACTGGGACCTACCCGGGGTGATATTACGAAAGAGCTGGTAGCCAAATTCTGCGGCGCGGAATTGTATATGAATCTGGAAGTCTGGGAACATATCCATACGTTGTTGTCTAAACGGAATATCTGTATTGCGGCGAATAACGACAAACAGGCCATGGTTCCCAGCGGTGCGGTGGTGCTCCGTAACGAAGTGGGGACGGCGCCCGGTCTTGTGCTGGAGCATGACAGCACCATGTTTGTGATGCTGCCGGGACCGCCCTTTGAATTAAAGCATGTATGTGAAAAGGAGTTGTTCCCGTTTTTTGAACAGCGTTTTCCGCAAAACGGGATCATAAAATCCCATACATTAAAGTTGTATGGCATTGGGGAGTCGGGCGTGGCCGAATTGCTGGACGACCTGATTTTGCAGCAGTCCAACCCGACGATTGCGCTGTATGCCCGGCATGGGGAAATCCTGGTCCGCCTGACAGCCAAAGCGGCCGCGGAGGAAGAAGCGGACAGGATGATTGCGGCCATGCAGGAAAAGGTGGAAGCGATTGTCGGGACATATGTTTACGGGTACGATAACGACACGTTGCCGGAAGTTTTGGGTAAAGAACTGTTGGAACGGCAGATGACGATCGCATTTGCGGAATCCTGTACCGGGGGCCTGGCGTCCAGCCTGATGACAGATGTCCCTGGCAGTTCGGAGTATCTGAAAGGTTCCGTTGTCAGTTATACCAATGAAATTAAAAGAGATGTCATTCATGTCAATAAAACAATATTAGACAAAAAAGGCGCTGTCAGCGAAGAGGTTGCTTTGGAAATGGCACGAGGCGTTCGCGAATTGATTGGCGCAGATTTTGCAGCAAGCATTACCGGACTGGCCGGACCCGGCGGCGGGACGCGTAAAAAACCGGTCGGCCTTGTTTATATAGCGGTCGCGGATGAAAATGGGGAAGAATGCCGCAAGTTCAATTTTTCCGGCGCCCGCTCGCAGGTTAAACACAGGGCTGCTATGGCAGCCATAGGCCTGGCCCTTGAAAGAGTGAAAAAGTGCAGTTTGAATCGGGAGGATTTGGAGGAAATCAGTAATGACCATGACACAGACAGATAATTTTGGGGAATTAGTGCTTGAGAAACGCATTGTCGCCGCGTTAAAGGAGATGGGCTTTGAAGAACCGTCTCCTATACAGCAGCAGGCGATTCCTTTATTGTTGGAAGGAAAGGATATCATCGGGCAGGCCCAGACCGGTACCGGCAAGACGGCTGCGTTTGGTATTCCTATGATACAGGGCATCGAGGACCATCGCCACATACAGGCGCTGGTCATGAGTCCGACCCGCGAGCTGGCTATCCAGGTAGCGGAAGAGATCGGAAAGATTGGCCGCAACAAACGGATCAAAGTGGTTCCGGTTTACGGCGGTCAGCCCATCGATCGCCAGATCCGCGCCTTAAAAAGCGGTGTGCAAATCGTGATCGGTACGCCGGGCCGTCTGTTGGACCATATCCGCAGAGGGACCATCAAACTGAACCACGTTCGTTATCTGGTTTTGGACGAAGCGGACGAGATGCTGGATATGGGCTTTATCGACGATATGGAAGAGATCATGGCCAACGTGCCTTCCGACAGGCAGACCATGCTGTTTTCCGCTACGATGCCGCGCCCGATCCTGAGTCTTACAAAAAAGTACATGCGGGCGCCCCAGATGGTTACGGTCAGCAAAGAAGAGATCACGGTTCCGCTGATCGATCAGTATTACTTTGAGACCCGCGATAAAATTGAAGGGATTTCCCGTTTGCTGGATGCAGGCATCGAAGGGAAATCCATCATCTTCTGCCGTACCAAACGGGGCGTCGACGATCTGGTCTCTTCGTTAGGCAGCCGCGGTTATCTGGCGGAAGGACTGCACGGGGATCTGAGCCAGACCCAGCGTGACCGGGTCATGAAAAAGTTCAAGGAAGGACGTCTGGACATTCTGATTGCAACGGATGTTGCCGCCCGCGGACTGGATATTGACAATGTGCAGTATGTGATCAATTATGATATTCCCCAGGATCCGGAAAGTTACGTGCACCGGATCGGCCGGACGGGGCGCGCGGGCAATACCGGCGTAGCGCTGACATTTATCTTGCCCCGCGAGTTCCGTCAGCTGAAACTGATCGAGCGGATCGCCAAGACGCGCATCCGCCGTCGCGAACTTCCTACCACGACAGATGTGCTGGAGCATCAGCGGGAACAGATCATTTCCAAGATGCAGGCTATTCTGGAAATGGGGAATTACGGGGACTATATGCCGGTTGTCAATTCCTTAAGCAAGGAGTACGATCTGGAAGAGATCGCCGCTGCCGCGTTGAAATTAATGCAGGAAGGGAACCGGGCGTTGGAGATCCGTGAAGAGAATAACACTATCAGCGATCTGACGGCTCCGAATCTTTCCAACACCGGCGGCCGGCCCGGCATGGTGCGTTTCTTCCTGAATATTGGACGCAGCCAGAAAATTACGGTTCCGGAGCTGGTGCGTACCATTGCAAAAGAAGCGGATATTCCGGCCCGTTCTATAGGCCTCATCAATATTTTTGATAAATTCTCTTTTGTAGAAGTTCCGGAACAGGTTGCGGAAAAGGTCATGGCCGTGATGCATAAGAACAGCATCCGCGGTTACAAGGTGAATATAGAACCGGCCCGGACGAAGAACTGAAATAAGGAAGCGCTGATTTAATAAGCTGACGCGATTGCCTGAGTCGTTTGCAAAAAGCGTTGGCCGGAGTAAAGATGAGACTCAATCCGCGCTTTCTTTTGGACGCAGCACAAAAACGTCTCTGCGTCACTGTTTGTGCCGCCTGATAAGCAGGCGGCGGAATGGAGCCTGTCATGCATGAAGTGATCGGAAATACGGACGGCTTAAAAAATAATATAATAGAGGCGTTACAGCAGCTTTACGAATACAAAGCGCCTCCGTGGCAGCTTGTCTCCCCCGAGCTTGCTGTCGAGATGTCAAAGATAACAACGGCAGTCAACCGGGAAGTGAATATCTTTCTGGACCGAAAAGGAAATGTATTAAGTGTTTCCATCGGCGACAGTAATACGGTCTCGTTGCCGGATCTGTCGGGACGCAGGGGAAGCGGACGGCTGAGCGGGATTCGCTGCATTCACACGCATCCGGGCGGGAATTCCCAGCTGAGCGGTATTGATCTTTCTGCGCTGCGCGCGCATAAATATGATCTGATGGCAGCCATCGGCGTCAACGATGAAAAGCCGGAAGAGTTTGTCCTGAATTTTGCCATCATCACCGGCAAGGATGATTACGGGCAGTACACCGTCCAGGAATATGGCGCGTTAAAAGCAGATGTGCTTGACACATTGTTCCTGCCTAACGTGATCAGTTCGGCGGAAAAACTGCTGGCTGTTACGGATGATGACCAGAAACTGGAACAGCGTCCGGAACGGACCATGCTGGTGAGTCTGGAATACGGTAAACAGGACCGGCAGTGGACCAGTGAGGATTCGCTGGAAGAATTGCGCCAGCTGGCAGAAACGGCAGGTGCTGATGTAAAAGCGAAATTCTTACAGAAACGGCCCAAGCCGGATCCGGGATTTTTCATCGGTCGCGGTAAAGTGCGGGACCTGGCGTTATTTGCACAGCAGGAAGATATTGATCTCTGTATTTTTGATGAAGAATTGTCGCCGGCACAGCAGCGTAACCTGGAACAGGCGCTGGGGATTAAAGTCATTGACCGGACTGCCTTAATTCTGGATATTTTTGCGCAGCGGGCCCAGACCAATGAAGGTAAGCTGCAGGTGGAACTGGCCCAGCTTCAATATACGCTGCCGCGGATCATGGGGCAGGGGCTTTCCCTTTCCCGGCTGGGCGGCGGCATCGGTACACGCGGTCCCGGCGAGACAAAGCTGGAGACGGACCGGCGTATCATCCGCGACCGTATTGCGTACATTAAAGGATGTATTGATAAAGTGCAGAATGTTCGCAAGCTGCACCGCTCGCGCCGCAATAAAAACCAGGCGCCTTCGGTCAGTCTGGTCGGTTATACGAATGCGGGCAAATCTACCTTGCTGAATGTTCTCACACATTCCGATGTGTATGAAAAAGACCAGTTGTTCGCGACGCTGGATCCAACGACGCGTCAGCTTGACCTGCCGGATAAGCGGCAGGCGATCCTGACTGATACGGTGGGTTTTATCCAGCGGCTTCCGCATCAGCTGATCGCAGCGTTTAAATCCACATTGGAAGAAACCTTGGACGCAGATCTGCTGGTACATGTCATTGATGTAAGCCACCCGCTTTATAAAGAGCAGAGCGAAGCAGTCTATCGCGTGCTGCATGAGGTAGGGGCGCAGGACAAACCGGTGTTAAGCGTGTTCAATAAAATTGATAAGCTTCCGGAAGACAGCGGATTGCTGGAACAGCTTCGGGCTGTTCCGGAGAGCGTTTGCATCTCTGCAAAGAAACAAATCGGGTTGGATACTTTGCTTGAGATCATAGCGAATCATTTAAAGTTAAAATCAGCAGAAGTGACGTTATTAATTCCGTACAGTGATTCTGGTATGGCGGCGAAACTGTTTGAATCGGGAACGGTGTTGTCGCAGGATTATGCGCCGGAAGGAATCAAAATGACTGTGCGGATGCAGACTGCTGAGATTTCCCGTTGGGAAAAATTTATAGTTGAAGGTGACCTGTAAGAATGAATATGCAAAATGAAACAGATTTTGAAGCGATATTTGATGCAGCGAGGAAGGTGGTGGAAAAACAAAGTCATTATTATGATGCGATTGCTTTAAAAAATACGGAAAAAGTAATTACTGCGTTTCGCCATCATCATGTGTCTGACTTTTATATGAAACCGACGACAGGATATGCCTATAATGATCTGGGCAGGGAAAAGCTGGATGAGATTTATGCGGAAGTGTTTGGGACGGAAGCTGCGTTAGTCCGTTCCCAGTTTGTTTCCGGAACGCATGCGTTGGCTGTCGCCATGCTGGGGAACCTCCGGTCAGGCGATGAAGTGATCGGCGCGACGGGAACGCCGTATGATACCATGCAGACGATTATCGGATATCCGGTCAAAACAAAGGGGTCGCTGGTAGATTTGGGAGTTAAATATAAAGAAATTCCCATGAAAGATACCTGTATTGATATCCGCGCTGTCTGCAATGCAATCACCAATAAAACAAAAATGGTCCACATCCAGCGATCCTGTGGCTACAGTGATGTGCGCGGTACATTAAATGTAAAATCAATCGGCGAACTGATTGCTGAAGTTCATAAAGTCCGGAAAGACATTATTTGTTTTGTTGACAATTGTTACGGTGAGTTTACAGAAGAAATAGAACCGACTAACGTTGGCGCTGATCTTATGGCCGGCTCCCTGATTAAAAATCTGGGCGGCGGGCTGGCGCCGACCGGCGGCTATATTGTAGGCAGAGAAGAACTGGTTTACAATGCAGCCTGCAGACTTACAGCGCCGGGACTGGCCGGTGAGATGGGAGCCACGCTTGGAGATACAGCCCGGGAATTTTATCAGGGATTATTTATGGCGCCTCATGTTGTGATGCAGGCGGTAAAAACATCTATATATGCAGCGGCTGTATTTCATCGGCTGGGGTATTTCGTAAAGCCGAGACATACGGAGCTTCGCTATGATATTATTCAGGCCATTACATTAAAAGAATCCAAGAAACTGGAAAACTTCTGCGTAGCCATTCAAATGAACTCGCCGGTGGACGCGCATGTAACGCCCGTGCCGGATCGTATCCCCGGATATCAGGATAAAATTATTATGGCTGCTGGAACGTTTGTTCAGGGAGCTTCGATAGAATTAAGCGCAGACGGACCCATGCGCAGTCCGTACAATGTATTTATGCAGGGCGGACTGACGTATGAACATGGGCAGCTTGCAATTAATAATGCCGCAAAAATGATCGGCGAAGCAGTGAATCATAAAAACTATTATGACTGACAAATAAAAATCTGAGTTAATCGTGAAAGCAGAAAAGAAAAAAGAAGCAGTACTTCCTTAAATACCTGAATAGTTTTTACAAAGAAACGTGAAGCAAGAAAAGAAAAAACCGTGAAGAATACAAAAATAAAGTATTCTTCGCGGTTTTTATTTTATCACTAAAAGGTTTTATTGATGTCACAATGACAAATTAACGACGTCTAAAATAATAGACATCAAAGTGATGCGGGTGATTATAGCATACGGAATACAGCAATCACTTTGCCCATGACCTGAATATTGTCTCCGCCGATGATGGGACTGTACGCATCGTTTTCCGGCTGCAGGCGAATGGAACGTAAATCTTTAAAATAGCGTTTCACCGTAGTTTCTTCACCATCAATTAAAGCGACGACGATGTCTCCGTTATTTGCGAAATTCTGTTTGCGTACAAAAATATAATCATGATCAAGTATGCCTGCGTTAATCATGCTGTCGCCCTTAACAGATAGCATAAAAACGTCATCCTCAGTACCGATCAGGTCAAGAGGGATCGGATAAGTTTCTTCTATATTTTCCACAGCTAGGATTGGGACACCGGCCGTAACATTGCCAACCAGGGGAACAGGAACGACAGTTTTATTACGCCAGGAAGCTTCCTGCGTCAGTTCAAGGGCGCGGGGTTTGGCAGAATCTCTCTGGATAAAGCGCATTTCCTGTAATTTATGTAAATGATTATGGACGCTGGCCGTAGAAGAAAGACCGACAGCTTTGCAGATTTCACGAACAGAAGGCGGATAACCTTTGCTTTGCGCATATGATCTGATATAATTTAAAACCTGCTTCTGACGTTCAGTCAACATATCCTCAGTGTAATTTCCGTCAAAATCTTTGGGAATTAAACTTTTGTGTCTGGCCATGGTGATTCCTCCTGAATAAAATTTAAAAAATTATTTAGAATGATAAAAACAGATATGAAAAATATTGTGCTCTTAAATTATTTATGTGGATGTACGCAAACAATAAAAAAATAATTTGTTTAACGAATGTTACTTT
>DDQB01000026.1:0-2742 GCA_002342505.1 Acidaminococcaceae bacterium UBA2453
TTATTATTAATAAAAATTAAAATTCAGTTAATATAAATTTTCTGCTGATTGCTAATATAGTACCACAGGATCATGAAAGACTGACTGCGGGAAATATTTCCAATAAATTTATTTAAAGGAAGGGTATTTTTATGGAAACGAAGTTGTCCAAGGGAATGCTGATGACCGCCCTGATTTGCGGTACGATTGTGCCTGTGCTGTTTGGCGGCGCAAGCGTGTTTGCGGCGGAAAAGGATGCAAAAGCAACAGATGAAGCATTACAGGCTTTTGAACTGAATCCGATGGTAATTACGGCACAGCGTACAGAACTGAGCGATCTTGATACGCCTGCAGGTACATCTGTAATTACGGCTGCAGATATTGAACGCAGCGGAGCCAAGACTGCTTATGAAGTCATTGAGCGGCAGGTAGGTGTCGTCAATAAAGCCTATGGACCGGGTGGCCGCGAATATGGTGGCAGTGCCAGCCGTATTACCATAAGAGGATTGGATAAAGGTACATTGGTACTGGTTAATGGCGCACCCATTAACCTTATGAACTATAATAGCACTGAAGGCATTCCTGTACAGGCCATTGAAAAAATTGAAATGGTTCGAGGCGCCCAGGCTGCGTTGTACGGTGCAGAAGCTATGGGTGGCGTAGTTAATATTATTACCAAAAAGGGAGGAAAAAGCAGAACAACTCTTTCTTATGGAGCAGGAAATTACGACCAGAAGTGGAGCGTGTCGTCAACTGGCAAAAACTATATGGCTTACATAGGAAGGGAGTATTATAGAGCAAGAGACCGGAATAATAACTATGTCACACCTACATCTGCGAACTGGTCATTGCGTAAGAGCACAAAAGATAATGCTTTCGTTTCTGTATCTCCGATGGATAAATTAAGTATTCAGTGGGCTCATACAAAAGGAAAGTATTATCGTGATTCCTGGACAAGAAAAGGCGGTGTGAAGACCGGCGCAGGCACAGCATATTTTTATGAAGATACACGTGATAATATCAGCGCAATTTACGACGATAAGGAAAACATGTTTAAATCCGTATTGGCGTATAATAAAAGAAAAGTTGAGCCGAAACGAGGTACTATAACAAATTGGAATATTGGGCCTTTGAACTGGTATTATTCTTCCAGATGGAATCTTGAAAGCCTGACATGGGATACGCAAAAAGGCTGGAAACTCAACGGTGACAAAGATACGCTTATTGTAGGGCTTAATTTCCTGCGTGAAAAGGCAAAAACGTGGCAGTCCGCGACAACATATGGAAGCGGCGATCGTAAAACATATGCGTTATATACATCTTATAAGCATCAGTTCTCTCCAAAATTTGAGGCAACGTTAGGTTTGCGTGCGCTGCACGTAGACGATTATTCCGATAATCAGACTAAGGTCCTGCCGCAGATACAGACATTATACAGGCTAAGCGATAAAGCTTCCTGGTACATTAACGTAGGGAAAGCGTTTCAGATGCCGGCGCTGAACCAATATTGGAATACCAATAATCCTAATGGAAAGGTCAACCCACAAGAAGGTTGGACGTATGAAACCGGTGTGAAGATAGTTAATAAGGCAAACTCTTGGAAGTTTGACGTATTCCATATGGATTTGGACGCTAAGCTTGACTGGAAATTTGCAGACCCCGCTGACAAATCCACTGCTTATTTATCTAATATTGGTAAATGGAAGAATACAGGTGCTGAACTGGAATATACGCAAAATGTTAATGATAATTTAAAGATGCGATTTGGTTTAATGTTAGCTGACCCGAAAAAGAAAGAAGACGATGGGGCGTCTTTTGTTCAGGATCAGGCTAAATTGCAGTTCACTGCTGGAGTTGATTACCAAATTGGAAAACTAACTGCAAACCTGAATTATCTGTTAGTCGCCAAGAGACAAAATTCTTATTATAACACTGATGGCAAAAAATATGCTGATTATGGCGGTACTCCCAGATCGTTATCAAACCGTAATTTGTTAAACGCTAACTTCATTTACAAGGCAGATGACCATCATTCGTTCCAATTCTCGCTAAATAATATTCTTGATAAAGACGATGTAATTAACGAATATGAAAACTGGGGTATGCCATTTAACTGTATGTTTACCTACAACTATTCCTTCTAATGGCGGCATTGATCAAAACAATAATAACCTGTTTCCTAAGCGGCGCAGCGATGCGCCGCTTTTTTGGGTTTAACAGGGCATGCCGTCAATCTATGATGAAGTTCTAAGGATAGAAGCACCGAAATATTGCGCGACCGCTTCTCTGTGTTTTAGAACAGCCGAATTTTTCGCCAAACGCAAAGTCAGCTCTCGCTAACAGTTTAAATCTTGGAACTAGAAGTTACTTCGAGACACATAATATACCAAGGACTCCTTAATTATAAGAGAGCAGGCGCTATATAGCAGTAGCTGTGCCTATTTGCGAAAAAATCTTGGCCATTGGAATGACCAATGATAGAATAATAGCACAGACGGTGGCAAAAAAGAAAACAAATGCGCCTTCTATATGCTAGAAACACTCTTAAGGAAGAGCGGTTTTCTGAAACGCTGGATATAAAAAGCCCGAAGAAGCTGCCCTACATCCGTAGTACAATGTGTTGGATTTCATTATCTTTCGAAATTTACTTTGCGTATTGTCTGGAATTTGTTATATAGTTACTTTGCGTACTATAAGTTTTCCTGTTGTGAATAGATGGAAATTTTTGTTTGACTATACAACTGGTATATATCTTATACTGTA
>DDQB01000026.1:2756-3350 GCA_002342505.1 Acidaminococcaceae bacterium UBA2453
AACAGTATGCCTATTGTAAGATTGCCGGATGAAGAGCAGTACCGTTTGCTGTGGGTCAAATATGGAATGCCGGAAGAAAAAGCAAAAGAACTGAAGGCGGCAGGCTTTACCTATTACGAAATTGATAAGGCGTCCATGTACGCTTATGTGGCGCAGAAACCGGTGGAAGATGTGCTGGAGCTGCGCAGGGAAAATCCCTGGATGAAGATAGAACTGCTGTTGGGCATCACGCCGCAGTTTTTGCATGACAGGGAACTGCTGCGCAAGGCTGAGTGCGCTGAAAAGTGGTGGGGCATCAGCGCAAAGCTGGTGTACCGGAAATTTATGGAAGGATATCCGCTCCATTACATTCGCATGGCTTACATTTTATCGAAGCATTCAGACTGGTCCGTGGAAGAAATTCTGGAGAAACGGAAGCGTTCTGTAAAATGGGCGCCATGGGCGCAGGAGAACATGGGAATCGCGCCGGAAGATTTGAAGAGATGGATTAAGGAGATGCCTAATCCGTCTGTGGCAAGAAAACCGAAATAGCAGTTTTCTTTTGCTGTAAGGAACCACTGATTAATTCGTTTGCACGCTTGCCGGTGCGTTTTG
>DDQB01000026.1:3402-6320 GCA_002342505.1 Acidaminococcaceae bacterium UBA2453
TTCCTTGCCATTCGCAAAACGCCCTCGGCAAGCGCACAAACTCATTTAATCAGTGTTTCCATAAATTTGCTGCTGCCTCTTTTATTATGTAGCCAAATAATATATAATGGCATTGTTAGAATAAAATCTTAATAAGAATAAATTTTGATTAGCAAGGAAAGACAGGATTTATTGTATGCAGCAGGAAATGGTTTTGCAATTGGAGGGGCTGGCCATCGGATATGAGGGCAAAACAATTATCCGCGGCATCGATGCAGCGGTTGCGGCGGGCGAGTTGATTGGTATTATAGGCCGAAACGGCGCAGGCAAAAGTACTTTGCTGAAAACGATCCGGGGGCTTCTTCCCGCAAAGGAAGGAAGGGTTTTGTATTTTGGCGAGCCTCTGTCTTCTTATGGGGAAAAGGAACTGGCACGGCGGGTAGCTTACCTGCAGCAAAATGTAGAGACCGGGTTTGGCTATACAGGGCTGGATATTGTCCTGGCCGGGCGCTATTCCTATATGAAGTGGTGGGAAAGTGAAAAGGATGAGGACAAGGCGCTGGCCCGGGACTGCATGTCCTATACCGGGACGCTGGACCTGGCAGAGCGGCCGGTCACAGAGGTTTCCGGCGGGCAGAAGCAGCGAATCCTTTTGGCTAAGGTGCTGGCCCAGCAGACGCCGCTCCTGTTCCTGGATGAGCCTACCACCGGCCTCGATATGGTGTACCGGGAGGAGATTTTCCGTTTTGCCAGGGAGCTGGCCAATATGGGGAAAACCATTTTAATGGTGGTCCATGAGCTGGATCTGGCGGCAGCCTATTGCAGCCGTATTTTTCTTTTAGGCGAAGGGAAGTTGCTGGCAGATGGTACGCCGGAACAGGTTTTTACCGAAACTTTATTGAGCCGGGCCTATGAGGCGGATATTTCCGTTGTGCAAAATCCCCGGAATGGCAGGCTGGAAATTTCTACCAGGGAAAATCCGGAAGCAAAGCAGAATGAGTTAAGTCTGCTGCAGAAGATATGTTTGCGTAATTAATGTGATGATGAAGCGTGTAATGATTTGGCTGGCTGCGTTATTGCTGTTGATGGCTGGCGCGGATGTGTTTGCCGGTGAAAAGCTGGAAGCCGTGTACCCATACAGCCTGGAAAAACGGGAGATCCGGACGGTAACCGGGCGCAGCACCTTGCCGCTGTTTATTAATTTAACAAGTTTTGATGTACCCCGCAGGCAGCAGGCAGATGTTACTGTCGTTTTGCCTGAGGGGTTCTCTGCATTACCGAAAGAAGGCTGGCAGATTGAAAAAGGCCGTGCCTCCGCGCGTTGGGCTCTGGATGCGGATTATGCCCAGAATTTTGATTTGTTATACCTTCAGCCGGAAGAAAAGGCGGTTTCCGGTAAAAGGGAAATCATTGTTACTGTAAAGGGAAATGGCTGGGAAGAAACCAAAAGGCTTTCTTTCGCGTATGACGCGGCAGGAGAAACACTGGAGCAGGCAACAGCTAAAACGAAAAAGCCTGACAGGAAGAATTTTAATTGGTACATCCAGTCCGTTACGCTACCGGTGGATCCTTACGGGCATCGGGACGACCGGGCGGAAAATGGCGTGGTTTATATCCGCGATACGGCTCTGGAAGGTTTTCGTAACCGGATCAAGGGAGACGGCGCTACGAACTGGTCGGCAGTGTTCAACCACCCGGCAACGTTCTTGCTGCTGGATATGCGGAACCCGCAGCGGGACATTCGCGTTTTAAAATTTAAGGCGCAGCTGCTGGACAGGGTCACGGGACAGGTGGTTGAAGGACTGGCAACAGCAGGAAAAACAGATCATGAAGCAGGGGAAGGCTGGGCCGGAGAAACGGGGGAAGGAGCGGAGACAACGGCGCTGATTTCTCTAGACGGGAAAAAGACCCAGGCTTTTATTCTTCCGCTGTATGTAGATTATTTTAAGGTGCTGGAGGGGGAATATACCCTGCGGGTTACAGTCAGCGGCGGGGCGCAGCAGAAGATCCAGGAGGTTCCTCTCACGATTGCTAAGAAGCACAGCATGGGATTGATGGCAGTAGGTTTTGCTTTTGTGTGCTTTGTACTGATGCTGTTTTTGCTGCTTCGCCTGAAAAAATGTGTGTTTGAAATTGGAGCAAAAGGCGCGATTACCGTTGCCTTATTTGCGGCCATCTCTTTTGGCGGCATTTCTCTTCCGTCTACGATACTCGGGGATCTGGTACATGCGCTGCTGGGGCCTTTTTCCGGGTTGGTTACGGGTCTGCTGAGCGGGATTATGCAATACCTGCTGATCGTTTCTCTTCTGGTGTTGTATCGTAAGCCCGGTGTGCTTACATTACTCTATGTGCTTAAATTCATGCTGTCCGGAATCATGTTCGGGCATTTTTCGCCCATTGGGGTGCTGAGTACTTCTGTTTATATTGTAGTAACGGAGTGTCTGCTGTGGCTGAGCGGGTTTTACCGGAAGGAAAAGCTGGAAGCAAAATATATGTTCTTTGTGGCTGTTCTGCTGGGAATGGGTGACGCGCTGATCACTCTGGTAAATCTGGAGCAGATGATGTTCTTTTACCGTCTGTACTACGCGGACTGGTTTTTGGCCATGTACATGATGGTGAACGGGCTGCTGTACAGCAGCATTGGCAGTTGGATAGGATATAAAACAGGAATCAAGCTGCGGCAGGTAGTAAGTGAGTAAAGAGAAATGAATCTGTGGTTTATGAAAACGCTGCATGTGATGAAAACGCGTACAGGAGGAGAAGGCAGGCATGTTAGTGATAGATGATATTTCATACCGCTATGAAAGCCGTGACGCCTGGACGCTGAAACATGTCAGCCTGCGGATGGAACAGGGTGAGATGGTGCTGCTGGCAGGACGCAGCGGCTGTGGAAAATCCACGCTGATCAAGATTATCAGCGGCCTTGTTTCAGAGGACGG
>DDQB01000026.1:6363-13217 GCA_002342505.1 Acidaminococcaceae bacterium UBA2453
AGATAGGATTGCTGGCAGGGACTGTTTACCAGAGCCCGGATGACCAGTTGTTTGCCATGACGGTGGAAGATGAAACGGGCTTTGCGCTGGAGAATCAGGGGATGGATCCGGAACAGATTCGGCAGGAAGTAACGGAAACATTGCGCCGTGTAGGCCTGGCTGGTTATGAAAAGTTCAGCATTCACCAGTTGTCCGGCGGGCAGCGGCAGCGTCTTGCCCTGGCTTCTATTTTGATTACAAAACCGCGCCTCCTGATACTGGATGAGCCAGTCAGCCAGATGAATCCCCAGGGTGTGCAGTCTTTTATGGAATTGCTGCTGGACCTGAATCAAACTGAGAACATTTCCATTTTAGTGATTGAGCACAGGGTGAATGAACTGGCACGGTACTTTCATCGCCTTGCTGTGATGAAAGAGGGAGAAATTTTGTATGATGGTTCCATTGAAAAGGCCTGGGCGTTTTTGACGGATAAACAGGATCTGGGTCTGCGGGAACCGCAGATGGTAAAGCTGTGCCGCGCTTTGGGCTTGCCTGCATTGACCGCGGATTCGGGGAAAAGTTTGGAGCTCATACGTAAATACTGTGCAATTGAAAGAGTAAAGGCCCGGGAGTTGCCGCTTTCTCCTAAAGGAAGTTCGCTGCTGCGGGCGGAAAAGGTTTATTTCCGTTATCCGGGAGTAAAGGAAGACACCCTCCGTGGGCTGGACTTTATTTTATATGAAGGACAGATCACAGCGCTGATGGGATATAACGGCGCAGGTAAATCCACGTTGCTGAACCTGTTGGGCGGACTGGCGGAACCCTCCGGCGGCGAGCTGTTGCTGGCTGGCCTGCCGGTACGAAAAGCTCTTGGGCAGGTTGGTTATCTGCTGCAGGAATCAGACCTGATGTTGCTGGCGGATACGGTGGAGGAAGAGCTTGCCTGGAAAAATGCGGGGATGACGCAGGAGAAAATTGACGTAATGCTGGATCGCCTGCATTTATCAGACTATGCGAAGGATTTCCCGCTGGCCCTGAGCAAAGGGCAGCGGCTTAGAGTGGTTTTGGGAGCTATGCTGGCAAAAGAGCCGCGACTGCTGCTGCTGGATGAGCCGACTACCGGGCAGGATGAAATAAGCCTTGCAGAAATCCAGGGACTTTTGCTGGCATTTAAGAAACGGGGCGGCAGCGTCTTTATCTGCACCCATGATATTGAGCTGGCTTCACGGATCGCAGATCGTGTCATCTTGCTGCAAAGGGGAAAGATTCTTGCGGACGGGCCGGCCCATTCCATATTGAGTGACAGGAACCTGTTGATACAGAGCGGCCTGACGGTTCCTTCTGTGTTAGATATTTCAGAAAAGCTGGAGATTCCGCCCTGCGTATCGGAAAAGGAGGTAACATGCTATGTCCATGCGGCAGCTGTGGGAGGGAACTGATGCCAGGCCATGGGCCCGGGAGATCAACGGACGGACCAAGATGATCGTCCTGTTTCTGTATGCAGTCCTGATGATTACAGTAGATAATCCCCGCACCTTATTTGTACTGTTTATGGTCACATTGCTGTTACATTTGGCGGCAGGCACATCGTTTTATAAATGGAAAGTCATGGCCGTGCTGCTGATGCTTGGACTTTGGGGCAGTATGGTGAGCCAGGCGCTGTTCTTTTCCCAGATTCCCCGAACGCCTTTATTTGTCCTGATCCCTCCGGATCTGCCGGTGTTGGGTGTGATAACGGGCGGCCTGTTCATTTACAGGGAAGGAATTCTGTATGGCGCGGTTCAGGGATTGCGGGCTGCTTCCATGCTTTCACTGGGGCTGCTTGTCTGCTGGACAAGCGATCCGCGCCAGCTGTTAAATGCATTGCTTGCATGGCATCTGCCGCCGCAGGTTGCTTTTATGCTGGTAACGGCGATTCGGTTTTTGCCGGTACTGGCGTCGGAAACCGGAGAAATTATTACAGCGCTTCAACTTCGCAGTGACAGCCAGCGGGGAAGAACGGCTGTGCTCCAGCACATACCGTATATTGCCAAACCTTTGCTTGCGCGTTGTTTGCGACGGGCCCAGACCTTGGCTCTGTCTGTTGTAAGCAGGGGATTCTTTTCTGCAAAAGTTTCTCAGGTCCGTCAATCCTGGCGCAGGATAGAAAGGGCCGGATGCGTTGCGTTTTTCTTTTTTACGCTGGCTGTGGTGGGCAGCAAAATCTGTTATGTTCTCTCTGAACAGGGATTGTATTTTGGCATGCTGCGAAAAATATATGATATTTCAAAGATGTATTTATAGGTGAATTATCCAGAAAATCCGGGAGAAAGGAAGGATCCAATTACCATTTCTGATATTTGGATTATACGTGATTTATGGGGAGTAAGATAAAAAATATCCTGATTCTGTGTTTGTTCGCCCTTTCCTGCTGCGCCCTGTTCTGGCTTACAGGGAGCCGCACGCCCTGGACGACATTCCGGGTTTCGGCAGGAAAAGACAGCGTCAGTGTATTTCTGGGGGATGTTCCTGTAGAAAACTATGACCGCATGGGCTTTACCAGGGCGCAGATAAAATTTGTGGGAGCTGAGGATGCCTGGCTTGTGGGAACGGATAAGGGTGAACTGTTTTTAATCGATATGCAGGGAAAGCAATTGTGGAAACGTTCTCTTGGTATCGGAAAGCTGGTTTCTTTGGCGGTGACGGCAGATGACAGGCTGGCTTACGCTGGAGAAAGCAGTGCGGAAGGAAATTTATACGCTATCAATGTACATACGGGGGATATTGAGTGGAAATATAAAGCTGCAGATTTTGTGGGAACCGATGCATCCAGCAGGTCTTATCCGGCGCCGGTGCATATTGCGGTGGACGGGGAAGGTAACGCTTTTGTCAATATGTACCGTTTTGTGATGAAAAAAAATGGCAGCCGCGGTTACGACGGGCGGATGATCGCTGTTGACGCAAAGGGCCGGTTGCTTTGGCAGTTCCCGGAAAATGAAACCATTGACAGCTGGATCAACTGGTGTGATGTCAATGACAGAAGCGGGCGGGTGGTCATTGCCACCAGCGCCTATGATTTCCGCCCCGAAATGAAATATAAAAAAACCTTGTATTTATTGGATAAAAAAACGGGAACCCTTTTGCATGATACATTTGTGCCGCCGGTTCCTCCTTTTGATAATACCGTAATGCGCGGCAGTCCCACTTTTTCGGAAGACGGAGAGTATCTTGCCGGTATGGGAAGCGACGGGCGCGGCTTTTTGGGTGACAAATCCGGCAAACTTTTGTGGTGGCGTTTTCTTTCCAAACCAACTAAGGTTGACGATTCCTGGATCAATGCTTCCGGGCGCGACGGCTACATCGTGAAGGAAGGCGCTGTGTTTTCTACTATTAATACGTATAACAGGGAAAACTGGCAGCTGCCTACACCGGTGGAACATCCCAGCAACAATAGCCTGTTCCTGTTTACACTGGATGGGAATTTTAAGTACCAGTACCGGGCGCAGGGAACTATTGAGGAGATTGCCTTTTCACCGGGAAAAGCAGCCTGCGCCATTGGGCGCAATGTAAGGACGCATGATTATAAAGCCCATGGAGCTTCGGTGCTGAATCTGGCAGATGGAAAAGAAGAGCGCTTTTTCCATACGGAAGGCCCCTGCCAGGCAGTAGCAATCAGCCGTGACGGCGCATGGCTTGCCGGTGTGGAAGCGCCCGCGCTGACGCCGGAAGGAAAACTGATCGGATCGTATCGCCTGCATATATGGAAACTGCGGAAAGGGAGCTGAGCTTGATGCTGCATCTTCTTTTACATTACTATAAACCGTATCGTAAAACCCTTTGCTTTTTATTATTTCTTTCTGTTCTGACGGCGGCGCTGGACCTGGTGTTTCCCATCTTGGTCCGGCATATCCTGAACGTGGAACTGCCGGAGAAAAATATAAAGAGTATCTTTGAGATGATTGGGATTTTGTTTTTGCTCTATTGTGCCAGCTTCGGGCTTACCTATGTTGTACATTCCCGAGGGACGCTGGTTTCTGTTCATATGGAAAATGATATGCGGCAGGATCTGTTCCGGCATCTGGAGCAAATGTCGTTCCGGTATTTTGACGAGAACAAAACAGGACAGCTGTTATCGCGTATTACGACGGACCTTACGGAGATCGGAGAGCTGACCTTCAAGGGCCCTAATGATTTTATTATCTGTTCCATAACCATGTTGGGGACGATAGTGATCTTATTCTGGATGAACCCGCTGCTGGCGTCTTTTATCGTTTTGCTTTTACTTGCCAAAACGGTTCATACGGTATATATCAATCGGAAAATGAAGCGGCAGTTCAGAGCAAACCGGGTATTATACGGCGATGCCTCGGCCCAGGTAACAGAAGCGCTGAATGGTATACGGCTCATCAAGGCTTTTGCTTTGGAAGAACAGGAAGCGGCCCGTTTTGCAGAAAGGTGCCGTACTTATATTGAAGGGCGCCGGGCGTCTACGCAATTAGTTGCTTATTTTTCAGGCAGTATTGCGTTTTTCAGTAACCTGATTAATGTGGTAATGATGAGCGCAGGCGGATGGCTGATCATTACAGACCGTTTAAGATTAAGTGATTTTGTGGCTTTTCTTTTGTATGTAAATTTATTTATGAAACCGCTGCTGCGGCTCACGGTGTTGACGGAACTCTATCAGCGGGGCATGGCCGGATTCAACCGTTTTTATGAAATTATGCAGATTGAGCCAGAAATCCAGGATATTCCCGGCGCTGTGGAGTGCAAGGACATAAAAGGGGAGATCGTTTTTGATCATGTACACTTCAGCTATGGGAACGGCGTGGTGTTGAAGGATCTCACGCTGTCGGTTAAGCCGGGAGAAAAGATTGCGTTTGTGGGAGAAACTGGCGCAGGAAAAACAACGATTGCCAGTTTACTGCTGCGTTTTTATGAACCGCAACAGGGGAGGATACTGCTGGATGGTAAAGACATCCGGGAATACACACAGCAGTCTTTGCGCCGCGCAATCGGGCTGGTACAGCAGGATGTTTTTCTGTTTTCTGATTCTGTGAATTATAATATTGCCTATGGAGATGATTCCGTAAGCCAGGATGAAATAAAAAAAGCTGCCAGACTGGCTGCCGCTGATGAATTTATTGAACGGCTTCCGGAAACGTATGATACCTGCATTGGGGAACGTGGGGTAAAACTGTCCGGCGGGCAGAAGCAGCGTATTGCTATAGCCCGTGCATTCTTGAAAAATCCTCCGGTAATGGTTTTGGATGAAGCAACCTCGTCACTGGATACGGCAACGGAAAAGCTGGTTCAGGAGTCGCTTGACAGGCTTTCAGCCAACAGGACGACGATTACCATTGCTCACAGACTTTCAACTATTATTAATTCAGACCGGATTTTTGTACTGCAAAATGGTGTTGTAGCTGAAACCGGGACGCATGAGGAACTGATGAACAAGAATGGTATATATAAAAGGCTTTATGAACTAAATAAAAGCGAATAGTAATTTGAAATTTTAATCGTAAAGTGCCATAAACTGATTCAATGTATACATATAAAAGACTGGGGCGCCAGCAACACGTAAAGACGCATTGGCAATTCCCTTTGCCAATGCGTGTGACGTTTCAAAGGCTGATGCCATTCATTTCATATTGTAACCATGGAATCCACATTTACCCGCGTGCTTTTGTCGCCCGGATAGATGTGTTTTTTATTTCTTCCCAATCGCCTCATCCAATTCAATAATATACTGTCGCAGCTTCGCCAGGGTTTCTTCCCGCGGGGCTGCGTTTTTTATGAAGCCGTCCAGGTATTCGCAGAAGGCGGAAGATAGGTTCGGCTCCTTTGTGAAGAACAGGGCTGCGGGCGACATGGCGCTGAACAGCATCACCCCGGCCTGCCGGTTCGCCACGATGGAAAAGGTAGGCTTCACCGTCCTGCCGGTGACGGGGTGCAGCGCGTCCGGGTTCGGCAGCACCGCCCGATAAGTATCGGAACGTTCCATTTGGGAGAGGGCGCTTTTCAGGTGCAGGCTGAATTCCTCCGGCGTATAGTACAGGCTGGGGAACCCCGACAGGTGCGTAAGGGGAACCTGCACCATCCCTTCCATCACAGCGTCGATGCCCGGCAGGCACAAAATATCCGTAACCGCATGGGCGGGCGCTTTTCCCTGCTTAAACAGCCATCGCTTATGGTTCGCAAGGAAATCGGCAAAACCTTCGCAGCCGGGGCGGTGGGAGAAACTTTCCGCCACTTCGTCCGGCAGGGTGACAAGGGACGGCGTAATATGGAACTGCACCAGCTCGCCTTCGGCCTTGCGGAAAGAACCCAGGACCGGGATGAGCTTAATGAAGTTGTCGGAGGTAAAAATCTGCATCAGGGGGCAGCACAGGGACAGGAAATCGTGGAACTCTTGCTCTAGCGCCTTCACCGCCGCCGCGTCCCGCGTCAGCATGTTCAGCCGGTTTTCCCCGGGGTCGCCGGTGGTGCAGGCCGTAATGGCCGCAATATCCCTGGCGATGAACAGGGTGCGACGGAACAGGTTATCCCGCAGCTTGGGGTAATAGTACGGCTCAATGGAACCGGTAGCGTACAGGGGCGCCCATTTGGTCACCGCTTCCAGCATCTCTTCAAAGGAGCGGGAGAGGGTATGGACGATCACGATACGGCCTCCCTGCTGTAACAGGGTAACCAGCAGCTGGCCCCACTGCCTGGCAAACTCCGGCTTCTCATAGATCCACGCCATGTTTTCTTCCGAGTGCAGCAACAGCGTAACCGGCTCCTGCCGGGCTGCCAGGTCTGTAAGGAAACGGATGACGCACTGGCGCTTGCCCTCGTTGCCCATATAGAACTTTGTAGCCGCGCCGGCAGCGGGAAGATCCGCCGTAACCTCGCCG
>DDQB01000062.1:0-148 GCA_002342505.1 Acidaminococcaceae bacterium UBA2453
AAACACACTTCCGAATATGATGCCATGATTACCGGCTATCTGCAGAAACAGCTGGAAAAATAAAATGACGTGCAGGTGAAAGAATAAAACAGCGATACAACTGAAAAGTAAAACGGCGTTGCAAGCGCGAAGCGAACTGCAATGCCGC
>DDQB01000062.1:208-28307 GCA_002342505.1 Acidaminococcaceae bacterium UBA2453
GCCCAGAGCAGCCAGGTGGAAAGTATCCGGGTAGTGCCGGGGAATCCCGGAATCGCGGAGATACCCAAATGCAAATGTGTTTCATTGGATTTAACTGATCTGAATAAGGTGGCGGACTTTGCGGAAGAGTGCAGTATCGATCTGACGGTGGTAGGGCCTGAAGCAACGTTGGTAGCCGGTATCGCCGATGTGTTCCGTTCCCGCGGCCTGCCCATCTTCGGGCCGGACAAGGCGGCGGCGGAACTGGAAGGATCCAAAGCCTTTTCCAAAAACCTGATGCAGAAATATCACATCCCCACGGCAGCCTTTAAGGTGTGCACCGATATTGCCACGGCTAAGGCTTTTGTGGAAGAACAGGGTGCGCCCATTGTGGTGAAGGCGGACGGGCTGGCGGCCGGCAAGGGCGTGGTGGTTGCCATGACCAAAGAAGAAGCCATGGCTGCCATTGACGACATGATGGCCGACCATAAATTCGGAGAAGCCGGCACCCGGGTGGTGTTGGAAGAGTTTATGGATGGGGAAGAAGCGTCCCTTCTGGCCTTTACCGACGGCAAGATCGTGGTGCCCATGATTGCATCCCAGGACCACAAGCGGGTGAACGACGGGGACAAAGGGCCCAATACCGGTGGCATGGGCGCCTATGCTCCGGCTCCGGTAATGACGGAAGCGCTGCGCATCAAAGCGGAAGAGACCATTCTGAAACCGGTCATTGCCGCCCTGAATAAAGAAGGAAGAACCTATTCCGGCTGCCTGTATGCCGGACTGATGATCAAAGGCGACAGCGTGAAGGTAGTGGAATTCAACTGCCGTTTCGGCGATCCGGAAACCCAGGTAGTGCTTCCCCTGCTGGACAGCGATCTGGCCCAGGTGATGCTGGCCTGCGCTACGGGAACTCTGGATGCTTCCATGGTGAAGTGGAAAGACCAGGCCACGGTGTGCGTGGTAATGGCATCCGGCGGTTACCCGGCTTCCTATGAAAACGGCAAGGTCATCACCGGACTGGAAGATGCTGGCGACATGGAAAATGTGGTGGTGTTCCATGCGGGAACCAAAGCGGCGGACGGTAATATCGTGACAAATGGAGGCCGGGTGCTGGGCGTTACCGCAATGGGGAAAGATATTAAGAGCGCCAAGAACAAAGCTTATGAAGCCGTGGAAAAAATCCGTTTTGATAAAGTCCATTATCGCAAGGACATCGCATGGCGTGCGTTACAGAGATAAATCACAGGGTGAACTGACATCCTGAAATAAATTACAAAAACATTTTACGATTTGCTTTTATTCCTTTTATGTGGTATGATTTTAGCCAAATTTTAGACAGAAGAAAGGGAAGGTGTTACGATTGGCATTCTATTATGATGAACCTGCGCATACGTTTAGTGAGTATCTGTTAGTTCCGGGGTATTCTTCTTCTGAATGTATCCCCGATAATGTTACGCTGGCAACGCCGCTGGTAAAATTCAAAAAAGGCGAAGAGCCGGCAATTACGCTGAATATCCCTATGGTTTCCGCAATCATGCAGTCGGTTTCCAACGATACGCTGGCTGTGGCTTTGTCCCGTGAAGGCGGCTGCTCCTTTATCTACGGTTCCCAGACGGTGGAAGACGAAGCCCAGATGGTGCGGAATGTAAAAAGCCACCGGGCAGGCTTTGTNNCTCCTTTATCTACGGTTCTCAGACAATTGAAGATGAAGCGAAGATGGTCCGCAACGTAAAAAGCCATCGCGCCGGATTTGTAGTCAGCGATTCCAATATTACGCCGGACAGCACACTGAAAGACGTGTTGGAGTTGAAGGAAAAAACCGGTCATTCTACCGTTGCCGTTACCAGCGACGGAACCGTGAACGGGAAACTGGAAGGAATCATCACCAGCCGCGATTATCGCGTCAGCCGTATGGATCCCGATACGAAGGTACGCGACTTCATGACCCCCATCGGGAAGCTGATCGTAGGCAAAAAAGATACGACCCTGCAGCAGGCCAATGA
Source organism: Acidaminococcaceae bacterium UBA2453 (assembly GCA_002342505.1). Lineage (GTDB taxonomy): Bacteria > Bacillota > Negativicutes > Acidaminococcales > Acidaminococcaceae > Succiniclasticum. Next base: position 2,194 of record DDQB01000062.1, read on the forward strand.
TATTATCTGGGATAACAAGCTGAACACGCTGCCGATCATCGACGATGAAGGCCGTCTGATGTATATGGTATTCCGCAAGGACTATATTTCCCATAAAGAATATCCGCTGGAACTGCTGGACGAAAAGAAACGCCACGTAGTAGGCGCCGGCATCAACACCCGCGATTATGCGAAGAGGGTTCCTGCTTTAGTAGAAGCCGGCGCTGACGTGCTGTGCATCGATTCTTCCGAAGGCTTCTCCGAATGGCAGAAGATCACCCTGAAGTGGATCCGCGACCACTACGGCGACAAAGTGAAAGTGGGCGCCGGTAATGTGGTAGACGCAGAAGGATTCCGTTTCCTGGCAGACTGCGGCGCCGATTTTGTAAAAGTAGGTATTGGCGGCGGCTCTATCTGTATTACCCGCGAGACCAAAGGCATCGGCCGCGGCCAGGCTACGGCGCTGATTGATGTGTGCAAGGCCCGGGACGAATATTTTAAAGAGACCGGCGTGTATGTTCCGGTCTGCAGCGACGGCGGCATCGTGTACGATTACCACATGACGCTGGCGTTGGCCATGGGCGCCGACTTCCTGATGCTGGGCCGTTATTTTGCCCGCTTCGATGAAAGCCCAACCGACAAAGTGAACGTAAACGGCAGCTACATGAAGGAATACTGGGGCGAAGGCTCCAATCGCGCCCGCAACTGGCAGCGTTACGATCTGGGCGGATCCCAGAAGCTGTCCTTTGAAGAAGGCGTGGACAGTTACGTTCCGTATGCCGGCAGCCTGAAGGACAACGTGAACCTGACTCTGGCCAAGATTCGCAGCACCATGTGCAACTGCGGCGCCCTGAACCTGCCAGAGCTGCGCGACAAAGCAAAACTGACGCTGGTTTCCGCTACTTCTATCGTAGAAGGCGGCGCGCATGACGTATTGCTGAAAGATAATACCGTTGCGACTTACGCAAAATAAGATTAATATTGTAACAGGACTACGTGTCTGCCGGATCGTTTGAGATCCGGCAGGCATGTTATTACATTGGGAATTTGGAATTTCCCGTGCGTTGTGAATTGGCGCGCAGACGCGTGACAGCAAAAGGGAAAGGAATTGAATTCCTGCGAATGGGAAGTGAGCATATGAAAAAGGCGGTAACCGGCTTCCTTCTGGGAAGTTTACTGATGGCAGGGGGAGCGGCGCTGGCTGCGGAACCGGCAGACGCGACAATGGAAAAGGATGCAGTTAAAGAAACGGCGGCAAAAGTTTCCCAACAGGCCGTTCCTGCGGAAAAACGAAAAGGAACCATGGTCTTTGTGCCGTTAGATACCCGTCCTGTCTGCAAGGATTATACGGTGAAAACCATGCAGGCGGCAGGATGGGATATTGTGGCGCCGCCGGATGAAATGCTTTCCTCTCTGTCTCATTCCGGAGATCCGGATAAACTGTTAGACTGGCTGGAAGAAAATGCGAAAGAAGCTGTGGCAGTGGTTGCCAGCGCTGATTCGCTGATTTATGGCGGGTTGGTGGACTCCCGGACGCATCACACGGATCTGACGGTGTTGCAGTCCCGTGTAGAACGGCTGCTTTCGTTAAAAAAGGGCGGCGCCGGCCCCGATATCTATATGTTTATCACGATCATGCGTTCCCCAAAACGCAGCGCGGCGCCGGTGGAACCGGTATATTATGAACAGTGGGGCCCGCAACTGTTCCGGCAGGGCGCATTACAGGATAAATCGGAACTGGGCAAATTGTCGCGTAAAGAAGAAAAGGAATTAAAAGCACTGAATCATGAAATCCCCCGTAATGTTATTGCGGATTATTACGGACGCCGGAAGATCAATATGCAGACTACAGAGCTTTTGTTGCACGGAATTGAAACCGGAGTCTTTACCAATCTGCTGATCGGCAGGGACGATACCAGTCCGCTTTCCCAGGCACATCGGGAAGCGCTCCATCTGGGATCACTGGTGAATGAACTGCCGAAATCGAAGATCCGCTTCTTTGCCGGGGCCGACCAGTTAGGTCTGGTACTGCTGACACAGGCAGCGAACCGCCTGATGTTTACGACTCCGCTGGTTTACACAGAGTATGCGGCAGGCAAAGGAGGGGAAACGGTTCCCACCTATGAAGACAACACAATTGCAAACTCTGCCCGGCAGCATATTTACGCATCCGGCGCGTTCCCTGTCAGAAAAGCAAAGAATGCAGATTTTGTTCTGGCAGTAAATACCCCGTATAACGGAAAAACACTGGAAGCTTCTGACGCTAAAAATAACGGCGCGGCAGACAAATATACTAAAGCTTTTGCCAGGAAAGTGCAATCGTATCTGGATGACGGGAAAAAAGTAATCGTAGCAGATTCCAAATACGGAAACGGCGCAGACAACGCGCTGGTAAAAGAACTATTCCGACGCGGTATTGCCTATAAACTGGCTGCCTACGGCGGATGGAATACATCCGGAAACAGCCTGGGCTTTGCGCTGGCACAGGGAATGGAGTCGACGTACTTTACAGGAAATGCCGGAAGGGATTTCCTGAACGTGCGTTATCTGGATGACTGGGCCTATCAGGCCAATGCGCGCATGGATGTATATAAAAATGTCATCTGGCCGAACCATATGCCAAATTCCGGCTTTACGCCGGAGCAACAGGCAGTAGCGGAAAAAGCCATTAAAGAAAGCATTGTCAAAACAGCGGAACCGATTATGGGCGACGCAGCGCTTGAATATGATTTCAAGCTTCCCTGGAGCCGTATGTTTGAAGTGCAGCCGGTCAAAAAGAAAAACTGACGCCGATACGGAAGCGGCGCCAGCGTAAATTTTTGCGAAATCATTTGAGAATAAAGAAACCCGGAACCGATGCGTTAAAACGGTTCCGGGTTAATCTTTTTATGGAAGCGCACAAACTCATTTAATCAGCGCTTCCTTATTACTCCAGCAATTTTACCACGATCTTCAGCGGGATAGCGAATGTTTCTTCAAACCACTCCTGGTTTGACTTCAATTGGTGCAGTTCAATGGAGGGATCGCCGGTTGCGCGGATTTCCAGTACAGCCCGTTGCGGATCTGCGGAGGCGGCGATCTGTTGGATCGTATCGCTTTCCGAATAATCAAGACTTTCCGCCAGCGCCAGCAGCAGCGCCAGTTTTCCGGCGTGATCCCAGTCTTTTTCGGTCAGTAACGGACGGTACGCATGATTTTTAAAATATCGTTTGGAAATCCCGTTATGCCAGCCTGCAATCACCGCGCAAAGCATCTGTTCCGCATGGGTGAGACCAAAAATTTTTGCGTTCAGGATCATGTAAGCGGAATGACGCGCATGACTGTAATAATTAATGGAGATACCGATATCGTGCAACAGCGCCGCCGTTTTCAACAGCTCGCGATAGCGGGGACCCAGCCTGTGCAGCCCGTGCCAGCTGTCAAACATGGCCAGAGCCAATCCGGCGACTTTCCGGTTGTGTTCAATGTTAACCGAATACAGGCGAAGGGCGTTTTCCGTGCTGGAGTCCAGAATGTCTTCCGCAATGAGCGGCACGCGATTGGTTTTAGAATAATAATCATAGAACAAGCCTTCGCGCAGGCCGCAGCCGGAGGTGACGATCCGTTTGCTGCCCGTCAGTTCCAGCAGGCAGTTGATGATGGAAAGACCGGCCAAAATAATATCCGCCCGTTCCAGGGAAAGCCCGGGTACCTCGCTGCGTTCTTTCAGCGTCGTTCCCCGCAGCTTTTTAAAAAGAGAACGGAAGCTCTGCGCGCTGAAAATATAATTATGCACGCGGCTGGACGGATAGTTTTTGCTTTTCTGGATCATCTTGGCCACGGTACGGGCCGTCCCGCCGACGCCGATCAGCGGAAGTCCGGAATCTTTCAACCAGGGATATTTTTCCATCCGTGTGGAAATAAAGAAATTGATATCAGTGTAAACATTCGGCGGCATGGTGTCGCGAATGTTAAAAATACTGGTGGTGTTGACCGCGCCTAACGGAATCGAAACGGATTCCACGATCTTGCGGCCGCGGAACAAAACCAGCTCGGTAGAGCCGCCGCCCAGGTCGAACAAAATACCGTCTTTCATGGGCAGAGTATTGATGACGCCGAGAAAACTGAGGCCTGCTTCCGCGTTGCCGGAGATAATATGAAGGTGGATTCCCGTCTTTTCCGCAACCTCATTGGTCAGCTGACTGCCGTTTTTCGCATTGCGGATCGCAGCAGTCGCTACGGCGATGATCTTATCCGCCTTATACTGTTTGCACATGAAAGCGAATGACTGCATGATACGGAGGGCGCCGTCAAACGCTTCACGGGAAAGATTCCCGTCCGAGTCTGTCTTCTGTGCAAGACGCAACGATTCTTTCTGATTAAAGACCATATTATAGGCTCCGCTTTTGTATATGTGGCTGATGACGAGGCGGGCCGAGTTGGAACCGATATCGATGATTGCAATTCTCTGCATTATATATCTCCTGTGGTGTCGCTTTCGTATTATAAAAAACGCAAAGAAAGTTTCCTGCTCCGAAATGATTAATAAAATGTGCCTGTTAATGAAAGACAGTTTTCTTTTCAAGTCTGTTTACTGTTTTTTGTTTCTATTATAGCGTATTATAGGAAAATAATAAAATCATCTTACAAAATTGCTGAAAAATTGCAGATTGTTTTATGATTTTTAAAATAAATTTACAATTTTTGTTTTTTATACAGGATTTTTTTTAATTGTGTCGAAAAATAATATAGGTAACTATCTGATCATTTCAGACAGGAAGCAAAGAGCAGACAGAAAATTTATAAAACAGAGAATTTACAGTAACGACAAGCCGAGGTTGCAAATGAAACGAAAAACTTACACTACACTGGCTGCCATCCATCTTGGTTCGGAAATGTTACGGCTGCGGATCGTAGAATATCGCAGCCTGAACCGGGTCAAAACGATTGAGCAGTGCGATTACCCGATAAGGTTAGGGGAAGAAGCATTCAAGAACAAAAGTATTCCTTTCCCTATGGTAGAAGAGATCTGCCAGGTGCTGCAGGGATTTAAGGAACTGATGCAGGATTACGGCGTGGACGTATATACGGCGCAGGCCACTACGGCCGTACGGGAAGCGTCCAACAAAATTTTCCTGATGGACCAGATTAAACTGCGTACGGACATGGATGTTACGGTTGCAGAAATGCCCATGGAAATTTACACGAAGTACGTGGCCATCCGTAAAACACTGCGGGACAGCCGCATCTCCAGCGAAAAGGGAATGATGCTGCTGGATATTTCTTCAGGCGGTCTGGGCGTATCCCTTGTGCAGGACGAGAAGATCTGCTTCCAGGAAAATTTTCATATCGGTATCATCCGCATCAAAGAAAGTTTTAATAACTACCAGCGCAGCAGCCTGCATTTTAACAAAGCGCTGATGCAGTTTCTGTCCAGTACCATCGGGCCGGTGCGCAAAGCCCTGGAAGGACAGGACGTAAAATATCTGGTGCTTTCCGGAACCGAAACGGAGCTTCTATTAAAAGTGATGGGGATCCGCAATAAAAATAATCTGCAGCGAGTCACTACAGAAGAGTTCCGCCAGTTCTTTGGCAAAGTGCGCAAGCTGAACCTGACGCAGCTGCTGAAAACCTATCACCTGACAGAAACGGAAGCAGAGCTGGTTCTTCCCATGGTTCTGTTATATGAGAAGCTGTTGGATCTGGCGCCTTCCGCCAAAGAGATCATCATTACGAAAGACACCTTCCTGGAAGGAATGATCCTGCTGCACATCATTCGGGAAAAGGATGAAACCTATACCCGGATGCTGGAAGAGGAAAAGATGAGTCTCATCCATCACGTAGGGGAAGATTATGAGTATGACTATAAGCATGTGACCCAGGTGGAAAAGCTGGCGCTGATTATTTTTGACAGGATCGGGAAAAAATTCGGGCTGGACGATCATTGCCGGCTGCTGCTGCGGGCGGCGGCCATCCTCCACGATATCGGGAAATATGTTTCCATGCGCAGCCATTCCCTGTATTCCTACCAACTCATCATGGGCACGGATCTGCTGGGATTTACGGAAGAAGACAAACTCATTATCGCCATGGCTTCCTATTACCATGCCCACAACGTGATGGAACGGGACGATAAACGCGTGCCCGCGCTGAAGAACGAACTGGTTCCCGTGGTGGCGAAACTTTCGGCCATCATCCGGCTGGCGGACGCGTTGGACCGGAGCTACCTGCAGAAGATACAGCGGTGCAAGGTGAATCTGCATAACCGGGAGCTGACGATACAGGTCGTGAGTAAGGCGGACCTGGATCTGGAAGAATGGACCTTTGCATCCAAAGTGCAGATGATGGAAGAAGTTTACGGATTTAAAGTGCGGTTAGAGCGGGTGGAATCATTATGAGCGAAATAAAGAAAAAAAACGTGACGAAAAAAAGAACCACCGTAGCGGCGGAAAAGAAAACTCCGGCTGTGGTGAAAAGAGCGGCGGCAGTTGCAAAAAAACGGATCAAAAGCGCTGCAGCAGCAGAGCCTCCTGTAACCGGCGAGGTACAGGACGTCCGGGAAAAACGGGTGACGAAAGCCGATCTGAAACGGCCGGAATATTTCTTTAACCGGGAGCTGAGCTGGCTGAAATTTAACCTGCGGGTGCTGCGTGAGGCAGAAGTAGAGACGACGCCGATTCTGGAACGGCTGAAATTTATCGCGATCACTTCGTCGAATCTGGACGAATTCTTTATGGTGCGCGTGGCCGGACTGTGGGACCAGTATGAGAACGGCGTATCCCGGAAGGATCCTTCCGGCCTGACCGTACGGGAACAGCTGCGGATGATATCCCAGGCGGCCCACGAGCAGATGAAACTGGAAAGCAAGATCCTGACCGACGTGCTGGCGGACTTGAAAAAAGCAGGCGGCCCGGAAATAAAGAGCATAGAAGAATGCAGCGAAGCGGGAAAAGAATGGCTGGAAAATTATTATCAGGAAATGGTGTATCCCGTGCTCACGCCTATGGCGGTAGATGCTTCGCGGCCCTTCCCGTTCCTGGGAAACAAGACGCTGAATCTGGCGGTGCAGCTGATTACCATAGACGGAGAAGAAAGCATGAGCGTGGTGCAGGTTCCTTCCCTGCTGCCGCGGCTCATTGAAATCCCAGTGGAAGAAAAACGTACTTTCGTTTATCTGGAAGAACTGATCACGCTTCACTGCAAAACACTGTTCCGGGGCTGCCAGATCCTGGATGTGGCGCCCTTCCGCCTGACACGCGACAGCGATCTGGACGTGGACGAAGACGATATCGAAGACCTGCTGCAGGAAATTGAAAAATCTCTCCGGCAACGTAAACGCGGCGCGGCGCGCCGGATGGAAATCGCAAGGACCGCCAACAGCAAAATCAAAAAATTCCTGGAAGAAAATCTGGATCTGACTGACGAAGAGATTTATGAAATTTCCGGACCGCTGGACGCCACCTGTTTCTTTAAATTTGTTTCACTGGACAAGATGTGGCCCTGGTTATATGAGCCCTTTGTGCCGCAGCGCCCGAAAGATTTGCCGGAATACGACAACCTGTTTGACCGTATAAAAGAAAAAGATATTTTGTTGTTCCATCCCTATGAAAGTTTTGATCCGGTTGTGAAGTTTGTCAGCGACGCGGCGAACGATCCCAAGGTGCTGGCCATCAAACAGACGCTGTACCGCGTCAGCGGTAATTCCCCCATCGTAGCGGCGCTGGCGAGAGCGGCGGAAAACGGAAAGCAGGTCACGGTCCTGGTAGAATTGAAAGCCCGCTTTGATGAAGAAAATAATATTTTGTGGGCCCGGCGTCTGGAAAAAGCAGGGGCACATGTAATTTACGGCCTGGTGGGCCTGAAGACACATGCAAAAATTATTCTCGTGGTGCGGCAGGAAGCGGACGGCATCAAACGCTATGTGCATCTGGGCACAGGCAATTACAATGACAGCACAGCCAAACTGTATACCGATATGGGCCTGATGACGGCAAACGATCAGTTTGGCAGCGATGCGTCTTCGTTTTTTAATCTTCTTTCCGGGTATTCCCGCGCGCCCATCTGGAACAAACTTGTCATGGCGCCTATCGGGCTCCGCGAAAAAATATATGAACTGATTGAAAATGAGATCCGCGTTGTAAATGAAGGCGGGGAAGGGCACATCATTGCGAAGATGAATTCGCTGCTGGACCAGCCCGTCATCCAGAAATTGTATGAAGCGTCCATGGCCGGTGTAAAAATTGAACTGATCGTGCGAGGCATCTGCACCCTGCGGCCCGGGCTGGAAGGCATCAGCGAGAACATTACGGTGCGCAGCATTGTGGGAAGGCAGCTGGAACACAGCCGTATCTTCTGGTTCGCAAACAATGGCAACGAGCAGCTATATATGAGCAGCGCCGACTGGATGCCCCGCAACCTGAACGACCGTGTGGAACTGTTCTTCCCGGTGGAAACAGAAGAACACATTGCTCGCATTAAAGAGATTCTGCATCTGTATCTGGAAGATAACGTGGGAGCCCATATGATGCAGAGCAATGGAAGCTATCGCCGGGTAATGGCCGGCAAGGGGAAAAAGATCAGCTCCCAGAGCCAGCTGTACGAACAGGCGCAGCTTGCCGCTGCGGAGAATCTGGCGAAGATTCCGATGGAGCAGAGACTGCGCCCGGCGCCCCGGCAGGAAAAAGAGGAGTGAACCTTTTCGCAGGCCTGCCTTGCCGTGAACGGGAAAGCATTTTTACAGAAAGAGAAAGAATCACCGGCAGATGTATTGTTAAATCCTCAATTTTTTGATATAATAATATGGAATTTTGAGGAGGGCGTATTATGGAAAAATTTGCCGTGACGATTAATTTTCACGGAAATTATGGATATATTGAATATGATCCGGATACGAAGACCGCAGATGTGCATTTGGGCTTAGAAGGCCCGAAAGCCGCGGTGGAAAAGTATCTGGCTGAACCGCATACCTTTAAAGTTGCCTGTGGGGAAACCATCCGCGACTTTAAAGAGGTGACCCTGCAGCCGTTGGAAAGCCTGGAGAGCTTCCAGCTTTGCCTGACGCGGATGTGGGTTGCCATTGATGTGCGGGTGGAATGGAGCATGCCCCCCGGAATGGCGGAAAACCTGTAGTGATTAGTCGAAAATGCCGGCGGCGAACCGGCATTTTCTTTCTGATTACCGGGTTGGATTTTAGTTTTTGTTGCGACTGGAAAAAAAGTATTATATGCTTGTCCCTGGAAAATGTCATACTGTTTAACATGGTTCCGTAGCTCAGCTGGATAGAGCGACCGCCTCCTAAGCGGTAGGCCGGCAGTTCGAATCTGCCCGGGATCACCAAAAATAATATCCCTGATACCGATTGTTCGGAATCAGGGATTTTTTTGCGCTAAACTTCTGGTTTGACCGCAGGATTATGCTAAATTGCGTATGTTATCGCTGCCGTGATAATGTCAGTCTGCAGAAAGAAGTTTTAATCCGGCAATTCCGCTGACAATGAGCAGAACACAAATCGCCTCAAGAAAAAAATATATACGTCTATACGACATCAAGAGTTTTAATCAGTACTTCCTTAATAAAAATATTGTTGAATTACTACCTAAAAAATGATAAAATTTAGGTAGTAAAATTTATTTTAAGGATATGGAAAATTAAAATGCGTAAATATGATTATTGTTTTCTGAAAGACGGGATTCCTGGTAATATAATAGGACTCACAACTATAATTGCGGATTTGAAATCAAAGGAGGAATTCCGGAAGCAACAGTATGGTAAAACCTTCGAACGCTTGCAACAAAAAGCAATTGTTGAGTCTGTAAAAGGCAGTAACGCGATAGAAGGCATTGTCACCACGGAAGCACGGATCAAAGAGATTGTGAATGGCGCAATGCCTGTGACGCATGATGAAATGGAAATTTCCGGTTATAAAGATGCCCTTAGTTTTATCCATACAAACCATGTGAATCTGGATATTGACGAAGACTTAATCCTGGGTCTCCATAAAATGATAGAGGAGCAGACGAACCATCAAGAGGCGGGAAAATATAAAACATTCAATAACTATATTATGGAATATTGCGCTGACGGAAGCAGACGGATACGGTTTAAACCGGTTTTGGCTAAGGATGTGAAGGCCGCTATGCAGCAATTGATGATGGCTTATTATGATGCGCGACAGGACTCCGAAATTTCGCCGCTCTTATTGATACCTTGCTTTGTTTTGGATTTTCTCTGCATACATCCTTTTACAGATGGAAACGGACGTGTTTCAAGATTGTTAACAGTATTATTGTTGTATTTATCTGGATATGATATCGTTAAGTACATCTCTTATGAAGGGCAGATTGAAAAGTATAAGGAAAGCTATTATGAAGCATTGAAAGTTTCTTCGGATTTATGGCATGAAAATAGAAATAATTATGTGCCGTTTATTATCAATTTTTTGCAAATCCTCTATGGGTGCTTTAAGAATCTTGATAATGCCTTTACAGATATATCATTAAAAAAGGCAAAGAAATCTGAAAGGGTAGAGTGTATATTACGCAACGCTGTTGTTCCGATTTCGAAACAGGATATTTTAGAAAAAGTGCCTGATATCAGCGTTAAAACGGTTGAATTGGTACTACACAAGATGATGAAAGAAAATAAGATAAAAAAAATTGGCGCTTTTAAGAACGCAAGATACATAAAATTGTGAGGATGATGCAAATGGCCTATAAGGTAATTGACAGAGAGTCGTACTATAGAAAAGGTGTGTTCCGCCACTTTTCGGAAGATTGCAAGTGCTCGACTTCCATGACGGCAAGAATTGACGTCACTGATCTCGTTAACTATTCCAAAGAGGCAGGGACAAAGTTCTACATTAATTTTCTTTATATCCTGTCAAAAGTTCTCAATTCCCGCGAGGATTACAAAATGGGTTATCTCTGGCAGACGGAAGAACTGATTTGCTACGATGTGATCAACCCAACTCAGTATGTTTTCCATGAAGATACGGAAACTTTCACACTGGTTTACACAGAATACCAAGTGGACTATAAGGCATTTTATGAGAACGCTCTTCAGGAAATGGAAAAGGCAAAGAAAACACGGGAATACGGACTGGACTTGGAAAATCATCCGAACTGGTTTGATGCTTCCTGTATTCCGTGGCTTTCCTATGATTCTCTTCATATTGAGTTGCCAGACGGGTACTTGTTTTTTGCGCCTATTGTGAACTGGGGTCAGTATCGTAAGGAAAACGGAAGGCTGTTGATGCCGGTAACTGTACGCTTGAATCATGCGATAGCAGATGGATATTTAGTTGCCAATGTTTTTCGCTTGCTGCAGCTTGAAATTAAATCGTTTGTACAGAAATAAGCATACAAATCGTTGTTTAGCGGAGGGGAATATGCTTTGCTTCAACTGCCGACGATTTTTTTGCGGAAACACGGAAAAAAGGAGCCCGGCAAATTAACAGACAGGGAAGTCTGCTAACGTGGGCGTAAGCGCAAGTAACGATTAGAAATTAATCTTCAAAATCCAAAGATTTTTTTGCGGCTAATATGTTATAATGAGTAAACAATGTTTAACCATTGCAACGGCAGTTTTTTTAATTATTTTTTGACGGAGGTACTGAAATGTCGATTAACAAAAATGAAGTTACAATGGAAATGATTAAAAAGGCGATGGCTTGCGAGACTGCCGAGGAACTTATGGCGTTGGCAAAAGCCGAAGGCATTGAATTGACGAAAGAAGAGGCCGAGGCGTATCTGGCAGAATTAGCGGACGTGGAATTGGATGAAGCAGCTTTGAAAAATGTTGCCGGCGGTATGGCCTATTGCACGGACCTCTTTAAAATGAAATCGGCGCCTGGGTGTAACAGCTTGGAACATCACATGAATTAACCACTATAGTGGGTATTGAAGCTTGGCAACTCTTATGGAACAACGCTGTCAGATTGACAAATTCTTGTTACTTTAATTTTTTGGAGGTGCTGAAATGTCGATTGACAAAATTGTAGTGACGAAAGAACAGATTCAAAAGGCAATGGCGTGTGAGACAGTCGAAGAATTGATGGAGCTGGCAAAAACCGAGGGCGTGGAGCTGACGAAAGAAGAAGCCGAAGCGTACATGGCGGAAATGGAAGACGTGGAACTTGACAGCGATGCGCTGAAACAGGTGGCAGGCGGTGCTTGTTACGGGGTGGACGTCTGTCCGAAAAATCTAGTACCAGTGAAACGATAATCAACTAAAGGTTAATAGAAATTCACGGCTCTCTGCTTATCTCAAAAATAAGCAGGGATCTGTTTTTTGTGTGTAGGTATGAGCAGGAATACAGCGTATAAGCTGATTGACCAGCGTAAGGGCGATTAAAACGTTATAAATACTATTATTTACAGCCGTAGATTTTTCTGCGGTCAACATGTTATAATTAAATACCGTTTAACCGTTGAAATGATAGTTTTTATTTAAAAAAAAAGAGGGGGTACTGAAATGTCAATTAACAAAAATGAGTTAACGAAAGAACAGATTCAAAAGGCAATGTCTTGTGAGACTGTCGAAGAATTGATGGAGCTGGCAAAATCTGAGGGTATCGAATTGACAAAAGAAGAAGCCGAAGCATATTTGGCAGAAATGTCTGATGTGGAACTGGACAGCGACGCGCTGAAAAATGTGGCGGGCGGTGTATGCTATATGGCTGCCTGCAATGACGATTGCTCTGCTAAAACTCCCACCTTATTAGGTGGAAATCCGTATTAAGGGGAAAACCTTGCGTTAGGTACGCAAACTTCAAATTTATCTTAGGGGGTCAATACAATAAAAGGATACTGGTTCGCGCGAAAATTTCGCGAAACTTTTTGACAAACCAAGTGCGAACTAAACGTAATAGGTTGAAATTAACGCATGTTAAAATTTTGAGGCGAGAATCGTCAAAGCATCTGAAAGTAGCATGGATACTGGGTTAGATAGATGTAAAAAATAATGATGAAAATGACCGAAAGTCCATGCCATCCGCCTCCTAAGCAGAAAGTCGGCGGTTCGAATCCGTCCGGAATCGCCAAAAACAATATCCCTGAAACCGATTTTTCGGAATCAGGGATTTTTTCTATCAATCTTTGTTATCTGTTATCTGGCTTGTTTGTTGACATGAGATTCTGATGCGAGAGGTCATCCCTTTCGTGCGGTTCTGTACAAGTGTTTTAACTGTCGAAATGATATTCTTTATTTTTTAAAAGATGTGCTGAAATGTCGATTAACAAAAATGAACTGACGAAGGAGCAGATTTTACTTCAACGCCGTAGTTTTGAGGCTGTTTTTTGCAAACAATATAGCTAATGTTTTGCGAGTAATGCTTGACTTTACTGTATATACAGTATATCATTAAAGAAAAAGGAGGTAACCGCCATGGCAACAAAAGCATTGAACTTCAGGATGGACGAAAAAGAAATGGTTGATTTAAAGAAAGTTGCTGCTGTTTTTAATATAAGCGTTACTGATTTAGTCAAAAATGCCATCAGTGAACATGTCGCAAAATTAAAAAAGGATCCGTTCTACAGGCTGACAGCCAATGTGGAAAATGCTTCCGAGGCAGAAACAGAAGAGGTTCTTAAGGAATTAGAAAGCATGTCGGACGATGACCTTGCTATCGCTTCTGTTAAACATGTTGCGGTTTGATATCGGGGCGACGATATGAGTAATAAAATATCAACCGAATATGAAATCCAATATACAAAAAAGGCAGAAAAATTTTTTAAAAAACATGAAGATGTCCGTGAGCAATACGAACTCTCAATCCGGCGTTTGATAACTGATGAACACCCTGAAGAGATAGATATCAAAAAAATCAACGGTAAAAGGAATGATTACTTTCGTATCAGGCTGGGAAATTACCGTGTCGTATATGCAGTCATTAACAAACGAATTGTTGTTATTATTAATTAAATAGCGTTTAACCATCGAACCGATATTCCTTATTTTTTGGGGGAGGGCTGAAATGTCGATAAATATAAATGAACTGACGAAAGAACAGATCCAAAAGGCGATGGCCTGCGAGACCGCTGAGGAACTCATGGCATTGGCGAAATCCGAGGGTATCGAACTGACGAAAGAAGAAGCGGAGGCGTACATGGAGGAGCTTGCGGACTTCGAGCTTGACGGGGTTGCGCTGAAACAGGTGGCAGGCGGTATATGCTATATGGCCACTTGCGATGATTATTCGGGCCCTACCAGGCCTCATGCCATAGTGTAGGGGGAGCGACTTGAGTTGGGTACGCAGTCTTTAAAAGAATACCGGAATTTTGCCGGAGCTCTATAAAATAAAAAAGTTATTGCAACAAAACATATCTTAAGCGAATATCATAATTGTTAATATAAAATTTTGACAAGGCTGTACAAGGCGCTCTGGCATCAGGGCGCTAATTTTATTATAGAAAAAAGAGGCGGTGTGATGATATAATGATACAGGAACGTCATACAAGAGATTGAATAATTGGGAAACGGAAATATGGAGAGCGGATATGAAAATACTTGTATTAAATGGAAGTCCGAGACCGAATGGGAACACGGCCGAAATGGTCAGTGTCTTTCAAGATGCAGCGGAATCAAACGGGCATATTGTAAAAATATTTAATGTCTGCAAAATGAACATCAAAGGTTGCCTGGCCTGCGAGTACTGTCATGGTGCGGGACAGGGAAAGTGTGTCCAAAAGGATGATATGCAGGCAATCTATGCAGAATTATCCGATACGGAAATGCTCGTGCTTGCTGCCCCGATTTATTATCATGGCATTTCCGGCCAACTCAAATGTGTTATCGACCGTTTCTATTCAGCTTTATACCCAACGGCTCCTCCGGCTTTGAAGAAAGTAGCGATGTTCCTCAGTTCAGGGGATGATAATATGTATGACGGAGCCCGGTTTTCATATGAAGGGGACTTTATCGGTTATCTTGGGCTGGAAGGATGTGGAATTTTTACAAACCATGACGAGGATGTAGCTGAAAAAATCCGGGAGATGGCGGCTTCCCTGTAATATAATATGGGTGAATCAGAGGAGATAAGGAGCAGATTACATGATTCGAAAAATTATTCGCATAGATGAAGAAAAATGCAATGGCTGCGGCCTCTGCGCAAAAGCTTGTCATGAAGGGGCTATAGATATTCTGGGTGGGAAGGCAAAACTTGTGCGTGAGCATTTCTGTGACGGATTGGGCGATTGCTTGCCAAATTGCCCTGCAGATGCTATATCTTTTGAGGAACGGGAAGCGCCGGCCTATGATGAGGCCGCTGTGGAAGAAAGCAAACGAATGAGGGAGAAAGCAGAGGGCATTGGCAAGAAACCCGTTGGCGGATGTCCTGGTTCTAACGTGATCCAGCTTGGACAAAAAAAGTTGGAGACAGGGCTTGAAACAGATGTCGGCCCGGTTTCCCAACTGAACCAGTGGCCGTGCCAGATAAAACTTGTGCCTGTTAAAGCGCCGTTTTTTGAAGGGGCTAAACTGCTGGTTGCGGCAGACTGTACCGCATATGCCTATGCCAATATGCATAGGGAATTCATGCGGGGAAAAATTACGATCATCGGTTGTCCCAAACTGGACGGCGTAGATTATTCTGAAAAGCTGACCGGGATTATCCGTGATAACGACATCAAAAGCGTAACAATCGTCCGTATGGAAGTTCCATGTTGCGGAGGGCTTCAGTATGCCGCAGAGAATGCGCTCCGTGCCAGTGGAAAGTTTATCCCCTGGCAGGTGGTAACGATATCCATAGATGGAAGAATATTGGAGAAGAATTATTTATTTTTTTAACAATACAAAATCCCTGTCTGTCGCTGAAGTTCATCAGCGTAGGCAGGGATTGATTTTTTCTCAACGCAAACGTTTTCTCAATGCATACTCTTACATACTCGTCTCATGCAGCATTACGTTGCCGCAAAATTACAGGAATGCACCGTTGCAGACCTGGATGACCTGTCCTTTTACATGTTTGCCCATGTCGGAAGCGAGGAAAAGGCAGGCGTTTGCCTGATCCATGGGATCGCATTCCGGGCCGGGAAAATATACAAAGTGTTTGCTGAACTCCAGCATCTTTGCGCCACCGGGTTGTTCGCCTGCTTTATTAGCCAGATGGGCAGGCGTTACGGTAGCGCCCGGAGCCACGGCGTTGATGCGGATATTGGTATTGATCAGACGCATAGCTACGTTTTTGGTCAGTGTGTTGATAGCGCCTTTAGAGGAGGTATAGGATGCCCCGCAGAAAGGACGGTCTCCATTGACGGAAGAAATGTTGATGATACAGCCTTCGTTTTTGGGCAGGAATACTTTCAATGCTTCCCGGATAAAACGGAATGGTCCGAACACATTGGTCTGATATACATGCTCCAGCCATTCGTCATCCGTTTCGTCGATCATTTTCTGTTCGCCGATGGCCGCATTGTTGATGACAATATCAAGATCGCCGTAAACAGTCAGAGCAGTCCGGATTACATTTTTAACGTCTTCCAGATTTTTATTGTCCGCTACCACGCCGGTAACTTCCAGTCCCTGTTCTTTCAACCGGTTGACCGCTGCCTCTAATTTCTCTTTGCCCCGCGCTGTCATAACAACTTTTGCGCCTTCTTTTGCAAAAAGTTCGGCCATGGTTTCTCCCATTCCATAGCTTGCGCCGGATACGATGGCAACTTTTCCTTCTAACATTTTTTCTTTCATATTATCTTGTCTCCTGTTGTTTAATTTTTGGAATTTGAATGTTGTTCCTGCTTTGTATTATAAAAAAACAGCTTCAGAAATGTCTAATACTTATTATTTATTTCCAGATATGCTTTTCGTCTATTTTTATGTTATACTGAAAAATAGAACAAGGCCGTCTGTCTGAATTTAAAAGGTCAAAACAAAAATTGCCAAATAACGGTCAGGAAGAAACCGAATTTAATTCGGTGGATCAACAATTAAAATACGAGAAGACACCAATGTTGAAGACACCAATGTTAATGCAGGAACTTACCAACTTATAATTCAGAAAGTTACTATATTCATTTCAATAAAGTTACCAAAGGAGGCGCCATCATGGAAATCCGGGTGCTGCGTTATTTTCTGGAAACCGCGCGGGAAGGGAACATCACCCGCGCCGCCGAACGACTGCATGTTACCCAGCCCACCATGTCCAGGCAGTTAAAGGATTTGGAAGAGGAGCTGGGGAAAAAGCTGTTTGTCCGTACCAATTATGCCTTGCGGTTAACGGAAGCCGGCCTGTTGTTGCGCAAACGGGCGGAAGACATTCTGGATCTGGTGGATAAGACGGAAACGGAATTTAAGATGCTGGACGATACCATGGGCGGCGAGATTTTTATCGGCTGCCCCGAATCCGATTCCCTGAAGTATTTTGCCAGGGCGCTGAAGCGGGTGCAGGAGCTGCATCCCGGTATCCGCTGCAACATCACCAGTGGCAACAGTGAAGACATTACGGAAAAACTGGATAAAGGCATTTTGGATTTTGCGCTGGTCATGGAGTATGTGAATCCTCTGAAATACAACCATCTGGAGATTCCGGCAGAGGATACCTGGGGCGTCTTCATGCGGAAAGATTCGCCGCTGGCAAAGAAAACAGCATTGCATCTTGCGGATTTATACGACCTGCCTTTAATCTGCTCAAGACAGAACGTGGAACAGAATTTTCCTGCCTGGTTCGGGGAAAAACTGGACCGCCTGAATATTGTAGCTACCTATAATCTGTTCTTTAACGCTTCGATTTTTGTAAAGGAAGGGTTGGGCTACGCGATTGGCTATGATAAACTGGCGCATACCGGAAAAGGCAGCGATATGACGTTTGTGCCGCTGACAGATGTACCTGCTTCGGAAATGAAGATAATCTGGAAAAAGTACCAGGTGTTTAGCCCCGTGGCATCGCTACTTCTGGCGGAACTGCAAAAAGAATACGGGGAAAAAGCAGATATAGATGAAGAGCATAACTAAAGATAATTAGTAAGTATTAGACATTTCTGTGCGGCTCCTTTAGAATGAACCTGAAAGAAGCAAACAGCTTCCGCTGAAATCAAAATGAGTGATGATGCAGGTTGCTTTAAGAAGACTGCAAACACGTTGTGCAAAGCTGACAGACAAAATGCGCTGCGCGAAACTACTGCAGAACGGTCAGCGAAAATTCAGGTTTATGAAAAGGAGAAACGCAAATGAAAAAAACTTCCAGTACCCGTAAATTGATGAAATCCGTTGTCCTGAGCCTGGCGCTGGCCGCTGTAGGTTTTGCAGGCGCCGCTTTTGCCGCTCCGGCCGATGCGAACGCTGCGGCTGTTATGGCAAGCCAGATGAAAAACTCTTCCATTACAGAACTGACCAATGATTCCCGCGTGTTCAAAGTTGATAAAAAAATCCAGACAAAGATGGTTCGTTTCCAAAACCGGTACGGCATTGAAGTGGCCGGCCACCTGTACCTGCCGGAACATTTTGACGCGAACAAAAAATACAGCGCCATTGTATTCAGCGGGCCCTTCGGCGCAGTGAAAGAACAATCGTCCGGTCTGTATGCCCAGGAAATGGCAAAACGGGGATTTGTGACCGTAGCCTTTGACTGCTCCTTTACCGGGGAGAGCGGTGGCAACGTACACGACGTGGCGTCCCCCGATATTTTTACGGAAGACTTCCATGCAGCGGTTGACTTCGTGGGCCTGCTGCCTTTTGTTGACAAAGAACGCGTCGGCGCCATGGGCATCTGCGGGTTAGGCGGCATGGCTGTTACCGCGGCAATCAACGATGTGCGCATTAAAGCGGTGGCAACCTCTGCTCTGTATAATATGAACGACAGCATCCGGAATCACTATAAGGGAGATTACTATACGCCGGCCCAGCGGGAAACCGTGAAAGGATATCTGGCCGAGATGCGGTGGAAAGAGGCGGAACTGGGCAAAACGCTGCCCGGTTATCATGAAGTTGCCATCGGGGCTGACGGAAAAGCCGTTCACGCTACCGGCGAAGGCGTAACGCTGCTTCCCAACAAACTGCCGGAAGGGGCAGACCCTGTGACCACCGATTTCTTCAACTACTATAAAGGCCGTGCGTTCCATCCCCGTGCCATCAACTCCAACGGCATCTGGTCTTCTACCACGCCGTACGGATTCTTTGACTTCGACCTGATGGCCCATGTGGAAGAACTGAGTCCCCGTCCGCTGCTGCTGATCACCGGCGACAAGGCCCATTCCCGTTACCATTCCGAAAACGTTTACGAGCGTGCGAAGGAGCCGAAGGAACTGATCGTGATGCCGGGCGCGACCCATTGTGACCTGTATGATATTTATGAAAAGATTCCCTTCGAAAGACTGGACGGGTTCTTTACCAAACACCTGGGAAAATAAGCAAAAACTAAACTGGGAAACAGCGTGAATCGTTCAACCTGAAGCTGATTAGGCAGCCGTAGATTTTTCTGCGGCTGTTTTGTTATAATTAAGTGGATCAATGTTAATTGTACAAATCGCAATTTATTGCAGTAAATGATTCAACAGTCGTGGAAATTCCACGGCTGTTTTATTATTGTACGCTTTTTAATTTATAACTGGTGTAATGATTAACAAATTCCTGTATGCAGATAATCATATCATTGACGGCCGGCGCCAGAAATTTCGGGTCTTGCGTAATGATGCCCAACGTCCTGCTCCCCGAAGGCACAATGGGATAGACATTGAGATCATCCAGTTTTCCTGCGCTGTAAAGAGACAGAGAAGCATCTACTGCATGACCAAATCCGCTGCGGACCATTGATACTAACGATGAATTGGTAATGGCTGAGCTTCGGCAGATTCCCTGTATATTTTGGGCGGCAAGATACTGCTCAACATCAGATTCGTTTCCGCCAAGAGGCAGAATCAGCTCCAGCTTGTCCAGTTCTTCCGGTGTAATGAAATTCCTGTTCCGGGGAACATATTCTTTCGGGGAAACGCAGATAAGGCGGTCTTCATATAAAGGAATAAACTGAAGGGGCACGGTAAGCGAGCGTATGGAAGAATGAGATACAATTGCCAGATCCAGACCGCGGTTTATGACAGCCCCGACAAGTGAGTGATATGTGTTTTCCCGGACAATCACCTCAATATTTGGGGATTTCGCGCGAAAAGCATTCATAATTCCTTCAAGCCACTGAATTGCCGTACTGTCAATCAGACCGAGACGCACGCTGCCGCGTTGGGAACCGTTGATCTGGGATATCCTTTTTTCCAGCAGATCTGAAGTATAAAGAATGTCCTGTATATAGCTGTATATCTGCGCTCCGTTCTCCGTCAGCGTTACATTTTTCTTTTCGCGTATAAACAGAGGAAAGCCGAATTCTTCTTCCATGTCTGAAACTGCGTGACTGATAGCGGACGGCGTCAAATGAAGCTGCCCTGCTGCTCTGGCAAAGCTTTTGCACTGAACGATAGTGTGGAAAACCCTGTAAGTATAAAGCGACATGAAACCACATCCTTTTTGTAATTATTGAGTATTTTCTCATCTTCAGTATACTATCCGCTATACAGTTTCGCAAGATTAATTACTGAATTTTACGTTTTCTAAGAAAAACTCATTGATTAGATAAAAATTATATTGAGAATTTTATCATGGATACATGTTATAAAATGCGTTTTACTTCAAGATAATTCTGTGCTAATATTTTTTCAGAACAAGAGAGGAGGAACTTCTATGCGCAAAACATATAACAGTCCCGGATCATCGGTCAACGTGTTGCCTTTTTCTACCATGACGGAGTTCGGAGGCCTGCTTTTCCTGTCCGGCGTGACCGCAACAGATCTTACTACCGGCAAAACAGACGGCGATGCTGCCGGGCAGGCCGTAACTGTCCTCAATAAGATAGAGGCCATCCTGAAAGATGCCGGCAGAAGTCTGGACGACGTTCTTAAGGTCACTGTTTATCTGAAAGACATGGGAACGTTCGGTGAAGTGAATGCGGTTTACCGGTCCGCGTTCAACGCGCCGTACCCGGCGCGCACCTGTGTGGAAGTTGCGGCCCTGCCTATGGGCGCGCTGGTTGAAATTGACGTGATCTGCGGGAGAACATAAAACATTATTACGGAAAGGGGCAGAAACATGATCCCATATTTTGTGGCTGACGCTTTTGCGGACCAGTTGTTTGAGGGAAACCCCGCAGGAGTATGTGTCCTCGAACAGTGGCTTCCCCATGAAACGATGAAGAAAATCGCCATGGAAAACAATCTCTCCGAGACCGGATTTGTGGTCAGGCAGGGCGGTCATCCCTGCACATACGAACTGCGCTGGTTTACCCCGGTGGATGAGATCGATCTTTGCGGGCACTGCACCTTCGGCTCCGCGTATATCCTGTTCCGCTTCTTTGAACAGAACGAAACAGAAATCCATTTCAATGCTCTGAAATGCGGGTATCACCTTGTGATTACGAAACAGGATGATATTCTGACAATGGCGTTTCCCTCGCTTCCTCCCCGGCCTTTTGCCTATGCAGATTATATGGGGGAAGGTATGGGCGCAGTTCCCTCAGAAGTTTGGAAGACAGACCGAGACCTGCTGCTGGTTTATGATTCCGATGAAACGGTCCGGAATCTGACGCCTGATTTTCAGAAGCTGAAAGAGTTTCCGGAAGGTCTCTCTGTCTACGTTACAGCAAAGAGCAACGATCCGCGCTATGACATTGTTGCCCGCGCTTTCTGGCCGAAAATCAATGTAAACGAGGATCCGGTCTGCGGTTCCATGCACTGCGCGCTGATGCCGTTCTGGAAGGACCGGCTTGGAAAAGAAGAACTGGTTTGCCGAAGCCTTTCAAAACGCGGCGGCACCATTGTGTGCCATCAGGACGGGGACACTGTTCTGCTTCAGGGACGCGGCGCGTTCTATCTGAAAGGCGGGCTGAATATTGAGAACTGAGAGGTGCTTTATGATTCAAAAAGAGATGCAATTGGATAATACCGTCATATACGATCTCTCCGCCGGAGAGTGTCACGCCCGGGGAATCGCGGTCAACATCCCGGACACGGAACTGAATATCCTGCAGGCACGCTGCAAAAACGGGATGCTGTTCTGCGGTATTTTCAGCAAAGAAGTATTGGAAAAGCTGGATTTTCCCGCGGCCGTTTTCTCAGCTCCTGCTTTCTCCGATATGATGGAGCGGAAGCCCGTGTTCCTGACATCCAAAGCCATGGCTATGGGCGCGACGATGAATATGACCGGTGAAGAACTGCTGGTCCTCTTTAGCTGAGAACCGGGTAACTTTAAATGAAAGAGGGTGCGCAAGATGACAAAGAAAAAGACGATCCTGGATCTTCAGCAGATGAAAGAAAACTGAAATCATCCATATACCGCGGGACGAAAGAAAAAAAGTCCCGGAGATAAAAACACTTGCTGACTGATAAACCCTGATTTTGCACAGTAAGTGATTCAACAGCCGTGGAACTGCACATCCACGGCTGTTGTTTTAGTATGGAAAATTGCAGTTTTGTTTACAGCCGTAGATTTTTCTGCGTTCAACATGTTATAATTAATATGTAATGTTTTGCCGTCGAAACGATATTCTTTATTTTTTTGAAAGGGGTGCAGAAATGCCAATTAACAAAAACGAACTAACGAAAGAACAGATTCAAAAAGCAATGGCTTGTGAAACTGTCGAAGAATTGATGGAGCTGGCAAAAACCGAGGGCGTGGAGCTGACGAAAGAAGAAGCCGAAGCGTACATGGCGGAGATGTCCGACGTGGAACTGGATGAAGAGATACTGAAAAATGTGGCGGGTGGTGGTGCCAAGGTCTGCTATCCGTTTGATGCCTGTGAGCTTCATCTTTAAATAGAAAGTCCGGAGAAGGTAAATAGAAATTCACGGCTCTCTGCTTATCTCAAAAATAAGCAGGGAGCTGTTTTTTTGCCTTAAAGACGTTAACTTAATGACATTGAGATTTTTCTGCGGCTGACATGTTGCGGGGATGAACCGTATAATGATTGCGAAGAAAAATATGCAAAAAAAAGCGAGTGGCTGTTGCATGAAGCGTTCTGCCCGAATGTCCCGTTTCTTGATTTTATGGTAAAATTCGTTTATAATTTTGTTATAAGAGAAAAGGGGGAATAGTCATGCCAATTATCAAATCGAGTGCGGAATTAAGGAACAATTATAACCAGATTGCCACGCAATGCCATGAGTACCAAGAGCCTATCTTTATCACTAAGAATGGAAAAGGGGATCTGGTTGTTATGAGTATAGAAAACTATGAACGTATGCAGGCCAAGATTGAATTATACGAATTGCTGCAAAAAGGAATGGACGACGTAAAGAGCGGACGTACCAAACCGTTTGATAAGGTTATGGAAGGCCTGAAAGAGAAGTGGGGCCTGAAATGACAAAGTTCTATGTTCATATTGCTGAAACTGCTGAACATGATATAGATGAAACTCTCGGTTACCTCATCGCCATCAAACATGATCCGACTGCTGCGTTACATTTGCTGGAGGAGATTGAAAAAAAGAAGAAAACGATTTCTGATTTTCCGCTAAAGTACCAGACGGTCGATGACCCGTTCTTTGCGTTCTTTGGGATACGTTGTATGCCAGTGAAGAACTATTTTGCTTTTTACATAGTTGACGGGAATAATATTTATATAATTCGTTTTCTGCACCAAAAGCAAAATTGGAAGAGCATATTAAAAACTGAATTTCCAAATTAAGGGTATTGCATTTTGGATAGAGGCTGCTTTGAAAGACGGCGTTGATATTCCAGAACCGCAAAATATTTAAAGCCAGTCGTAGTTTTTTTTGCGGCCAACCTGTTATAATGAAATAACGTTTAACCGTCGGAATGACATTCTTAATTTTTTGAAAGGGGTGCTACTATGCCGATTAACAAAAATGAGTTAACGAAAGAACAGATTCAAAAAGCTATGGCCTGCGAGACCGCCGAAGAACTCATGGAGCTGGCAAAAGCCGAAGGTGTTGAATTGACCAAGGAAGAAGCCGAGGCGTACATGGCGGAGATAGCTGACGTGGAACTGGACGAAGATGCGCTGAAACAGGTAGCTGGCGGTGGATGCTATGGGGATACGGTTGTGTGTAGGTGTGAGCAGTGTAAGTGTGAGCAGGAATACATTGTACAGCCTGATTGACCAGTATAGGCAGGGTGATTAAAACGTCACAAACACTATTATTTACAGTTGTAGATTTTCTGCGGCCAACATGTTATAAGAGAGTGTGAAACTATTTCTGTAAATTAGGTCTTGCAGTAATTGTATTTGATGTAAAACAACAGAATGATTGCCTTTGAAATTATTTTGCACACCGGCGCAGTTTGCCAGATTTTGACAGGCTGCGCTGTTTTTTTCGTTTTTCTTAAAGCCTTGCAGGAAGCGGAATACAAAAACGAGAAACGCTTAATTACAGACGGGGTGCGGGGTCTGGTAGCGTATAAATTTGTACAGGTTACGTGGTATAATATATGCAGTAAGCAATAAGCAGAAGAAGATTAATATGAAATCTTTAAATGAAACAGGAAAAATAATTACTAAGTGAATACCATGAAAATGCAATTCAATGATAAGGAGTTGCCTGATATGGATGAAATGCAAAAGAAACTGATAGAAATGTATTGGGATGACCGCATGGAAAAAATGCTGGAAGATTGTCTGAAGAAAAACGAAACATTGCGAACCCTTTTTGAAGAGCATCCGGAAAAGAAGGAAGAATACAAATTTAAAATTTTGGACAGCGGATCGATCAATGACTGGCACAATAATGCTATTGTGCACAATCCCGTGGGCATTCTGGGCGAGGCATACGGATGCAGAACAAAGCGAAAAGGAAACAGGGAGCACTGCCATGAATACCAATCTTGAAAAAATAGTTGCTATATTGGATGTATTGATGTTTCGGGTACGCAGACTGAAAAAGCCTTATGCAACGATGCCCGGTATGGACGAAACGACGCATACCATCATCATCAAGACTTTTGACAGGATTTTAAACGGAATTGCTCAAATACGAGAACAGTTTGAAAACGGAAGCCAGCCAGTGCCTGACGAACATGCGGAAGCAGCCGCTCTTGCTTTGGTATTATACTCTGTACAGTATGGTGAAAAAGTTATTGGCGAGAGTGAGTTTGCGGCGACTGATAAGGCTAATGCTTTAACCATCATCCGCATGGCAGAAAAGGAAATTGAACAGTTAAAACAGGAACGGAACCTGGTTGATGTTGAAATCACGGAAGGCGAAAGGGAATTCCCGCCGCCGGACTTCAACGATCCCGGCATGATACCCGACCCGCATACCTGTATGGCAAAAGTGATGGAGAATGAAGAGCTGGCAGCGAGGGCGAGAGCCTGCGGCAGGGATGACCTGGCCGAACAGTACGAAAGCGTGGCCGACCGCTGGCGTTATTTATACGAAGAAGCGGAAGACGAAGAGATGGAATGGTAATTTTATTATGAAAGGGGCGCTTGATTTATGAAAAGGATTTTATTAATGGCGGTTATGTTGCTGGTTATGGCATTGCCAGCCCAGGCAAGGATCATAGTAGAAACCGATAATTTTGCTGATACTATAAGTTACAGGACATTCAAAAACGTGGGCGTGTATGGAATCCGCGAGTATTCATTTATTAAGCAGATTGACCGGGATGAAAATGAAAAATATTTTTTGCGCCTGATTATTAATTTTACCAATCATTCCAGCGCTTCTTCCCGCTATTTGCTGGAGAAGGAAGCGGACTTTACAGTGGACGGGATAACATATAAAGCGCCGAAAGCAGTGAATACGCAACTGCCGCGCTCGTTTCAGCGGATCAACATGTTTGACATGTGCTACTATAGCATTCCCGCAGAATGCATTCAGGCTATTGCGAACGCAAAAAAATCGGTCAGCTTTACAATTTATGTGCCGAATCGGAAGCCCGATGTGATTACGTTCAGCGAGGAAAAACTGCCGGAGATAAAAAATATAATTGTAAACGGCCACTTTGCAAATTATTTGGAAGACCTTAATAAAGAAAAGGAAAGATGAAAACAGCAAAATAAACATAGCGCAGCTTAACATATTTTGTGTTTTGGCTGCGCCTTTTTTATGAGCAGATAAAATGTGTGTTAATACAGCCCGTTATATGACAGGCTGTATTTTTTTCTTTTTGTTCGCTTTTCTTTTTCATCAGCATGTGTTACAATGAATAACGAACAAACGTTTC
>DDQB01000073.1:0-19075 GCA_002342505.1 Acidaminococcaceae bacterium UBA2453
AAAAATCTGTTTACAGCCCCGCCCGCTCTTTCAACCAGGCAGCCGCTTCCGCATACCCTTCCCCGGTCTTGCCGCTGACCTTGAATACAGGCGCCTTTTTGTTCAGATGACGGATACCGTCCATAAAAAAGGCTTCGTCAAAATCAAGATAGGGCAGCAGGTCAATCTTATTCAGCAAAATGATATCCGCCTTTTCAAAAGCTAACGGATATTTATACGGCTTATCGCTGCCGTCCGTCACGCTGACCTGCAGCAGCTTGATATCTTCCCCGATGGAAAACTCCGCCGGACAGACCAGGTTTCCTACGTTTTCGATAAACAGTATGCCCGGTTTTTCAAACTGCATGGTATGGATCGCGTTGTGAACCAGCGGCGCATCCAGATGGCAGGCTCCAAACGTGTTAATCTGACTGGCCGCGATCTGCTGCTTACGCAGCCGCTCCGTATCGATATCCGATTCGATATCGCCTTCAATAACATAACCCGGAACGTCCAGATGTTTCAGCAGGTGTTCCAGTGTGGTGGTCTTACCGGTTCCCGGCGCACCCATCAGGTTCACTGCAAAAACATGACGGTCTGACAGGTATTCGTGAACATGTTCCGCGATATGGTTGTTCCGGGCATGGATGTCAACCATCACATCCGCTTTCATCATATGCATTGATACAATTCTCCTCAATCTTACAGAAGAATTAATCAGCGTTTCCTTATATCTGCTACATAAAAGGAAGCAAAATCGTCCCACTTCAGGAAACGGTTTCTTCTGTTTTTACAAACTCGTCTTCTATTTCCAGCTCCACGCTTTTAACGTAAAACTCTTTCCCGATTCCTGTCGGTTCCCCGTCGCCTCCGCAATGGGGACACTGAAAAGAATACCGTTTGCGTTCAAACAACTTTCCGCAGATTTCGCAGCGAAGTTTCGGCCTGACTCCTTCAATGACCAGCGTTGCACCTTCACAGGGCGTCCCCTCCGCTACCGCGTCAAAATACATCTGGATAGATTCCCCGATAAATCCAGAGTCTTCTCCTACAACCAAATCAATACGCCTCACCCGTCCTCTGTTTTTCTCCGCTGTTTCCGAAGCAATCTCAACGATCCGGACGGTTACAGGATATTCATGCATGAGGAGTTCCGTCTGCGGCAGCTTTGGAAGCTGCCGCTTTTTTTGCCTGCGCCGCCGCAATAGCGGCTTTCTGCGCCTCCGTCAGCACAATCTGGGGTTTTGGCGGAGGAGGTGGTCCCTGCAGGACTTCTTCCGTCTTTTTTGTATCAGGTGCCGTATATTCTGTTTCCATCTGCAGGCATTTTTTCGGACAGTTGGTCACGCATTCTTTACACTGCACACAGGCAAAACGGTTGATCTTCCAGGTCCGGGCATTACGGTCCACCGTAATAGCTGCAGAAGGACAGTTGCGCATGCACATCCCGCAGAAGATACAGTTGTTGATATCATTTACAACTTTTCCCCGGTCTGCCTCGTACACTTTTCTCGGTTTAAACGGATATTGACTGGTTGCCGGCGGTTTAAACAGGTTGCCCAGCATCTCCCGGGCAAAGGACAGATAACTCATCGCCAGACCTCCTTTTATCTTTCACAGCAGCTGATGCACGGGTCGATGGTCAGAATAATGTTAGGCACATCGGCCAGATCGCAACCCTGCAGCATTTTTACCAGAACGGCCAGATTCGCATTGGTCGGTGTGCGCAGGCGGAACCGTTCCAGGTTCTTTGTCTTATTCCCTTTTACGTAGTAAACCGCCTCGCCCCGCGGCTGCTCCACACGGGTAAAATACTCCGCCGCAGGCGGGAATCCTTTCACGGGAACGGCAATTTCACCTGCCGGCATGTTTTCCACACAGCCTTTAATCAGATCAATGGCCTGATACAATTCAAGCAGACGCACCTTGCAACGGGCAAAGCAGTCGCCGGCCGTATCGGTGACCGGTTTGAATCCCAGTTCTTTATAGGCTCCGCCTTCATCGCCGCAACGGTAATCCAGCGGCACGCCGCTGGCGCGGGCCGTCGGGCCGACGCAGCCAAGGGCTTTCGCATCTTCAAAGGAAACGGTTCCTACTCCTTTCAACCGGGCGTGGATCGTTTCATCATTTAAAATCAGAGCGGTAAGGCCGTCAATTTCTTTCTTCAGCTTTTCCAGCCGGGATACAATCTCTTTCAGGTCATGATCCGAAATATCGCGGCGCACGCCGCCTACCTTGCAGACGGAGAAGATGACACGCCCGCCGGTGGTCTGCTCGATCATATCCAGTATGGTCTCGCGAAGACGCCATGCATGCATGAACAGACTCTCAAAGCCCAACGCGTCCGCACCCAGCCCCACCCACAGCAGATGGCTGTGCAGACGGGACAGTTCGTGCCAGATGGTGCGCAGGTATTCCGCCCGTCTCGGGACTTCAATTTCCATCAGCCCTTCTATGGCTTTACTGTATCCCCATCCATGACCGAAGGAACAGATACCGCACACCCGTTCCGCAATATACACATATTCCTGAAAGCCGCGTTTTTCCACCAGCTTTTCCAGGCCGCGGTGAATATATCCAATTGAAGGAATCGCCTTAACCACTTTTTCATCCTGCAGTTCCAGATCCAGATGGATCGGTTCCGGCAATACAGGATGCTGGGGGCCGAACGGAACTACTGTACTCTTTCCCATATCACTTATCTCCTTCCGTCGGTTTGGCTGAAGCCGGTTTCACAGACGCGTCAATCCCCAGGCCGCTGCGCAGGTTTACTTTCACGGCAGAAGCCGGTTGTTTTGCATTGGCCAGTTCATGCCAGGGCATCGGTTTGGCCAAATGGAAGAATTTGCCTCCGTAATCCACTTCCGGCGCAATAAATTCTACATTCAGGCCAAACAGGTCATGAATTTCGTTCTCCCATACAAAAGCGTACCAGTACTGGCTGGTCACGCTCATGACTGAACCTTCTTCCGGCACAATGAGCCGCAGGTTTTCCAGAACGCAGTCTTTGTCAAAACTATAGGTCAGTTCGTACCCTTCCGGAACGCGTGTGCACAAAATCTGCACCATCCGGTATCCGTCTTTTTTGTACTGTGCAACCCTGCCCAGCAGGTCAGGGATCTGTATCGGTATGAGCTGCTGTTTCATTTTTTAGCCTCCTGCTGTTTATGCATGGCAACGGTCGGTTCCAGGACGGTCTCCCGTTCTTCTTCCGCTCTTTCTGCCAACACCGCCACCGCTTTCTGTTTTTCTTCCAGTACCGCCAGCCCTTTCACAACTCCGTCAATGATAGCTTCCGGGCGGGCAGCGCAGCCGGGAACGTAAACATCCACAGGAATCGCTTTATCCATGCCGCCAATCATATTATAACAGTCATGGAATACGCCGCCGGTACAGGCGCAGGCGCCGACTGCGATGACTACTTTCGGTTCCGGCATCTGTTCATAGATCTGCTTAACAACTGGCAGATTCTGGGCATTGACGCCGCCCGTGACCAGAAAGATGTCCGCGTGTTTTGGATTCCCGGTATTGACAATGCCGAAGCGCTCCACATCGTACAGCGGGGTCAGGCAGGCCAGCACCTCGATATCGCATCCGTTACAGCTGGATCCGTCATAATGAACCAGCCAGGGAGATTTTTTTATATAACTCATAAAGCCGCATCCTTTCCTTGTGTTTCCACAAAAAACGTTGCCCTGTTTCCGAATCAGCGCATATACATGAGGAACATGATATTCACAAACCCGGCTACCAGCGTAACGAGCCAGGTCGATGCCAGCATGTGCTCCCATTTTACACGGGAGCAGCAGTTGTCAATCAGGATATCATTAAAGTAAGTTAACGCGCACATCGCCAGTCCCAATACCGGGCTCCAGGTTGCAGACCAGGCAAAGAACAGATACACAAACCCTAACAGGAATACATTTTCATACCAGTGAGCCAGTTCGATCAAAGCCAGTGTCCGTCCGGAGATTTCCGTCACGACGCCCTGGATCAGTTCCTGATGCGCTTCATGGGACATGGAAAGATCGAAGGGGGATTTTCTGAATTTGATCAGAAGGATGTAACACAATCCGACAAAGATGCCCGGCATATAAATGAAATTCATGTGAGGCGCGTTCAGTATCGTTTCAATACTGAAGCTTCCGCAGTTCAGATAAAAACCAAGCGCCACCAGCAACAGCATGGGCTCATAGGCCATGGTCTGAACCAGTTCCCTTTCCGCCCCCACCTGACTGAACGGCGAATTGGAAGAATAGGCCGCTACAATAAAACATACGCTGGCCATGGTCAGGGTAAATACTACCAGCAGGATGTCCCCCTGGGTGAAGAAAAACAAGCCGCTAATGATCACAAACAACAGGAAACCAAAAACGTAAAAACTCTGGGCTTCATTAACGGCAATGGGCTGTTTGCCCCAAAGTTTGAAAAAGTCATAAAACGGCTGCAGGAGGGGCGGCCCTACCCGGCGCTGCATACGCGCGGATATTTTCCGGTCTACGCCTGCCAGCAGTCCGCCGACAACAGGAGCCAGGACCAGATAGGCTATTCCTGAAATAATATTGAAGACTATCTCAGACATGGAAAGCACCTCCGCAAATTATCGCAAATTCAATCAGCAGGCAGGAACCGCAAAGAATAAATCCGCACAGTTTCATCTTCGCTTCCCCGAACCACGATTCCATATACCAGTTACGAAGCGAAACAGGTACAGTCTGTCCGGCTACGCCCCGGTAGGACAGATTATCGCCGGAATTTTCGCCGGCCAGATTGGTAACAACCAATTTCTTTTTCCGACCTTTGCCAAAACGCAGTGGCAATACCACCAGCAGGATGACCATCATGGACATAATGAGCAGATTGTTGCGGTCGATAACATCCGCCGAAGTCTGGTAAGCGGCTTCCAGATACGGAATAACAGCGCACTGGGAAACCAGCGGGAACAGGATACAGGTAATGATGGTCAGCGCGCTCAGGCTCCGTAAAGCCAGCCACTGCACCCCGTGGATCCCCTCTTCCCGGTTTTTGCCGGAGGGAATATAAGCCGTGATCTTGCCCAACCATTTTGTCCAGTAAAATAAAGTAGTAGAAGAACCGAATACAAGCACAAGCAATAAGAGCGGATGTCCCGCGTCAACGAAAGCTTTCATGGCCGCCCATTTGGAGATCAGCATGCCGAACGGCGCAAGGAACATACCGCAGATACCGATGATCATGCACAGTGAAAGGCCGGGCATGGAACAGAACATGCCGTCAAAGGTTTCAATATTACGGCTTCCCAGCTGCTGCTCCGCCGTGCCGACCGAAAGGAACATGAGGCTCTTGGCCACAGCGTGGAACACAACGATCATGATCGCTGTCCAGGCTGCTTCATAGGAACCGATGCCAGCACAGCACACAATTAAACCTAAATTGGAAATAGTCGAATACGCCAGGACTTTTTTCCCGTCAGACTGGGAAATCGCCGCGCAGGATGCAAAGAGGAACGTCGCCCCGCCTATGAACATGGTCATCAGGCCGGCATGATTCCCGCCCAGGACCGGGCAAAGTTTGATGATCAGGAACACGCCTGCTTTTACCATTGTAGACGAATGGAGCAGCGCCGATGTTGGCGTAGGCGCGACCATGGCGCCCAACAGCCAGCCGGAAAAGGGCATCATTGCCGCTTTTGTGAAACCGCAGAACACCAACAGGGCTACCGCCAGTTCGACAGGCTGCGCGCTGCGGCCCAGATTGATCAGCATGGAAAGTTCTACCGTCTCATATTCGATTCCCATCCAGACGATGGCCAGCGCAAATGCCACGCCGCCCAACAGGTTCATCCACAACGCCTTAAAAGAATTGTGGATCGCTTCTTCCGTCTGAGTATAGCCGATCAGCAGGAACGAACAGAAACTGGTGACTTCCCAACAGGTGTACATAATAAGAAGGTTATTGGAAATAACCAGTCCGAACATAGCGGACAGGAACAGGAAAATAACAAAGAAGAAAAACGGACGGCGGTCTTCCACTTCCGGATGTTCTTTCTGGAATTCCTCCATGTATCCAAGCGAAAATACGGCAATCAGGCTTCCGATAATTCCTGCGATCAGCACCATGATAACAGCCAGATTATCAATGGCCAGGTCTGCAGACAACCGGATCGAGTGTCCGACGCCCTGCTCAAACCACAGGATCAGGCCAAGCTGGATCAGTTCCAGCGCTGCGATCCATATCTTTTTAAATTTCACCAGCGTGTAATACAGAATGGCTAAGGCCGCAATGACGTCCACCGCCATAATTACGGTAGAAAGCATCGTCCCCGTAGATTTTATAAAGACAGGATGACCGAAATAGGTTACACCCGTTGCGACAGACAACGCCATGGTAACGGCAGCCGCAATTTTGACAATGATATTGCGGGAGCCATTGCCGCGCAGGCAGAACACAAGGATTGCAGCCGCTAACGGCACACCGGTTAATAAGGCTGGTAAACTCATAAAGCAGTCCTTCTTTCTCAATTAGTGTACATAAAATAGATGAACTTTAAATATAGCATACACTTTATCACATTGTTTTAACTAAAGCAAGCCCTGTTCATAGAATTTTTCTAATTCAGTAAAAAATTTGCTCCCAGTGTAAAATAAGCAACAGTATTGGACGGAATTTCAAAATCATAAAAAATCCGCAGTCCTTCCTGCAGCCCTGTCTTCAAAGCCGTACTAAATGGAAATACAGGCTTATTTGTTACACAGTTACAGCGCTTACAAGGAAAAAAGACGACCAGCCTCATGAACATTGCTGAGCATGCGCCGTCGTCTTTTTCGGTCATTTTACAGTTCCCGTACTGCCGAAGCCGCCGCCCCGGTTTTCCTTTTCGGTATCTTTATCGTCGTCCGTTGTCAGGTATTTGTAAAAAATACCCTGTGCGACCCGTTCTCCTTTTGTCAATACCAGAGGCTGCAGACCGGTATTTACCAGCGCAAGCATAATATGTCCTTCATTATCCGGATTGTTATAATAGTCAGCGTCTATGATGCCGACGTTATTCACCAGCCGGATCCCCTTCTTTACCGCCATGCTGGAACGGATATGCACGCCCAGGAATTCATCTTCCTGCATATACGCTTTCACACCGGTCGGGACCATCACCAGCCGGTTCGGCAGCAGCGCCACATCTTCGGGCACACAGATGTCGTAACCGGCGGAAGTTTTGGTCTTACGGACCGGCATGGGAAAATCTGTATCTTTATATTTGCTTATCTTTTCAAAACCGCGAGTTTTCATTTTGTTTACTCTCCTGTCTCACTTATTCTCCTGCATATCGCAAAAGCATTTGCCTTATTAAATACTTTAGAATAATTATAACATATAATCCATGATTAATCGAATAAAAAATAACAGCACCGGTTGGGCCGATGCTGCTATCTGTTATATTAATTGTATTATTTTAAGATTGTCTGCGCGTCTGACGGCGCATTTCTGCAAACGACTTTGCCAGTGCTCCCGACGTCAGCTCTGTTCTGCATTATTTTCCCTGCAGGATCGCCTTGCGGGACAGGTTGATCCGTCCCTTGCTGTCAATCTCCACGCATTTTACCGCGATTTCATCGCCGATGGAAACCACATCTTCCACTTTTTCCACACGTTCGGTAGACAATTGGGAAATGTGCACCAAACCTTCTTTGCCCGGCAGGATCTCCACAAAAGCGCCGAAGTTCATGATGCGGGTAACTTTACCGGTATAGGTCTTGCCCACTTCAGCTTCCGCAGTGATGCCATCGATTGCTTTGATTGCTTTTTCGATAGAATCGGAATCCGGGGAAGCAATGAACACTTTGCCGGAATCGTCGATGTCGATCTTGGCTCCGGTGTCTTCCACGATCTTCTTGATCGTCTTGCCGCCAGGCCCGATAATCTTGGAGATCTTTTCAGGATCAACGGTGATGGTGGTAATCTTCGGAGCCCATTTGGACAGCGCCTTGCGGGGTTCGCTGATGCATTCCATCATCTTGCCCATGATGAATTCGCGGCCGCGCTTAGCCTGTGCCAGCGCCTGTTCAAAGATCTCCTTGTTGATGCCGTCGATCTTCATATCCATCTGCATGGCTGTGATACCGTTTTCCGTACCGGCCACTTTGAAGTCCATATCGCCCAGCGCATCTTCCAGACCCTGGATATCTGTCAGGATCGTAAAGAAGTCGCCGTCTTTTACCAGGCCCATGGCCACGCCGGCTACCGGCGCTTTAATGGGAACACCCGCGTCCATCAGGGACAGGGTGCTGGCGCAAACAGAACCCATGGAAGAAGAACCGTTGGATTCCAGCACTTCGGAAACCAGGCGCAGGGTGTACGGGAAATCCTCTTCGGAAGGAATCACCGGCAGCAAAGCGCGTTCTGCCAGCGCTCCATGACCAATCTCGCGACGGCCCGGGCTGCGCAGGGGTTTGGTTTCCCCAACGGAATACGGCGGGAAATTGTAATGGTGGATATAGCGCTGCATCTCTTCCGGTCCAAGGCCTTCAATGATCTGCGCGTCGCGCAGCGGAGCCAGGGTGCAGGCATTCATGATCTGTGTCTGACCGCGGGTAAAGAGAGAGGAACCATGTACGCGGGGCAGCAGGCCTACGCGGCAGGTAACCTTACGCACTTCGTCCAGGGCCCGTCCGTCAGGACGGATCTTGTCCACAGCAATAGTGCGGCGAACGATTTTCTTAACCAGCTTCTGGGTAATATACGCAACATCCGTTCCATTGTCCGGATATTTTTCCAAGAATGCTTCCGCGATCTCTTTCTTCACGCGGTCCACATTTTCTTCCCGTTCCAGTTTGTTGGCGTCCATCAAAGCGGCTTTCAGCTTTTCAGCGCCAAACTCTTCAATTTCTTTTACCAGTTCTTCCGGCGGATTGTACACCGGCACTTCCATCTTCGGTTTGCCGATCTCAGCCTGGATGCCTTTAATGAATTCGCAGATCTTCTTAATATTCTCATGGGCAAAGAAGATGGCGTCCAGCATTTCCTGCTCGGAAATTTCCTTGCAGCCTGCTTCTACCATTAAAATAGCGTCGGTGGTACCGGCTACCGCCAGGTTCAGGCGGCTTACCTTGAACTGGTCAACAGTCGGATTGATAATGTACTGCCCGTCGATGAGGCCGACACGTACGCCGGCAATGGGTCCTTCAAAGGGAATATCCGATACGCACAACGCCGCAGACGCACCGATCATGGCCGGGATATCCGGCGCATTGTCCGGGTCTACAGAAACTGCAGTCGCTACGATCTGCACATCATTATGATAACCATCCGGGAACATGGGACGAATCGGACGGTCGATCAGGCGGCTGGTCAGGATCGCATGGGTGCTGGGACGGCCTTCCCGTTTGATGAAGCCTCCCGGAATTTTGCCTACGGCATACATCTTCTCTTCAAAATCTACGGTCAGCGGGAAGAAATCCACGCCTTCACGAGGGGTCTTGGTGCCGGTCGCAGCAACCACTACCACGGTATCGCCATACCGTACCAGCAAACCGCCGTTAGCCTGTTTGCAGACTTCGCCGAACTCCAGCGTCAGCGTTCTGCCGCCCAGGTCCATTGAATAACTGTTCATCTTTTTTTCCTCCTATACTCTTACACTCTCTCATTACTTTTGCGTTACACGCAAACTATAAAAATGGATTACTGAAAACAAACATAAACAAATATATTATAAAGTTTGTTACACTTTTGGTCAACTGTTATTATGAAAATATATTGTGAAAAATAACAGCGCCGGATCATTTTCCTCCTGTTAAGAAGAAAATCCGGCGCTCCTTTTGATTATTGTTTCAGAATTCTGTTGAATTCCTCTTTGTTTTCATCAATCGCCTGCTGACCGCCCACTACACAGACGTAATCGTCCGCCAGCACGGCGCGGATCATGTCCGCCAGTCTTTTGATATCCGCCAGCGTCACATCCAGAATCTCGTCACGCGTCTGCTGCCGCTCTTCGTCAGAAACCTGCAGCAATTCCTGCAGAGCCGCACGGGATACTTTCAGGGAATTGGTCAGCGGAACATCTACCCCGCTCATGGTACCGATCACATATTTTGTCATCTCCCTGTCCGTCAGTTCCAGCCGGTCCAGCCAGTCCGGCAAAGCGCGGAACGTTTCCAGGCTGCTTTTCAGCTGGGGATCCCGATAGGTAGAAAAGTACATGACGCCGTTCCGGTCAAATACCGCGTTGGCTCCGTATGCGCCTCCCTGCACCCGGATCCTGGTCCACAAATATTCATAGCGCAGCATGGTAGCCAGCACCAGCATACTTCCATGGTATTTATATCCGTGTTTCCGGTAATCGCCGCCGGCCAGTACATATTGCACTTTACCGGGAGTGATGATAGCTTCGTTTTTCTCCGGCACAGCGATCGGTTTGCATTCTTTACCGGCTACGCTGCTTTCAGGAAGTTCTGCGGCAAAATCCAGTGCCATGCGGCGTACATATTCCCGTTCTTCTTCGTCGCAACTGTAGCTCAGCAGGTACCGGGTCTTTGCAAAGAAGAAATGCAGCAGTTCTTCCATTCGCCGTACGACAGTATCCGCTTCCTTATCAAAGTTATCCGCCAGATTTTTGATAAACTGATAGTAACTGTAATAATCCTGCTCCGTTACACGTGCTTTTGCAGAAAAATAGGAAGCCAGACGAACCACGGCCACCGACTGCCCTTTGGCAAAGAAAGAATTGTCCCAGTCCGTCTTGATCTGTCCGATCAGTTCTTTCAGGCGGTTTCTGTCCGCAAAACAGGTATGCAGCGTCATCGCCTTCAGAATTTTGAAAAGCTCAGGCAGTTTTGCCGTCAGACACTTAGCCGCCATAGAGAATTTGACAGTGTACCGGTTCGTGTCGCTATCTATGCTCATGGCTTCCATCTGAAAAGCAATACCGCCTGTGTACATGTCCGTGTATTTGGACATATCCGCATACGAATACTCTGCTGTATCCATCTTGCCCAGCACATCGCTCAGCAGATTGCAGTACGGCAGCAGTTCCGGACTGACACCGGACATATCAAAGAACCATTGCAGGTATGTGATCTTATTCATAGGCAGCGCCTGATACAGTAAAACAGCGCCGTCAACAGCTTCTTTTTCTACCTTCAGTTTTTCGGTCTCCCGTTTTATATCGCTTCGTTCCAGCAACGGGATGGACGCCAGCGCTTCTTCCGAATCCGCTTCTGCCTGCCGCCGATGCAGCTCGGCGCATTCCGCCGCGTATTTTTCCAGTTCTGGCCGATCCATGCTCTTCTGCAGTTCAGCCAGTTTTTCCGCCAGCGCGGCCTGCTCTCTTTCTTCCTTTCCCTGTTCCGGCGCCAGCGTCAGGATGACACGGTGGGTATTGTCCAGCAGGTTCGTTTCAATGAGTGTCTCATAATAATTGGTATTTACCGCATCCCGCAGTTCCTTCAACAGGTCTTCGTATTTCAGGCTGCTGATGGGATCGATATCGTAGATCCATGCGTCCATGACAGAAAGACCATAGATCAATCCTTTGGGATAAGTCCCGAAATCCGCTTCCCGCAATTTGAATTCCGCACTGTTCAGCGCCGCCTCCAGCAGCTCTTTGTCAATGCCTTCCATTGAGATCTTCTGCAGGTTATGGTAAAGCGCTTTAACAAAAGCATCCTTCTTTTCCGGTTCGCTTCCGCTGGCACGGATGGAGAAGACGTTCTGCAGCATGCTGCCGCTTATGCTGCCGGAAATATCCTTTGCCACGCCGGCATCCAGCAATGCGCGGCGAAGGGGTGCGGATTCTGATTCCAACAGCACATTTTCCAGAAGGCGCAGCGCCATAATGGTCTTCTGGTCCCGCATGTCACCGGCCACGATCTGCACTTCATGGAAAGTCATGCCGTCCGTAGGAGCGTCTTCCGACGCCGGGTAAGTTCCGTCAAACTCAGCGGTTTTCGGCAGCGGCTGCTGCAGCGCTATTTCCGAATGCACTCGGCCGGTCCGGGGGAAGTCTTTCAGATAACCGTCCAGAAACGCCAGCGTTTCTTCGATATTCATATCGCCATACAGATAAATGTAAGAGTTTTCAGGGCTGTAATAGGTTTTATGGAAATGC
This sequence comes from Acidaminococcaceae bacterium UBA2453, assembly GCA_002342505.1. Taxonomy (GTDB): domain Bacteria; phylum Bacillota; class Negativicutes; order Acidaminococcales; family Acidaminococcaceae; genus Succiniclasticum. Next base: position 12,059 of record DDQB01000073.1, read on the forward strand.
AGGAAATCCTTCAGTGTCAGGTCAGGGATCGCCGAAGGCAGACCGCCGGATTCAAATCGGTACGTTGTATCCGGGAACAGCAGCTTCTTGCCGTAATATTCCAGATAAGAGTCAGGCGAAGAATACACGCCCTTCATTTCGTTATAGACAACACCGTTATACTGCAACGGCGAGTCCGCATTCTCCAGTTCGTAATGCCAGCCTTCCTGTTTCAGCGTAAATGGATTCTCATAAATCAGCGGATAAAATACCGCGTCCAGATACACATCCATCAGGTTGCGGAAGTCCTTATCGTTACGGCTGGCAACCGGATACACCGTTTTATCCGGATACGTCATGGCATTCAGGAATGTATTCAGAGATCCTTTTACCAGTTCTACAAAAGGCTCTTTCAAGTGATATTTACGGGAACCGCACAAGGTAGAATGTTCCAGGATGTGAGCCACGCCGGTGTCATCAGAAGGCGGCGTGCGGAATCCGATAGTGAACACTTTGTTGTCATCATCATTGCACAGATACAGCAGACGAGCGCCGCTGTATTCATGTTCCATTAAATAAGCAGTCGAGTTAACTTCTTTGATATATTCCTGTTTGCGGACACAAAAGCCGCTGTACATTTTTCCAGTTTCCACAATAAATCTCCTTCAGCACAAATAATAAATCCGAGTTACATTGTATCATAAATCCATCTGCAAAACAAAACTATATCGGTATATATTGCAAAGAATTCACAAAACTGATATTTTGATTTCTTTCTATTGATTTAACTTCATTTCTAATTTATAATAACAGATAAGATGACATTGAACTGACGTCGCAGGAGGTAATCAATCATGTGCGCTATGGAACAATCCCGCTTTACATTACGAATTCATCCGCTGATCATGGCCAAGATGAAATATATTGCGGAAACAAACGGACGCTCTGTAAATAAAGAAATCGAACAGATTCTGAAATGGGTCATCAGCGATTTCGAAAACAAACGGGGACGCATCCACATTGATGAAGAAGACCAGCCCGGGTTCCGCGGCACCAGGACCAATAAAGAACAGCTGCGCCGCCTGGAGGAACAGGCCCAGATGCGGAGCCGGCCTATTAGTTCGGCACTGTTCAAGATAAATAAGTAATGTACTTGATCTGAAAGCCGGTAACACCTGTACCTTTTTTCTTCCGTCAGCCGTTGTTCCAAATCCAAGGAAACGCAAAATCCTTAACAGCTTTTACAACAAAACATAAAAAATATAAGGGAAACTGTTGTTACACAGTTTCCCTTTTGTTTTCGAGGTGAGCGTTCAATAAGCCGAGTTCTGTTCCGACAAGCGGTGGCAATCATTTATCTATTCCTGCGATTACTCGCAAGATACAGCGACACAACCCGGAAGGTTCAGCGGGCCGCTTCATCCCTTCCCTATTTGGTCTTACTCCGAATGGGGTTTACCAAGCCAAGTAATTACTTACTTGCTGGTGCGCTCTTACCGCACCGTTCCACCCTTACCAGATAAATCTGGCGGTACACTTTTCTGTGGCACTATCCCTAAGGTTTCCCTCGCCGGACGTTATCCGGCATTCCGCCCTATGGAGCTCGGACTTTCCTCACCGTCTCATCTCTTACGAAATGGACGCCGCGATTGCCTTTCACACTCACGCATGTATAGTAGCACAGCAGTATAGCCTTGTCAAGACCATATAAAGATTGTTCAATCTTTTTTCAGAATCAGCCTTTGGCAAAAGAAGAATAACAGCAAACAGCGTATCCCCGTACCGTTACCCGCAACAAACTTCCCTGCGCTATTTGAGCAGCAGATACCGTTTCATCATGGTATTAAACTCCCACGGGCTTTTATTGTCTTTCACATCAAACTGGTTCATGATGGCGTTCATCTCATCCGCATAGTGGACAATAAACGCTTCCTTGGTAGCGCAGGCCATAGGCGACCCTTTTTCCTGGTCGCCGTGATGGGACAGGATGATATGTTCCAGCTGTTGAAGCGATGTTAAGGGCAGTTTCAGTTCAACAGCAGCTTCCCGAACCATCAGCACAGACATGGTGATATGTCCCAGCAGACGCCCTTCAGTTGTATAGGGAAAGCCCATGCCGGATGAAATCTCCCGCACCTTCCCGATATCATGAAGCAACGCCCCGGTTACGATCAGGTCTTTATCCACCCTGCCAATCGTATCGGCCATGGCGGAGGCCAGTTCCGCCACATCCACCGAATGCTGTAACAGCCCGCCCAGATAGGCATGATGCAGTTTCATGCCTGCCGGGTTTTTACAGAATTCATCATAAAATTTACCGCTGAATATCTTTTTAAGCAACGTACGGAGCGTAAGCGTCTTCACGCTGCCGATCATCGTCTCCATTTTGTTTTTATATACTTCCGCGTCAAACTCGCCTACCGGCACCAGATTTGAAATATCATCTTCCGGCATAATGTTGTCAAGTTTCTGGATCACCACCTGCAACGCCAGCGACGAAGAATATTTTACAATATCCACCGGACCGGAAATCACAAAGGCTTTTGCCGCGTCCAGATCCCGGAGCCGGTTTACGATATCGCGTTCAAAAGCAATAAACTGTATTTTACCGCTGTTATCCTCCACCGTCCCTCTGGCAAAAACGCCGCCGTTGGAAGAATTGCCGACTTTCTGCAGACGAAGGAGCACTGCCTGGCACATCCGTTCTCCCGCTTTTACATTTTCTATCATATTCATTACCCTTTCCGATTATATCCCGATCATACCGTCTGCAGCAGCAAGGTTTCTTTCGCAACCAGCACTTTTGTCGAATGCCCTTCGCGGCTGAGGCGCAAGGCAAGACGGTCCGCAATTTCATTTACTACAGGCAGCTCGGTGGCCTGATGCGTCCCATCGATCAGGTTAATGTTCTTTCCCAACGCTTCCTGCGCTTCGTGATATTTCACATCGCCGGTGATATACGTATCCGCCCCGGCCTGTACCGCATTATCCAGAAAATCCATACCGCTTCCGCCGCATACCGCCACTTTACGCACCGGGCGCCCTGCCGGAACCGCCGTAACATGCTCCAGCTTCAGCACGCGTTTTACATTTTTAACAAAAGTCTCAAATGCAACGGGCTCTTTCAACAGACCGATTCTTCCAATGCCTTCAACAGAATCCTCACTGCCGTTCAGTCCTTCCACATTTTCCAGTTCCAATAACCCGGCCAGCACGTCATTGACGCCTCCGACCGCACTGTCCAGATTCGTGTGCGCGCTATACACCGCAATATCATTTCGCACTGCATCCATCAGCAGGGCATTGCGCCAGTCGCCGTCTGTCAGCCGCCGGATTCCCCGAAAAATAACCGGATGATGTGTAATCACGATATCTGCGTGGTTCTTTTTCGCCTGCTCCAGCACTTCTGCGGAAAAATCAAGCGCGCATAAAACCACTTTTACTTCCTTTTCTGTCCTGCCGACCAGCAGACCCACATTATCCCATTCTTCCGCCAGGTGGCACGGCGCCATTTCATTTACTATATTGCATAACTGTTTTAATGAAATTGACATAACTTTTCCCATCCGTTACAAAAGTCTTTTAATTTCTTCCAGCAATTGCGCAGTCTTTTTGAATTTTTCACTGCTTTTGGCAGTCTCGCTTCCCTGCATCTGCGCCAGCATATTTTGCAACTGTTCTGCTTTTCCTGTTGCATATTCCCGCCACAGCGCGGGTTGTTTTTTCAAGATACAGGGTCCCAGTTCCGCTTCTATCTCTGAAAGAAGATGCTTTTCCAAAGAGTGTACCGTCTGTATTATAACATATATATGCCCATTTTCCATACATAGCTGCTCGTCAACAATCCGAAAACAATGACCGGAAAGCCACTGGCGCAGCATAGCGCCGGCATTCATAGGCTGTAACACAAACGTACGGATCGCCTCTGTCACCTCGGGACACTCTTCCAAAATAGCCGCAATCGTTGCGCCGCCCATCCCTGCGATTACTACCGCGTCCGCTTCACCGGGATACAGGCCCTGAAGGCCGGGCGCCATACGAATATCCATATTCAATTGCAGACCGTATTTGTTTCTCGTCTGTTCCGCTGCAAGACACGGTCCTGCCGCAATATCCGAAGCAATGACCCGTTCGCACTTTTCGGAAAGCAACAGATACGCCGGCACGTATCCGTGATCTGTGCCGATATCTGCCGCCGTATTGCATTTGGGTACCATGGAAGCAACGGTCTTTAACCGCTCGCTGATGTGAATCATACGCCGCTCCTGAATCCTCAATTCCGTTCAATAAATCGTCCGGCACAGGCCAGGAAATATAGCCTGCCCTGATTTTATCAGCCGTCTGTCGCGTTTCTTACAAAATATTATATCCGTATTTCGACAGTTCATCAAGCAAAAACGGTCTGCCTGTTACACAGGCAGACCGTTTTAAAAACAGGGATTATTTTTTAGCTTTTTTAGCTTTTTTTACGTTAACAGCTTCTTTGAAAGCTTTGCCGGCTTTGAAAGCAGGAACCGTCGCAGCGGCGATTTTAATAGCAGCTCCATTCTGCGGGTTTTTGCCGGTACGGGCAGCGCGTTCACGGGCTTCAAAAGTACCAAAACCAACCAGCTGTACTTTGCCTTTTTTAGCAACTTCAGCTACAGTAACTTCGGTCAAAGCTTTTAATGCTTTTTCCACATCTTTCTGAGATAATCCGGATGCAGCAGCAGTCGCTACAATGAGTTCTTTTTTGTTCATCATTAACTCTCCTTTACAAGTTTTTCAGGCGCCTCATGGTTTCAGCTCCTGTAATAATAATAGCAACGTTTAAATACGTTTGCAAGCCATAATTTGAATTTTTACAGATTCTTTTCAAATTTTTAAAATGGTGGGCCTAGTAGGATTCGAACCTACGACCAAGCGGTTATGAGCCGCCGGCTCTGGACCAGCTGAGCTATAGGCCCATTGTTTCAAACAATCATTATTGTAACCTAACTTTCCATCGGTGTCAAGTTATCCGGCCGCAAAGTTCAGTCCGCTACAAAATCACGCAACTGTGTGCAACGTTTGCTGCGCAGCCGACGCAATGCCTTCGCTTCAATCTGCCGGATCCGTTCGCGGGTCACGCCAAAATGCTGTCCCACTTCTTCCAGCGTACGCTGCCGCCCGTCCTTAAGGCCAAATCGAAGTTCAAGGACCTCCCGTTCCCTGCTGCTCAGCGTGTTCAGCACCTCATTCAGCTTTTCACGTAACAGCGCAAAGGAAGCGGCATCTGCCGGAGCCGGCGCATCATGATCTTCAATAAAATCGCCCAAATGAGAATCTTCCTCTTCACCGATAGGCGTTTCCAGGGAAACCGGTTCCTGGGCAATCTTCATAATCTCCCGTACCCGGTCTTCCGTAGTCTCCATCAGTTCGGCAATTTCTCTCGGAGTCGGTTCCCTGCCCAATTCCTGCAAAAGCTGTCTGGAAACACGGATCAGCTTGTTTATGGTTTCAACCATATGGACCGGTATCCGAATGGTCCGCGCCTGGTCGGCAATCGCCCGGGTGATCGCCTGACGGATCCACCAGGTTGCATAGGTACTGAACTTAAAGCCTTTGTTATAGTCAAACTTCTCAACTGCTTTGATAAGGCCCAGGTTTCCTTCCTGAATCAGATCCAGGAACAGCATGCCCCTGCCGACATATCGTTTCGCGATGCTGACAACAAGACGCAGGTTTGCTTCAGACAGGCAACGTTTTGCATCGTCTCCCTGTTTCTTTATTTCTTTCAGGACTTTACCAAATTCAGCCTTTGCTTCCGCAAGCCGTTCCGCATCTGATTTTGTATTTTTACCTTTGGGTCTGTAGTCCCCGTTCTTTTCAATATAAGCTTCCAACTGCAGGATGAGCTCTTTGATCTCATTCAGATGATGCGGTTCCGGTTCATTTTCATCTTCCCGGACTTTGCATTCCTTTTCCCAGTCAGCGCAGTTTAGCTTTTCATCTTCCAGAAGGCCGATAAAACGTCCTCTTTCGCTTTTCGTAAACTGCTCCGTATCTTTTACAAAATCCGCAACCGTATAGCTTTGATCCTGTTTCCGTTTGGCCTCAAAATGCTGGAACGCCACCGAAATCGAACGACGGTCTGTCACAGCCTTTTCAATAGCGACCAATTCTTCCAGTCGGTCAAGAGCCGCTTTTTTCTTTGATTTTGCTAATTCAGAAACGATGACGTTTTTCGCTCTCGAACCGGGATTTTCCAACCGGAATGCTTTTTTCCCCTTATCCATCCGCTTGGCCAGTTCCACTTCGTCCTCGCTCTGAAGCAGAGGCACGCGGCCGATCTCTTTCAGATACATACGGACAGGATCGTCAATGCTGATACCATCCGGAACTGTCATCGAAGAAGCCAGTTCCGCTTCCGTGATTTCTTCCGATTCCTTTTCCGCTTCTTCATCCTCGGCAGGCGGTAATATATCGTCTTCTTCACCCTGCATGTAGCTGATCGTAATCCCCTTACTCTGCAGGTACTCATACATAAAATCAATAGCTTCTGGATTATTCACGGAACTGGGCAGGACGTCATTAATTTCAGTATCCCGAAGAATGTTCCCGTTATTTCTGGCACGATTTTCCAGTTCTACCAGTTTTTCTACAGGAAATCCTGCAGGCATTGCCGCCAGCATATCTTCGCTGGCATCTAATTTGAACTGCCCCGGTTCTACCGTTTCTGTCTTGACCTCTTTGGGCTCCGCTTTCTTTTTGTTTGCCGCTTTTTCTGCTTCCGGCATCCCTTTTTCAGGCATACCTTTCCCCTGGCCCTTGCTTATGGCTTCGTCAACAGGAGCTTTCTTAGCAATCTTCTTTTTTGCCGCTTCCGTTTCAACTTTTGCAGATGTCTTTTCCTCTTTTACAGACATTGTCTCAGTTTCAGCTTTCTTTACCGCGGCAGGCTTAGGATCTGCCTTTTTTGCAGCAGGCTTCTTTGCTTCCGCCTTTGGCGCAGCTTTCTTCATCCCGGCAGATTTCACCTCTGCTTTTTTCACAGCAGACTTTTCAGGTTCCGCAGGT
>DDQB01000073.1:19134-24151 GCA_002342505.1 Acidaminococcaceae bacterium UBA2453
CACCCCGGCAGATTTTACCTCTGCTTTTTTCACAGCAGGCTTCTTTGCTTCCGCAGGTTTTACTTCCGCTTTTGGCGCAGCATTCTTCACTGCGGCAGATTTTGCTTCCGCCTTCTTCTCTTCAGACTTCTTTGTTTCCGCTGCTTTTTCCTTGGCTGCAACGTTAGCAGAGCCCTTGACAGCTTTCTTCGGCTTATCCTGAACACTTTTGTCCAATGCGGTCTTTTTCTCATCCGCCCTTTTCTTTGTGCCGTCTTTCTTCCCTGTCAGCGCTTTTTTCGATGCAACCGGCTTTTCGTCTGCCATTTCCATATTCAGTTTTTTCTTATTTTTCTTCTTATCAGCTGCCATAAAGATTTGTGATCTTTCCTCTTAACTCATTACATATCTTTAACTCTTCCACATATCTGGCATCATTCATGCTTGCATATGTATCCGCAAGTCTCCGGTGATCTTCGAACTCCCGCAGCAGAAAGTTACGATGCATCAGGCGGATGCAATCATCCGCAATCTTCACCCGTTCTTCTTCCGCAGAAGCTAAATTCTCTCCGGACAGGATCCTTGCGATCTCCGAATTGATCTCTCCGTCACCCTCCGCAAACAAGCGCTCCTGTATACCGGAAAACGTTTCATTTTCCATGTTGCTGATTTTTTCATAGATGCTCTGCCGGACAGGCGATACGAAACCAACCTCGTTCAAAATATCTCTGCAGTCCATGATCATGCCGGGATATTGAAAGAATAACAATAACAATTTACTTTCCGCCTGCTTCACCGCATTTGGAACCGAATCCGCAACACGAACATCAGGGACTGCTATGGGATTTTGCTTCATAGACCGGTTTGCAGTCCGTTTCCTGTACTCTCCCATGATCAGCCCTTCATCGATGACCAGTTGCTGCGCCAGAAATTTAATATACCCTGCCGCTTCAATTTCCGTTTTGCACTCTTGCAGGTACGGGATAATATTCGACACGCATCTGACTTTTCCTGCAAGATCTGTAATATTATTTTTGGAAATCGTATACCGAATCTGGAATTCCGTTCCATCCCAGGCGTTTTTTATTAACTCTTCAAAGGCATCCCTGCCAAAATGCCGGACATATTCATCCGGATCTTTTCCTTCAGGCACATTCAGCACTTTTACGGTCATGCCTTCTTTTTTGGCTATGCCCACAGCCCTGACAGCGTTGCGCCGTCCTGCATCGTCGCTGTCATATGCAAACACAACAGTATCTGTGATTCGATGAAGCAATTTAGCATGCTGCTCGCTGAAAGCAGTGCCCAATGACGCCACCACGCGGGTTATCCCCACCGCATGCAAACTGATGGCATCCATATATCCTTCCACAACGACGGCCTCTTTGGCTTCCCTGATCGCTTTGATAGCCACATCCAGCCCGAACAGCGTCTCGCGTTTCAGGAAAATATCGGTTTCCCCTGTATTTAAATATTTGGGAAGCCCGTCGTCCATTACCCGTCCGCCGAAAGCGATTACTTTACCCCGTGGATCCTTGATCGGGATCATGACGCGGTTCATAAACATGTCCGTGCAGCGTCCGTTTTTATCCCGTACCAGTCCTGCGCTTTTCAGCTGATCCATGGTACACCCTTTTTTTATAAGGTTGAACTGTAATGAATGAAACCCGGGGAGCGAATAACCAAGAGAAAATTGCCGGATAATCTCATCCGTGATTCCTCTGTTGTGAAAATATTCCAACGCCCTGACGCCGTGCTCCGTTTTATGCAGACATGCTGCAAAGTACCGGCAGGCCAGATCGTTGACCGTATACATATCCTGCCGTTTCTTTTCCCGCCGGATATCCGCGGCGGTCCGGTGTGTCTCCGGAATTGGGATATTAGCGCGCCCCGCCAGTGTTTTTACCGCTTCGGGGAACGTACAGTTTTCAATTTTCTGTACAAAACTGAATACATCCCCGCCGGTATGACAGCCATAGCAGTAAAAAAACTGACGCTCTCTATCAACGGAAAAAGAAGGCGTCTTTTCCCCGTGGAACGGGCAGCAGGCCCAATAGTAACGCCCCTTTTTCTGTAACGTGATATAGCCTGATATGACATCGACAATATCGGAGCTGTCCCTGACCTGTCTCTTAAAATCCTCATACTTCTGATCCATTTCCCGCTCCCTGGCTCTGCTTTTCACGCCCAACTATGATTGAACTTTTATATTATATTCTATATTGCCAGAAAAAATCCTCTTTTTTTAATGAAACCGATTCCAATAACTTCCATAATGATTCATCCGTCCCGATAATACGCCCCGGCAGGATCAGTCGTGTACCATCGGCACAAAATGCCTGTTAAACAGTTTCACTGCGCTCAGGTCTGTCAGGCCGGCGACATAATCCACAATGGATACCATTTTTCCAAAGCGGGCAAAATTCAGCTGTACCGTTTCCGGAAGCAGCGCCGGCTGCTTTTCGAACAAATCAAGCAGGCTCAGGATCACATGTTCCGCTTTCCGATGCTCTTTTTCCAGCGCCGGGCATTCATATACATAGGCGAACATAAAATCCCGGAACTCCTCCACCGCTTCATCATAATACGGATCCAGAATGATTTCGTCTTTTCCGGACGAACACTCGACAATATTATGTACCAGGATATCCAGGATCTGGGAAGGCTCCGTACCCAGACGCATCGCCACGATTCCCGGCAGTTTATCCGGTCCTACCAGCCCAACCCGGATACCGTCGTCAAAATCCGAACACAGATAGCAAATACGGTCGCAGCGCCTTACAATAGCGCCTTCCAGCGTATCCGGAAGTTTTGCGCCTGTATGGCATAAAATGGCGTCCTTCACTTCTTCCGTCAGGTTCAGTCCGCGCCCCTGCCGTCCATAATAGGTAACGACACGGATGCCCTGTTCATTATGGGTAAAGTGTCCCGTATATTTATTGATAGCGCGTTCCCCCGCATGACCGAAAGGAGTGTGCCCCAGATCGTGTCCCAGAGCGGCGGCCTCGATCATGTCTTCATTCAAACGCAGCGCCCTGCCGATGGTCCGGGATATTTGCGATACTTCCATGCTGTGGGTCAGCCGGGTCCGGTAATGATCCCCCGGCGACAGATAAACCTGGGTTTTATGCTTTAACGCACGAAATGCCTGGCTGTGGACGATCCGGTCCCTGTCCCGCTGAAACGCGGTGCGCAGGTCGTCCTGCGTTTCCTCGTTCTGCCGGTGCGCTTTCGCGCTTTTGCAGGCCCAGGACATCAAATTCCTCATTTCCATTTTTTCCGTATATTCCCGAATATTCATTCTTGCAAATCTCCGTTTTTATCAATCAAGCATTAGAATCTATGTGAGATATATATTATATCATAAAAAATACAGGGGTGAAACGAATTCACAAAGATATTGCAAATCCTTTCATCCCTGTCAAATTTTCTGCAGTCCTGGTTGCGCCTTCTGCCCGTTAGCTATCTGCGCGACGAAGTGTTCTTATAATAATAATCCAAAATGATCCCCGCTGTTTCTTCGATCGCCCGATTGGACACATTGATGATCATGCAGTGGACCCGCCGCATGATCCCTTTGGCGTATTCCAGTTCTTCGGTAATGCGATCCACATCCGCATAGGTCGCCTTTTCAGACAGGCCCATGGTCTTCAGCCGGGTCGTACGGATATCGGTGAGCTTATACGGATCAATCAGCAGCCCGATGATTTTATGATGGGGAACTTTGAACAGCTCCGCAGGCGGAACGATTTCAGGCACCAGCGGCACATTCGCCACTTTCAGCTGTTTATGGGCCAAATACATGGACAGCGGCGTTTTGGAAGTACGGGAAACACCGATAATAACAATATCCGCTTTCAAAAGGCCCATGGGATTTTTGCCGTCATCATACTTAACTGCAAATTCAACCGCTTCCACCCGCTTGAAATACTCATGGTCCAGCGCATGGATCAGACCAGCCTGGTTTTTCGGCAGCAAGCCCGAATTTTTCTGGATTGCCCGCAGCATAGGCCCCAGCACATCCACCACCTGGATCTGCAGTTCTACGGCACGATCTGCCAGGTGTTCTCTCAATCGCGGATTCACAATGGTATAGCACACGACCGCATGATGCCTGGCAGCATCTTCCAACGCTTCGTCAATCTGTTCTTTATTGTTGATATACGGAACACGCACCACCTCAAAATTGGTTTCCGTAAACTGACTTACCGTCGCTTTGATGACAGACTCTGCCGTTCCCCCGATAGAATCTGATAACGCGTAAATAATCGGCGCATTGTTACTTATGATGACCCACTTCCTTTCCTTCTGCTATTTCTACAAAAAGACGCGTAAAGTTTGTTTTTGTGATACGGCCCACTACTTCATAGTCCTTCGTTTTTTCATCCACACACTTCACCACAGGCAGACTGTCGATCTGGTTATCGATCACCTTTCGCGCCGCACCTGCCACCGTGGTATCCGGAGACACCATGATCATTTTTGCCAGCGGCGTCATCGCCATCACAACGGGAATCGTCTTCATATCCCCATTACTGTTGGTAGCCAGCTTTAACAGGTCCTTACGGGAAACGACCCCTACCAGAAGATTCCGTTCATCCACCACATAGACTGAACCGACATCTTCCACGAACATGCTGATGATGGCTTCGTAGGCACTTTGCGTATTTTTGATGACTACCGGCGTAGACTGGATATCAGACACAAGGATATCCGAAATCTCTTCCGTCAGCAGGCCCAGCGTACTCTTGCCGGTAAAGAAGTATCCGACTTTCGGACGCGCGTCAATAATGCCGCTCATAACCAGTATGGCAAGGTCCGAACGTAACGCGGCCCGCGTCACGGATAATTTGTCCGCAATATGCTGTCCGGTAATGGGACCGCCCACCCGCACAATTTCTGCAATGCGCTTCTGTCTCGCCGTTAATCCCATTTTCGCTGGTCCTTTCTGAATAAAACGCAACGCGTCTCAAACACGCTCATATGCACACGGCATTACAGCTCGTCATGCCCTTAGGAAGCGCTGATTCATTCGTCT
>DDQB01000007.1:0-172 GCA_002342505.1 Acidaminococcaceae bacterium UBA2453
TAAATTTAAAACAAATTTATTTATTTTCGAATGAGTGTAATTTTCTGTAAATCTTTTGCTTGCATAATTATTTTTCTTGTCATATAATATCTCTGTTGGCAATGAAAAATTTTTCTGCCAACAAAGTATTTTTTTAGGAGGCCCGTAAAATGACAGGCAAAGTAAAATGGTT
>DDQB01000007.1:261-6566 GCA_002342505.1 Acidaminococcaceae bacterium UBA2453
GTTGAAGGCAGCCGCGGCGAACAGGCAGCTAACGTTGTTCCTGTAAAATAAACTATCCTTACTGATTGATCGGCAAGATCCTTTCGCATGAACCAAAGGGCATTTCCTGAAATGGAAGTGCCCTTTTTAGTATGAAAGCATGTCTTCCTTCGACGGTGAAAGTTCACAAGGGGCGTAGCTGCCGTGGAGCCGAACCGGTAAGGGGAGTTAGATCCGGAACCGCCTGTTGCGCAGGTGAAATAATTTAAGTGGGAAAAGGTAAAGATGAAAAAGTTTCTGATTTTCTGTGCGGCAGTCTTGGCGGCCTGCGCTGTATGCATGCCGGCCTTTGCCGAAATTCCGTTGGGCAGTGTTTCCTTTTCGGAGAGTGATACGGAAAAGACGCGGGGCATTAAAAAGGATTATAATAAAGCGTATCTGACGTATTTTTCGGTGATTGCTTCTTCTGCGGCGTATGCGCCAAAAGGGGAAGGAGCAGCGTATCTGAAAAACTACGGCTGGGATATTTCTGTGCAGCAGGCATCGCGGGACAAGTGGGATGTGCATTTCATCCAGGCAAAGAACCATATGTCCGACGGAACGAATTTATATCTCCTTTCCTTCCGGGGCAGCGTGAATAAAAAAGACTGGACGGCCGATCTGACGGCCGGACAGGTGATTTATGGCGGAAAGACATTGGAAGAATCGGAAAAAATTGCAAAGGGAAAAGCGGAAAGAACAGAGGACATGGATGCAGCCGTTTTGAAAAAGGCTGCAAAAAAGCAAAATAAGTCGCCGGAAAAAGAGGTTGACGAGAATGCGGAAAATAAAAACCTGCCGAAAGTTCACAAAGGCTTTAACGTATATGCGGATGCGGTGCTGCATCATCTGCTGGACGACGGTAAAAGTGAGTTTCTGAAGCAGTTCCGGGCAGACCGTAATGCCCGCCTGCTGCTTACAGGACACAGTCTGGGCGGGGCGGTGGCGACGCTGGTGGGGCAGCGCCTGATAGACTACGGATTCGATCCGCAACGGTTACAGGTCATAACCTTTGGCGCGCCTGCTGTTGCCAATAAGCCGTTTAAGCAGAAGTATGGGAACCGTATGAACCTGATCCGCGTCACCAATACGGCGGACCCCATTCCCCTTACGTTACAGGCGTTGTTGCGTACTTATAAGCAGTTCGGGGAAGAAGTCCGTTTCCGGATTCCCGGCACGACCAGCAATATGACCCATATTATGAATCTGTATCTGGATGCGGGCCTGCGCAATTATTATCAGGCTTTGGATAAGGGAGTAAAGCAGGGTGCGCTGCAGGACTGGCCTGATCTTCTTTTGAGCGAAAGCGGAAAACCGCTGGTCCTTATCTGCGTAAAAGAAGGTAAGGAAGATAAAAAGAAAAAAACGGAACCCATGGCGATGCTGCAGCGGTTTATGCTGAATGAATACAAGGCCTTGTTCCCGAATTACAGCGTTTATTATACGGACGATCCGTGGAAAGAAATGGAGGCCCGGCAGGCAGATTATCTGCTGGTGCTGGAGTTTGACGCAAATCCCAGCCGGGAAGACAGAAGCTGGTTCTTAACGTTATCGCAGACACTGTCGGATAAGGATGGCGTGATTGCGGCCGGCAGCGTGGCAAGGCGGACGTCTCCGGAAGCAGGTAACATTCGCGCCGCCATGAAAGCAGTGCGGCTGCAGCGGGAGGAACTGCTGAAGCAGACAGACTGGTTACGGCCGGGTTCGGTGCAGGTTCCGGGAAAATTCACGGAAGCCGAGGCTGCCAACAGATAAAAGCTGTTGGCAAAAGTAAAGCGTGCAGATCGATTTGAATTGGCGCAGCATACGGATATTCCGTAATTTATTAGACAGAGTTGCGGATTATAGTGTATAATAAAATATCTAAGGATCACTGATTCATTTATCAAATTTAAGGAGGGAACGACATGGATTCAAGGTTTTACAGCTGCCGTAAATGCGGCGTGATCGTCGGACTGGTAGAAGGCTCTCTGGAAGGCGTGAAGTGCGACGGGGAACCGATGGAAATGATGCGTGCCAACAGTGTGGACGCGTCCCGTGAAAAACATGTGCCGGTCGTAACGGTAGCGGATGCGATCGTAACGGTAAAAATCGGCAGTGCGGAACATCCCATGACAGCAGCCCATCACATCAGCTGGATCTATCTGCAGACCCAGAAGGGCGGTCAGCGTCGCGCTCTCACCATTGATGATAAACCGGAAGCAAAATTTGCTTTGGTAGACGGCGACAAACCCGTAGCTGTGTATGCGTACTGCAATCTGCACGGGCTGTGGGTAACAGAACTGTAATCATTTTGTAAAAAAAACTAAAGCGGCTGGAAAAATACATTGCAAAACATCGTGAACGGATTTGCTTATGTATTTTTCCAGCCGCTTTAATTTTTCTGTAAATATTTCGTTTTGTTTTGCTTCTTAACAATTGTATATATAATTATATATACAATTATATAATCTTCGTGGTCCAGTCTTCTATGTTCCAGACTTCGTCTACCCAGTCTTCATAAAAGTCCGGTTCATGGGAAACCAGCAGAACGGAGCCCTTAAATTCCATGACTGCTTTTTTCAGTTCTTCTTTGGCCTCCACATCCAGATGGTTGGTCGGTTCGTCCAATACCAGCCAGTTGACTTCTTTTAACATCAGTTTGCATAAACGTACTTTGGCTGCTTCACCCCCGCTGAGCACAAACACTTTTGTTGTGATATGTTCCGTGGTGAGGCCGCAGTTTGCCAGAGCACCGCGCACTTCCGCGTTGGTCATGCCGGGGTATTCATCCCACACGTCTTCCAGCGCGGTCTTTTCATTTTTGATCCGTTCTTCCTGTTCAAAGTAACCGGGCTGCAGGAAATCTCCCTGCCGGATGGCGCCGGAAAAAGGCGGGATCAGTCCCAGGATCGTTTTCAGCAGTGTTGTTTTGCCTAACCCGTTGACGCCACGGACGGCAACCTTCTTGTTGCGTTCCAGTTTAAAAGTGACCGGACGGGTAAGGGCGCTGTCATAACCCAGCACCAGGTCTTCCGCTTCTGCCAGAAAGCGGCCGGGGGTCCTTCCAGGTTTGAAGTGAAAATGCGGGTGAGGACGTTCCGTGGGTTTTTCGATCATTTCCATTTTGTCCAGCTGCCGCTGACGGCTTCGGGCCATACCTGTGGTGGCGACGCGGGCCTTGTTCCGGGCGATAAAATCTTCCAGCTTGGCCACTTCCTGCTGCTGCCGCACATAGGCGGCTTCCATCTGAGCCTTGTGGATCTGGTACAATTCCTGGAATTTATCGTAATTTCCTGTGTATCGCGTCAGATGGCAGTCTTCCAGATGATAGATCACATTGGCCACGTCATTTAAGAATGGAACATCATGGGATATCAGGATGAAAGCATTTTCGTAATTCTGCAGGAAACGGGTGAGCCAGCGGATATGTTCCACATCCAGATAGTTGGTGGGTTCGTCCAGCAGCAGGATATCGGAATCCTGTAATAGCAGTTTGGCCAATAACACCTTGCTGCGCTGCCCGCCGGAAAGCTCCGCCACATCCTTGTCCAGCCCGATATCCCCCAGGCCCAGGCCATTGGCAAAATCTTCGATCTGGCTGTCCAGAGAATAAAACCCGCTGTGTTCCAGCCGGCTTTGGATCTCGCCTACGCGGGCCAGCATCTTGTTCATGGTATCTTCGTCCGCATCCGCCATTTTGTCATACAGATCCAGCATTTCCTGCTCTGCTTTAAAATCTTCATTGAACGCAGTGCGCAGGATATCACGGATTGTCTTTCCGCTTTCCAGGCTGCTCTGCTGGTCCAGGTAGCCTACCTTCACCTTTCCGGGCCAGGCGATCTGGCCGTCGTCCGGTAACAGATTGTTGGTGATCAGGTTAAAGAAGGTAGATTTGCCTTCCCCGTTGGCGCCTACCAGACCGATGTGCTCTCCTTTTTCCAATTTAAAAGAAACATCTTTCAGAATCTGGCGTCCGCCGAAAGAATGACTGACATGACTGACAGTTAAAAAGCTCATGATCTTTCTCCTGCTTAAGTGATAAAATAAATATTAACTCTTTCGTTTGCAGTGCAACATGCATTGTAATGCACTTTTCATTTTCAAAAAATATATGCCTATTCTACCTTATATAAGGAGGTTTTGTACAGAGGATTTTTGTGGTAAAATAAATAACAACTTAATTATTTTACTGGGAGGTTATGATATGATTACCGGAAACAAAAAAGATATTGCAAAAATTTTACCATATGTATCGGAACGGCTGGGCGTTGCCCTTCAGTACCTTGCGGAAACGGATTTCAGCAAAATAGAAAATGGGGAGTACCATCTGGACGGGGACAAAGTCTTTGCGCGGGTAGACCGTTACGTTACCGAACCGAAAGACCGAAAGAAACCGGAAAGCCACATTAAGTACATTGACGTTCAGTATCTGGGCGAGGGGACGGAAAAAATTTATTACGCGGCAAAATCGGAAGCGCATAAGGTAATAGAAGATTACGCGGCGGAACGGGATCTTTTATTTTACGCGGACGCGGGCGAAAAAGATGCGGTAACGATGGGAGACGGCGTCTTTACCATCTTCTTTCCCTGGGAACTGCACCGGCCCGGCTGTCACGCGGTACACGGCGGCAGCGCTGTGCAGAAGATCGTAGTAAAAGTGCTGGCGGAATAAGAGCAATGCATTGCATCAGCATTTTCTGAAAAAGTACTTGCCAAACAGGACAAAGTGTGGTAGTATAAGCTCCGTTGAGTTAAAGCGTCGTGAGTTGCCGGATTTCAGGATATGTTAAAAAAGTGTAAAAAAGCTATTGACAAGGTCCTGTGATTGTGGTAATATAACTTACGTAGTCGCTGAGACTACAAGCTAATTCCACCATAGCTCAATGGTAGAGCATTCGGCTGTTAACCGAAGGGTTGTAGGTTCGAGCCCTACTGGTGGAGCCATGTGGCCGGTTGGTCAAGCGGTTAAGACACCGCCCTTTCACGGCGGTATCAGCGGTTCGAATCCGCTACCGGTCACCATATTTTTTTGGGCGCTTAGCTCAGCTGGGAGAGCGTCTGCCTTACAAGCAGAATGTCAGCGGTTCGATCCCGTTAGCGCCCACCAATTTAAGAGAAAAAGAACTGGACAGGAAAATCCTGTCTTTTTTTATTTTATGAGACAGAATCAGTTTTGAAGGACGAACATTCCGCATGCTTCCCTTTTAAAAGAAAGGAACTGTAAAATAGTGAACAGGAAGAGGCGGCATATATTGTATACATGACAATGTAATTTTAATTTTTTAAATACTGTGCTATAATTTAATGCATAAATAGCTTTTAAATGCACGAAAACAATAATCAATAATTTGAAAGGAAATTTGCCATGCTGTCTGTAAAACGTATAACAACTATTTTAGCTTTTGTAACAATGCTGTTGCTCTTAACCGTGACCTGTATGGCAGCCTCTCCGTCTGCCAAAGCAGATTCGGAAGAGAAGCATGAGCTGCCTGTAAAAGAGTATCGGACGAAAGCCGGTGTCGTCAATGTGGCTGTGCCGTATCTTTCCGGCGCTGCCGGCGGAAAATCGGTTGATGATAAAGTGAACCAGGCTGTGTTTGATTATGTCAATGCTATGATGAAGCAGATTCTTTCGACGCAGGAAGCGGAAGCTTTTGATAAGGAAAAAGGCGGCGCGGCTGCCGATGATATGATCCGTTACAATTCAGAACTGGCGAAATATACGAACAAGATGATTGCAAACCGGAACGATACGGGAAAGGTTACCGCGTCCTGGTATGTGCGCAACGACTATGAAGTAAAAGCGGCACGCAAAGGATTCTATTCCGTTATCCTAAAAACAAAAACCTATACCGGCGGACCTGGCGATGTGATTACCTGGCAAGCCATGAACTTTGACCTGAAAGACGGCAGCTTGCTGGAATTAAAAGATCTGTTTGAAGGCGGCGCAGATTATGCGACGCGGCTGCAGACGCTGATCGGGTATCAGCAGATGGGCCGCGCCCGGCTGCAGCATGTTATTAAAGGAAAAGAGCTGAAAAAACCTTCGCCGGTTGAGATCAGTGGCGAAGAAGATTTTTATGTAGATGATCATTATAATTTGGGCATTATCCTGAAGTCAGGAAAAGAGGGGAGTACTTCTGTCGATATGCAGGTGTTTGATATTTCCCTGAATGATTTTGCGGATCTGATCAAGCTGTAATTGCAAACATTGATTTTGCTTCAGGAATCGTTTGTTAACAGCCGGGGCTTTTGATTTATGGTTTACAAAGGAGTGGATTCCATTGGATAAAGAAGCGTTGAAA
>DDQB01000030.1 GCA_002342505.1 Acidaminococcaceae bacterium UBA2453
AGGAAAGAGTTAATTTCATTTTTTATGTGTGAATGCCAAAGAATTCGCGACGCGTTGCGCTTTTTTGAAAATGTTGCGGATGAAGTTGGACGACATTCTTTTGTTTTGTATACAGTATATTTTTATTTTTTTGTTTTCTACAGGCAGGATTTTTTTAACAAACAGAGAAATATAAAGCAAATGCTAATTGAATAAGCATTTTTATGTATTTTTTGCTGTAAGCGAAAAGGGAGGGATTTATCATGAAAAAGTTCTTGGCGTTCTTAATGGCCTTTGCGGTGATCGGATCCGTACTGGCTGGCTGCGGCGGAGGAGACAAAAAGAAAGATGCCCCGAAACCGGCAGCAGATGGTGGCAAAAAATTCATTAACATTGCTACCGGCGGTACCGCTGGCACATACTATCCGTTAGGCGGCGCGCTGGCCGACATCCTGAACAAAAACGTACCTGGAGCCAATGCTTCCGCTCAGTCCACCGGCGCATCGGTTGCTAACGTAAACCTTTTGAAAGAAGGCAAAGTTGACATTGCGTTCATCCAGAACGATATTGCTTACTATGCTTCCACCGGCACGGAAATGTTCAAAGACAAAAAGGTTGAATCGCTGAAAGGCCTGGCTACCCTGTATCCGGAAACCGTTCAGATCGTTACCACCGCTAAAACCGGTATCAAGACCGTGGCAGACCTGAAAGGCAAGAGAGTTGCCGTAGGCGCGGCAGGTTCCGGCACCGAAGCCAATGCCCGTCAGATCCTGAACATTGCAGGCATTACCTATAAAGATATCAAACCCCAGTACCTGTCCTTCGGCGAAGCGGCTTCCGCTCTGAAAGACGGTAACGTGGACGCAGGTTTCGTAGTAGCCGGTTTCCCGACTGCTGCTATCCAGGACCTGGCAACCCAGCATGACGTGGTAATGGTAAGCGTAGGCGCCGACATTGCCGACAAGCTGATTGCAAAATATCCGTACTACACCAAAGTTACCATTCCGGGCAAGACCTACAACAAGGTTGAATCCGATACCGCTGCTGTTGCCGTTAAATGCATGCTGGCTGTTACCGATAAGATGGATGCCGATACCGGTTATGCAGTCGTAAAAGCATTGTATGGCAACCTGGACCGTATGAAAGCGGCGCATAATGTTTCCAAGAATATCACGAAAGAAACCGGTAAAGACGGTATGTCTATTAAACTGAATGCCGGCGCAGAAAAATTCTTCAACGAGAAGTAATTTTGATGGATCACACAACTACAGACCGGACTCCGGCGTCCACCGGGGCCCGGTCTTTTTACAAACGTCCGTCTTTTGTATTACTGCTGTTGATTGTATTGGCAGTAATCGGCTGGTATGGGGACCAGTTGCTGGTTGTCCTGCTTCCGGAAAACGATCGGCCCATTTCTTCGTTTCCGGTAAAAAAAGGAGATGAATGGCATTATCATTATAAACATTCCGTCCAGCAGACGCCGGTGGATGAATATTTCCGTGTGAATGGCGTAAACGATTTGACCATGACCCACACCACCTATGAGTCATTGGGCGTAGGACTGCCGTACGATGTGGCGGAAGGGAAGTTCACCAGCCTGAAAAAAGACGGCAAGTTCGATCTGGAAATGAACCGGCCTTACCGGTCGTTGCAATTCCGGACGGCGGTGCAGGCGATGCCGAAGATCATCCACAACAAGGAGACGTATGACCTGTGCGCGCTTTACGGACAGGGTACGCTTGTGGAAGTGAAAGTGATAAAGCGTTATCAGTATTGGCTGATGAAGTGATTCATTTTGAAATTGCTGCAGCTGTGGCAAAGCGGCAGCAACGCTTTAAAAAATGTAGAAAGGCGGTGAGGCCTGTGGAGGATTTAAAAAAGAAAACAACTGCGGCTCCGGTGGAAATGTCCGCCGAAGAGGTGATGCAGAAATTTGATAAAGAATCGAATAAACGCGAGCCGGACGGATTTTGGGGATATGTGATCTCGGCAATCTGCATCCTGTTTGCCTGTTTCCAGTTATACACGGGCATCTTCGGTGTGCTTGACGCACATCTGCAGCGTACCATCCATCTGTGCTTCGGTATGGCGCTGATCTATCTGCTGTACCCGGCCCGGGCAAGCTGGTCCAGAAAATCCATGCACCCGATGGATCTGGTGTTCGCGGTGCTCAGCGTGTTTGCAACCATGTACATTTACGTGGAATACGATGAGCTGGTAGTACGCGCCGGTATGAACACCGATACAGACATTATGGTAGGGATCCTGGGGATCCTGTTGGTATTTGAGGCAGCCCGCCGTACGGTTGGCTGGCCCATGATCACCGTGGCGCTGATCTTCCTGGCGTATGCTTTTGCCGGCCCGTACATGCCGGGCATCATGGCGCACCGGGGCGTCGGCTTTGACGAACTGGTCAGCCATCTGTATTTCACCACAGAAGGCATCTTCGGCGTGCCGATGGGCGTATCATCCACCTTCATTTATCTGTTCATTTTGTTCGGCGCGTATCTGGAAGCCACTGGCCTTGGCAAGTTCTTCATTGATACAGCTAATGCGCTGGCAGGCTGGGCGGTAGGCGGTCCTGCCAAGGTGGCGGTGTTGTCTTCCGGTCTGATGGGTACCGTGTCCGGTTCTTCCGTGGCTAACGTGGCGGGCACCGGTTCCTTTACCATTCCTATGATGAAAAAGTTAGGTTACCGTCCGGCTTTTGCAGGCGC
Organism: Acidaminococcaceae bacterium UBA2453; assembly: GCA_002342505.1. Taxonomy (GTDB): domain Bacteria; phylum Bacillota; class Negativicutes; order Acidaminococcales; family Acidaminococcaceae; genus Succiniclasticum. Next base: position 2,697 of record DDQB01000030.1, read on the forward strand.
GGTAGAAGCGGCGGCTTCCACCGGCGGGCAGCTGATGCCCCCGGTCATGGGCGCGGCTGCGTTCCTGATGGCGGAATTTGTGGGCGTGCCTTACATTGACGTAGTAAAAGCGGCGGTCATTCCTGCAGTGCTGTACTACACCGGTATCTGGATCGGCGTGCATTACGAAGCGAAAAAGTACGGCCTGAAGGGTACGCCCCGGGAAGAGCTGCCCAAGTTCGGCGAACTGCTGCGGGAAAAAGGCCATCTGGCTATTCCGCTGATCATTATCGTGTACCTGTTGGTAACCGGCTACACGCCCATGCGGGCGGCGCTGTACGCCATTGCCCTGACGATTGTCTGCGCGTGCCTGCGTAAGAGCACCCGCATTACCCCGAAGGATTTTGTGAACGGCCTGATCAATGGCTCCAAAGGTGTGCTGGGCGTACTGATCGCCTGCGCTACCGCCGGTATCATCATCGGCGTCGTAACCAAGACCGGCGTGGGCCTAAAGCTGGCTACCGCGCTGCTGGACCTGGCAGGCGGACAGCTGCTGCCGGCCATGTTCTTCACCATGATTACTTCGCTGATTTTAGGCATGGGTGTTCCTACGACGGCCAACTACGTTATCACTTCCACCATTGCGGCTCCTGCGCTGGTACAGATGCATGTGCCGGTCCTGGCAGCGCATATGTTTGCGTTCTACTTCGGTATCGTAGCGGACGTTACGCCTCCCGTTGCGCTGGCCGCTTATGCAGGTTCCGGTATCGCGGGGGCCAACCCCATGAAGACCGGCGTCAACGCGGCTAAGCTGGCGATCGCGGCCTTCATCGTGCCGTACATTTTCGTACTGGCGCCGGAACTTCTGATGATCAACGCCACGGCATTTACCGTAACCCTGTCCATGATCACTGCAATCTTTGGCATGTGGGGACTGTCCCTGGCCATGATCGGTTTCTGCCAGCACCCGCTGAACGCGTTGCAGCGAATCGTGTTCTTCCTGGGCGGTCTGTGCCTTATCGTTCCCGGAACCGTAACCGATATCGCGGGCATTGGGATCCTGGTACTTGGCTTCCTGTGGCAGAAGCGCAACAAGGGCGGCGCGCTCTCCGTGGAGTCTGAAGACATCTGAGAGAAGGAACTTCACTCCATAGACTTGTAAGTGATAAAAGCGTACGAAAAAAAGCGATCCGTTTTCAAAAATGAAAACGGGATTCGCAACGCGCCATAAACAAATCTAAGAATTCAAAAGCTGATCGCACTGGCTGTTCTTCAATTCCCTCCTTTCTACAATAAAAGGTTTTAACACTTGCCGGTGCGGTTAGTTTTTTTTATTTTAAAATGTGGCTTACAGTTTTAAAAAGGAGCCGGACACGATGCAATCTGTTCGAGGTATTTGTGCTGCGGTTTCGGTAGCAGGTTGTGAAAAATTAGCGCTTCTGTAAACAAAACGCCATTTTTGGGGTGAACGCAATGGCAGATTTCTCGAACA
>DDQB01000005.1 GCA_002342505.1 Acidaminococcaceae bacterium UBA2453
AAACATATCCAGCTTTCCTTATTCGATGATGCAGTGGAAAGGCTTTTGCTACAGGAAAGAATAGCAAAAGCAGTGGACAGTCTCCGGTTCCGGTTTGGGCATGACACGGTTCTGCGGGCATCTATGCTACTGGATTCAAAACTGACGGGCTTTAATCCAAAAGAGGATCATACGGTACATCCATACAATTATTTCAGGTGATGTTATACAATTGATTTTCCCATTTCGTAGGCTTCTGTCAGTTTTGTGTTCCCTTCGATATCGCCGGGGTCGCATACGCCAAAAGCACAAACCGTACCTGCAAGGCGTGCCTTTTGATAGCACGCGATCCACCCGTTCAGGCCATGGACAGCGCCTTCATCCAAATCCGGTTCGTCTTCAGCTCCTGCAGTCAACAGGTACACGTCACGGAATTTATAATCCTTAGGGAACAGCGGGTTCGCACGGTCTATCAGTGTTTTCATCTGTCCGCTCATTTCATAATAATAAACAGGGGTAGCCCAGACGATGACTTCCGCTTCCAGCATTTTTTCTGTAATGGGATTTGCATCGTCGTTGATTATGCAGTGCCCGGTCTTCTGGCAGGCCAGACAACCTTTGCAAAACCCGATGTTCTTTCCTAGCAGGGTGACCAGTTCCACTTCGTTACCGGCGGCCTTTGCCCCTTCGGCAAAGGACTTCGCCAGTTTTTCAGAATTGCTGTTGTTCCGCAAGCTTGTGCTGATAACAAGAATTTTTTTAGCCATGAAAATGTACCTTCCTTCCATATCTGTTTTAGGGCAGAGCCTGGATGAAATATCACCAAGCGTTTCCCATTTCTTTCTGTATATTATAAAGAATCGGAGAAAACTTGTCTAATATCCAAATCGAATTACCAAATATGCTTTTTGGCTATAGTTGTCAGATGTTAACGACTCATTGTTTTACTGCAAAGGGGCGAGAAAGATGAAAATAGATTTGAGGGTAAATGCGCAGTTTGATTTGGACGGCAGTATCCGTCCAACGTCTATCATATGGGAGGACGGACGGGTGTTTGAAATCGACCGGATACTGGATATCCGGCGTGCAGCGTCGCTGAAAGCCGGGGGACTGGGAATCCGTTACATCTGTCGGATACGGGGCAAGACGGTAAAGCTTTTCAATGATGAGGGGCACTGGTTTATGGAGAAATAAAAAATTACTCTGGCCGATTTTATGTGTATGAGCATAAAATTGGCCATTGGCCTTTTTTTAAGTAATTTTATTATGTAGTGTCTGGTCAGCAAGTCTGTAAACGTAGATAACATGGGCGTTTACATAATCATAACGAAAACCATCAATCACTGCTAATTGATGGGTAGCCCCTTATGGCAGGGGCTTTTTTGTAGTAGTAAAATGAAGCGGTGTGATGGTATAATAAATTATTAAGTCGTTGCGGAGGCATATGATATGATTATAAAAGAAATAGAACTTATAGGCTTTAGCCATGATGAAAAAATCGTGAAATGACAGGAGGTATGTGACAGTGTTGAACGGAAAAAAAGCAATCATTATTGCAGCAGTGTTAGGGTTTATGGCAGGGAATATGGTTTCTGTCCAGAAAGCGGACGCAGGCGGCATATTGGGAACCTTGGGGAAAGCGGTTAAGACCGGCGGTATTGTTTGGCTTGTGGACAGGTACGGAAATGAACTGAATACTTTTATCAATAAACTGACAGCGAAATATCCGATCTCGGACTCATATGCGACCAAGGTGGTGCCTATTATTGCTGTTGGCAGTAAAGGCTATGTAGGCGCTGCACAGATTAGCGGGCCGCGGGCCATGGTTGAAAAATGCAAAGGGGCTCTGGCGTTGGAAGGCGATTTTATGAACCGGAGTTTCCGGGTACAGGCGCTCATACCTGTGGATTCGGTTGATCCGTCTCATTGTACACGGGTACAGGGCGTAGGCGTAAGCGCTAAGATTGATGTAGCAATATGAGATAAAAAAACGGTAAGTTATATGTGAAATATACCCAAATAAGGAGGAATCCATTATGGTGAGCCTTATGAAAAAGAAAAAGTTAAAAACCATGCTGCTTGCACTTCCACTGTTAGGATTGCTGGGCGGTGCGTATTTTCCAGAACCGGTAGAGGCTGCGGAACCCTGGCCACCCAGAGATAACTTTTTCTGGTTGGGACAGATTAACAAAGCCAGCGATATCATCAACACAGATGAGAACTTACTAACAAAAGAGGAGGGCAGGCGTTTTGCCGCTGCTATCCAAAAGGTGTTGGATGCAGGAAATCAGAAAGGTGCGGAACGGCCTTCTGTTGTGATTACCTTTGAGCCATTTTTGATTAAAGCGGGTGGGGCGGATATCACCAAGATTCATGCCGGTCGTTCCAGCCAGGACATGCTGACTACGGTAAGTATCCTGAGGCAGCGCGAGCAGCTGTTGCAACTTTCCGCCGCGCTGAATCAAATGACGGAAACGTTGCTGAACCTGGCCGTAGCCCACGAAGGCACGCTGATTCCCAATTATACTAACGGAGTGCAGGCGCAGCCTAACAGCCTTGGTCATTTCCTTCTGGCGTACGTGGATGCATATGAGCGCGATCAGGAACGGATTAAAGAGTATTACAAACGTCTGAACCGCTCGCCCATGGGAGCCACGGTACTGAACGGTACCGGTTGGCCGCTGAACCGCGACCGCATGGCAGCATATCTTGGATTTGACGACATTGCATACAACACGTACGATGCCGGGCAGGTTTTTCCGCAGGAAGCGCCCATTGAGATGGGCGCCATTTCCAGCAGCATTGCCATACATAATACAAGTCTGATTCAGGAAATCATGCAACAGTACGCCCAACCGCGCCCCTGGATTTTATTGCGTGAAGGCAACGGTAACACCTATGTTTCCAGCGCTATGCCGCAAAAACGCAACCCTGGTATCCTGAACCGCTGCCGTACAGACAGTTCTACCCTACTGGGGCTGGCAGTAGGAGAAGCGTTCCGTGCCCATAATATTCCTGCGGGTATGGCGGACGGACGCATCCGTGGCAATGATGACATTGTGAAAGACACTGTCAACGTTGTGAATCAGATGAACCGCATTTTGCAGGCTCTTGACATTAAACCGGAACGGGCACTGGAAGAACTGAACCTTGACTGGACCTGTTCGCAGGAAATTGCGGACGTGATGATGCGCAAACACAATATACCGTTCCGCTCCGGGCATCATTTTGCTTCCGAAATTGTAACCTTTGCACGGGCGCGAAATATTACGCCAGTTGATTTTACATACGCCCAGGCGCAGGAAGTATATAGAAACGTTGCCGCGGTTGACGCTTCACTACCTAAAGAACTGCCGCTCACTCCGGAAGAACTGAAAGAAGCAAAAGACCCGGCGGGAATTATCCGGAACCGGGCGGTAAAAGGCGGGCCGCAGCATGATGAAATGCAGATTATGTTTGCAAATGCGCGTAACGTTTTGAACGCCAACATTAACTGGCAGAAGAATGCAGAAAATAAAGTGAAAAGCGCAGAAACAAAGCTGAATAACGATTTTATACGTTTGCTGCGGTAAATTCCTGTTTCCCCAACAGCCGTAGATTTTTCTGCGGCAGCTGTGTTATAATAAAACAATTACGTGGGTTAGGTTTGGCGGCACTGGTTACGCTTATGTTTCTTCCCGTGGCGGCGGAAGCCGGGCGGGCTAAGACTCTTTCGCCGGACTGCCTTATAGTAATTGATTCGCTAAAGAATCTGGAGGATAATTCCTGATTTGACATGTACTGCGGAAGCAGTTGATACTGTGTTAGCGAGGGAGGATAAAGACGATGAAAAAACTGTTTATGCTTTTAACACTCTGCATTACGTTATTGGGATTTTGTCCGCAACCGGCAGGAGCCGCTGACAATATAAACTTTTCCAGCGATGCTTCCGGTTTTGTGCTTCTCACGGACGTGGTGCCTGATGCCATTCTGGAGATCCGCTATTATTCCACTTACAATTTTGTGGGGGATCGCATCGATGGGTATCTTCAGCCTACCGCCCTGTTAACAAAAGAAGCGGCCCAGGCCCTGAAAGCAGTCAGCGATGATGTGAAGAAAAAAGGCTACCGGCTGAAAATTTACGATGCATACCGCCCCCAGATGGCAGTTTCCCATTTTGCCCGCTGGGC
>DDQB01000002.1:0-537 GCA_002342505.1 Acidaminococcaceae bacterium UBA2453
CCCTGAAGGGGTGGAAGCGATTTGTTAATTTCAGTTACTCTAAAACAATTATGCGAGAAGAAATAATTACACGAGCTGCCGTTTCGCGCGTTCCGCTTCTGCGCTTTCATCTTCTTCCGGATACCACATGACGTGGGTGAAATCTACATAACATTCTTCACCTTTGCCAAACGTAATGCGGTGCGGCGTCTGGATCTTCAGGAGCTGGTCTCCTACCGGCACCAGATATTCCGTAGAATCCGTCAGGAAGATACGGCTGTAGATGTGCGTCTTATAGCCATGGTCGCGGTTCAGGTCTATAGCGTTCGGGCGCGTGGCTACAACCATTTCCTTGTCCGCTTTTTCCGGAATGGCAAGCGGCAGAGGGTTCTGCATGTCGCCCCGGGCGTAGACCTGTCCATGGTCCAGCACGACGTGAAGGAACGTGGACTGACCGAGGAAGTTATGCACGAAGCGGTTGACAGGTTTGTTATACAGATTGGACGGCGTGTCGACCTGCATGATGTTGCCCATATCGCAGACCATCATCCGGTCGGA
>DDQB01000002.1:550-8778 GCA_002342505.1 Acidaminococcaceae bacterium UBA2453
GCCATGGCTTCGCTCTGGTCGTGGGTTACGAAAATAACGGTGAACCCGAATTTCTTCTGCAGGGCCTTGATTTCAAAACGCATGCTCTCCCTCAGCTTGGGATCCAGGTTGGACAATGGTTCGTCCAGCAGCATGACCTTGGGGTTGGTGACGATGGCCCGGGCCAGGGCGATACGCTGCTGCTGGCCGCCGGACAGGTCGGAAGGATATACTTCTTCCATGCCGTCCAGGCTGGTGTGGTGCAGCGCATCCTTTACTCGTTTCCGGATCTCGTCATGGGGCACCTTTTTGATTTCTAGCGGGAAGGCCACATTTTCAAAGATGTTCATGTGGGGCCATACGGCGAAGGCCTGGAACACCATGCCCAGTCCCCGGTGTTCCGGCGGGACGTACAGGTTCTTTTCTTTAATGGATACCGGCTGGCCGCAGAGATGGATCTCTCCTTCGGACAGGTCCTCAAAGCCCGCGATCATCCGCAGGGTAGTGGTCTTTCCGCAGCCGGAAGGCCCCAGGAAGGAGAAGCATTCCCCTTCGTGGATATTCAGGTTAAAATCGTTTACCGCCGTTACCGTGCCCAGGGTTTTGGTGGTAAAACGCTTTGTCACATGTTTTAAGATGATCTGGTCTTCAGCCATGTTTTACACACCCTTTCTGTCTTTGGTGATCTGGGTCACGATAAAGTTGCAGACGATAATGATGAGAATTGCAATCGCAGCCAGGGCCGAGGCCTGGGGAATCTGGCCCGAGTCGCGCAGGGCGAAGATCTGCACGCCTAAGGTACGGGTATAGGGACCGTACAAAAGGATAGACGTGGTCAGCTCGCGCATGGAGGGCAGGAAAATCAGGAAGAAACCGGCTACCATGGCAGGACGGATCAGCGGCAGCGTGACGTCCTTCAGGGATTCCGTATGGGACGCGCCGCAGGCTCTTGCCGCTTCTTCCAGGGAAGGATGCACCTGCTGCAGCGATGCGGAGGCGCTCTTCATGGAGAAGGACAGGTAACGGGCCATGTAGGCTACCAGGATGATCCAGATGGTGTTGTAGAGGCTGATGCCCCACAGGGCGCCGGACCAGGCCAGGATTACGCCGATGGCCAGCACGGTGCCGGGAATGGAATAGGGAAGTACGGACAGCATTTCCAGGATTTCCTTCCCTCTGGGTTTGATCTTAATAACAACATAGGCAACCATAACGCCCAGGAACATACAGATAACGCCGGCCGAGATGGACAGCAGCAGCGAGTTCTGGATGGAGTCCATGGTGGCTTTGCTGGTGGCCAGGTTCCGGAAGTTTTCCAGAGTGAAATTCTCCGGTACCAGCGGCAGGCCGTAGGCTTTGACCAGGCCTTCCAGGAAGATCATTACCAGGGGGACCAGTACGATGACGATCAGCGTCAGTACGGATAAGACCAAAAGAGGATATTTGGCGCCGCGCAGCTTGATCAGCGTAGGACGCATGCTTTTGCCTTTGATAATATCATAGGAACCGGAACTGAGGACGATCTTCTGCAGGATCAGCGCCATGGCTACGACGAACACCAACAGGATGGATAGCGCCGCGCCCTGGCGGATACCTTCAAAGCTGCCGCCGGCCCTGTCGATGCAGGCGTAAATTACGGTAGGCAGCGTGTAGATCTGTTTCGAGAAGCCTAAAATAGCCGGCACACCGAAGTGGGCCAGAGAGGAGATCAGGATCAGCAGGGCGCCGGCGGAAATGGCCGGAGTCACCAGCGGGATCGTGATCTTGCGGATGACCGTGCCCTGGCTGGCGCCGGCGATACGGGCGGATTCTTCCAGGGTGGGATCCATGCGTTCTAGAGCGGAAACCACCTGCATGAACACGAAGGGGAAGTAGTAGGAAACTTCCACGAAGATGATGCCCCACAGGGAGTTGATATTCAGCGGGGCTGTCTCCAGGCCGAAGGTGTTCATCAGCCAGGTGTTTACGTAGCCGCCCCGTCCGGACAGCAGCATATCCCAGGCCATGGCCCCGAAGAAAGGCGGGAACATGTAGGGGATCATGAACAGGGCACGCATGAGGCCTTTGCAGGGAATGTCGCTGCGGCCCAGCAGCCAGGCGTAGAACAGGCCCACGATGGTGCCGAAGACGGTAACTGCCAGACCGATGATGACGGTATTGGTCATGGCGTCCACATTGTCTTTGCTGAACACGACTGTCTGGAACATTTCAATGTCAAACCGTCCTTCAAAGAAGAACGCATTGTATACGATCATAAAGATGGGGATGAAGACGATGACGAACAGCAGGACAAAGCTGACAAGGGTCATAGCCTTATCCAGACCGAAGGTTGCGCCGTCAAGAGCCGCTAAGTCTGACGTTTTGCGCGATTTTCCGATATTCATGCGTTACCTCCTTTCTGCTCTTTGGCCGGGTAGAAACGGGGCTGCAGAAAACGCAGGCCGATTTCCTGCCCTTCTTTCACTTCCCCGTGCTGGATTACGTCCAGTGCGTTTTGCTGTACCCGCAGTTCCCGGTTGCCTAACTGGATAAAGTAGTTGTACTCGCTGCCCAGGAACACGCAGCTGCGCACGGTGGCGCGGATGGGCGAGGCATTGTCAAAGGCGATATCGTTGGAACGTACCCCCATTTCCATCTTCTGCCCCCCGGCGAAAATCTCCTGCGGGCAGTTGTCCAGAGGATATTTCTGGCCTACGTCTATGTAAGCGCGGCCATTCTGCTGCACAAGGGAAAGGAAATTGGAAACGCCGATAAATTCAAATACGAAACGGTTGGCGGGACGCAGGATGATATCTTCGTCCGCACCCAGCTGGCACAGATTGCCTTCGTAGTCCATGATCGCCATTTTGTCGCATAGCTGCAGCGCCGCTTCCTGGTCATGGGTGATGTACAGGATCGTTGTGCCGATATCATGCTGGATGACGCGGATCTCCTGCAGCATCTCTTCCCGGAGCTTGGCGTCAAGGTTGGTGATGGGTTCGTCCATGACGATGACTTCGTCGCTGCTCACCAGTGCCCGGGCAATGGCCACGCGCTGCTGCTGCCCGCCGGAAAGCTGGCTGGGCAGATGGTTTTCGTATCCTACCATGCGGACCTGCTCCAGGGCATGTTTGGCCCGGCGGGCCATTTCGTCCCGGTTCATCCGCATCTTCTTCATAGGATACAGGATGTTTTCCATAACCGTCAGATGAGGCCAGACTGCGTAATCCTGGAACACTACGCCGATGTGGCGGCGTTCGGGGGGCACGTCGATCCGGTCTTTTACGCTGAATACACAGCGGTCGCCCACATAGATGGCGCCGGTCTCGGGCTTGATGAAGCCCAAAAGACAACGCACCAGGGTGGTCTTGCCACAGCCGGAAGGCCCAACCAGGCACATGATCTGGCTTTCTTCCACGGCAAGGGAGAAATTCTTCAGTATGCATTTATCCCCGTAGTGGAATGTGATGTTTTCAAAACGGACATCAGCCATAGGTTTTCCTCCATAAAAACGGTGAAATAGAAAAAAGGTGAAGGCAGGTGATCCCCTGTCTTCACCTTAAGGTTTCAGGAGACACTCAACAGGGGTTCTGTTTCGGTAAGTCCAGCGCAGTTCCCCGGTGCTTCCTTACAATAATGCGGAAATGAAACGGCAGAAAGGATCCTGCCGTTTACATTTTTAATCGGGTTTATTTTTTCTTGAAGATGCCGTCGAAGTTCTTCAGCATTTCCTTGGAGCCGGAGGCCAGCGCTTGCAGGTCAACGTTCATGGCCCGTTTGGCAATGGTTTCAGCGCTTTCGCCCTTCTGCTGTACGTCTTTGCGGACGGAGAGCAGATTGTTGGCAACCAGGACTTCCTGTCCCTCTTTGGAGAGGATGAAGTCAATCAGCAGTTTGCCGTTCTTTTCGTTTTTGGCGCCTTTAACCAGGGCCACGGGGCTGAAAATGGATACGATGTCTTTGTCAAGATATACGAAATCAATGGTGGAACCTTTGGTTTTCAGGTTGTTGGTAACATAGTCCAGGCACATGCCCACTTTATAAGCGCCGGCGGCGATCTGGTTGTGGGTAGCGGTGGTGCCGGACTGCAGTTCCGTACCGTTGGCTTTCAGTTTTTCAAAGTAAGCAGTACCGTAATCCTTGCTGGCCATCAGGGCGCCAACCGCGTATTTGGTAGTGCCGGCAGTGCCCGGGTCGGTCATAACGATCTGGCCTTTCCATTTCGGATCCAGCAGGTCGTTCCAGGTCTTGGGCGCTTCTTCCTTCTTTACTTTGGTGGTGTTGTAGGCAATGCCCATGTTCATCATACGGGCGCCGGTGTAGAAGCCTTCCGGATCGATGAAAGCCTTGTCAATGCTCTTTGCTTCCGGGGACTCATATTTCTGGAGGATGTTACCATCTTTTTTGAAACCGATATAGTCGGCGGGGTCGCCTACCCAGATTACGTCAGCGGCAACCTGGCCGGATTTAGCTTCGGTGAAAATTTTGGTTTTAACTTTTCCCGTGCCAGCGAAGTAATAATCCAGTTTAATGTTGGGATATTTCTTTTCGAAGGCTTTCTTAACAGCATTCAGCTGATCTTCCTGCATGGAAGAATACAGCATGACGGTATCGGTGGCTGCCGCCGCTTTCGGCGCGTCTTTCTTCGGGGCGTCGGCCTTTTTGTCTCCGCCGCCGCAACCAGCCATCATCAGGGCCATAACCAGCATCAGGGAACCAGCAACATACGTTTTCTTCATAAACTCTCCTCCTTGATTTTTATTATTTAAATACATACATATTGTATTTAAACATTATGTAAGCCCCTGTGGCGCTTACATATTTAGTATACTGCAAGACGGGCAAATATTCAATGAAATTTCTCTCCGGGATGATATCTGTTTTTATGGAAGCGGGGAGGCTGACTTTCATTTTTCGGATATGGAACAGAAAAATATGATATAATAGCCTGACAGATGGATTGAATGGATCAGCGTTCCCATAAGAGCGTTCTCTTAAAATGAAGGAACGTTATTTTACAGTATCTCGGAAAGCAGGTGTTTGCATGGATTTCTGGCGCGCGACAACGTTGGAAGAACAGATCGACACGGCCATGGGCCGGAAGGAAGCCGACCTTGTATTAAAGGGCGGCCGCGTGTTTAATGTATTTTTGAAAACCTGGGAAGACGGCGATATAGCCATCAGCGGTAACAAGATTGTCGGCATTGGAAGCTATACGGGCAAACAGGAAATTGATGTGGCCGGCCTGTACCTGACGCCGGGCCTGATGGATGCTCATGTGCATTTTGAAAGTTCCATGCTTTCGCCGCGGGAAATGGTGAAGGTGCTGCTGTTGAACGGCGTGACCGGCGCCGTGACCGATCCCCACGAAATTACCAATGTGCTGGGGGAAAAAGGCTTCCGCTTTATGCTGGACGAAACGGCGAACATTCCGTTTTCCGCCTATTTCATGGTGCCGTCCTGTGTGCCGGCTACCGATATGGATACATCCGGCGCCCGCATCAGCGCGGAAGACATGGAACGTATCCGCAAGCTGAGCCCCCGTGTGCTGGGACTGGCGGAGATGATGAATTTCCCCGGCATCCTGTACCGACAGCAGGGCGAGATGGACAAGATGAAACTGTTTTACAACCAGAAAGTGGACGGCCACGCGCCGGGACTTTCCGGGAAAGAACTGAATGCCTATGTGGCTGCCGGCATTTCTACGGAACATGAATGCGTAACGCCGGCGGAAGCCTGGGAAAAAGTGCGGCGGGGCATGTATGTATTTATGCGGGAAGGCAGCGCGGCCCATAATCTGGTGGACCTGCTGCCGCTGTTGAAAAAACCGGGAAACCGCCGACTGTGCCTGTGCACCGACGACCGGCACGCGGACGATCTGATCGAACAGGGAAGCATCAACTATCTGTTGCAAATTGGCGTAGCCCAGGGCTATGAACCGGAAGACCTGATCCCGTTAGCCACGCTGAACATTGCGGAATGTTACGGCATGAAACATGTGGGCGCGCTGGCGCCGGGATACACGGCAGACATTGTTGCCTTTGACAGTCTGGAAACCTTCCAGCCGGTGCATGTGATCAAGGGCGGCGTGCAGGTAGTAAGAAATCGCAAGCTGTTATGGAAGAGCGAGCCGGTACTGGAGATGCCGGGACAGTCCATGAAGATGCCGGAAGTTACGGCGGACAGCTTTAGGATTCCGGCCAGGCCGAATAAAAAAATGCACGTCATCGGCGTCAGCCATACGCAGCTGCTGACCAGCAAACTGCATCTGGAACCGACGATTCGCGACGGGGAAGCCGTCAGTGATACCGAGCGGGATATTCTGAAGATGGCGGTTTGCGAACGGCATCATAACACGGGCAACATCGGACTTGGTTTTGCCTTTGGGTTTAATTTGAAAAAGGGAGCCATCGCTACTACGGTGGGGCATGATTCCCATAATTTATCTGTCGTGGGAACCAATGACGAAGACATGGCCGTCGCCGTGAACCGGCTGCGGGAGATCGGCGGAGGGCTGATCGTGGTTTCGGACGGAGAAGTGCGGGCCACTGTGCCGCTGGCTATCGCCGGGCTCATGAGCGACCGGGATGCGATGGCCGTAAATTCCCAGATCAAACAGGTGAACTTCTGGCTGCGGGAGCTGGGCATACCGGAAGAGTACAGCACTTTCATGATCCTGGCCTTTGCTTCCTTGCCGGTCATCCCGGAACTGCGACTGACGGACCGCGGCCTCGTTGACGTGGTGAATTTTGAACATGAAGACTTGTGGTGTGAGTAAGGACGTGCAGACGAATTAATCAGTACTTCCTTAAAAATTAAATATATAAAGATAAAACGCATCGGGGTCGGGCCTTCATTTTCCTTTCAGGCCTGAATCCGATGCGTTATTTGTTTGCGTCATTTGTTTTGGCAGCGCTTCCTTTAATTTTTTTGCGGTTACGCTTTCTTTCCTCCGTCCGCCTGCGATAATGGCGTTTCAAAATATACGCTCTGGCTGGGGAAGGCGCAGCTTACGCCGTTCTCTTCCAGAATCTGCATGACGCCCAGGTTAAATTTTTCGCGGGCCTTCAGGTACACGGAATTGTTGGGCGCTTTGGCATAGCATACGATGCGGATGTTCAGCGCGCTGTCGCCGAACTCGAAGAAGTTTACGTCGATGCCGTCGTCGTGTATCTCATCCAGCTTTTTGCAAAGTTCCCGGATCTGCTGGCAGACTGTTTGCAGCTGTTCGCGGGTGGTGCTGTAGGTAACGCCCAGATTATATTGGATGCGGTACTTCTGCCGTTGCGTGTAATTGATGATGGGCGTGTTGCTCAGCATCGAGTTGGGCACATATACCAGTTCCTGATAAAACGTGCGGATACAGGTGCTGCGGAAGGAAATTTTTTCCACATAGCCTTCCACATTGTTGGCGGAGACCCAGTCGCCAATGACGAAAGGACGCTCCAGCAGGATGACGACGCTGCCGAAAATATTGGCCAGCGCATCTTTGGCGGCAAAGGCGATGGCCATGGCGCCGATCCCCAGCGAAGCCACGAAGGCGGTAATATCGTAATTCCATTCCCTGGCTACCATGGCGATGCCCAGCATGATGCACAGGATATGGGCCAGGGCGGACACAAGGCCGGCGATGGTTTCGTCAATGTTCAGCCCGGACCGTTTCAGGAGCTGCATGATGAGGCCGTGGCCCGCGTCGCACAGGTTATACACGCCCCAGATGATGCAGACGATGAGGCTGCTGCGCAGGATTTTGTCAAAAGCCGGATGGTGGGAAAAGGGATCGACGGGACTGAGAGTGATGAACATGTAGAGGGCGAAGATCCACAAAAACGTCTGGATCGGATGATTGAAGCCCCGGAAGAAATCGTCGATGAAGTCTTGATGATATTTGCTTTTCAGCCGTTCCGTCACCCGGATGATGAACGAACGGTACAGGATGCGGAACAGTAAAATAGCGATGCAGGTAAGGATGGACGCCCGCCATAAAGGCCACAGGGACAGCCAGAATTCCGGCGTCGGTATGGAAACGGATAAAGAAGAAAGAAAAGACGAAAGCTCAGACATAGGAAAACCCTTTCTATTTAAATAAACAAAATTTTTCCGTCTGTCCGCAGGCAAACGAAAAAATATAAAGAAAAGTTTCTGCGGTTTGTTTTGCTTGTTATCAGTGTCGCCGGCGTTTCATCAGCTGAAATTTTCCGGCGCTGTCATTGCCATTATAATAAATTATTATACAATATAAAACAGAAAAAATTAAGAAGCATCCGGAA
>DDQB01000088.1:0-430 GCA_002342505.1 Acidaminococcaceae bacterium UBA2453
CGCGTGAGGAAGAAAAAATTCAACGAAATTATAAAAAAAATTGAAAATGTAAAGTTGGAAAAATTAAGGCGTGCTTTCTATTTTTAAGATTTGGTTGAAATACAGCCTGATAATTTTATTCGCCGAAAGATGCAATGGAACAGAGAGCAGAGTGAATGGCACATATTCAGAATCTGGATTTACCACGAAAGAAAATGGACCGCTTATTGAGAATAGCAAAATGAAAAATGAAAAAAGCTTGACAAATTTTAAGTAAACTGGTATAGTGTAAAAGGATTACAAGATTCCTTGCAAATCCATATTCCTCGTGGTTACAAATGCAGGTTCAAACAGATGCGAAACAGACGTGCAGAGGAAACACGGCCACTCGAGCAGGAAGTTTGTGGACCATCCGGTTTGGAAAAGCATTTTGTAATAAATACAAATTTGT
>DDQB01000088.1:549-3984 GCA_002342505.1 Acidaminococcaceae bacterium UBA2453
GCAGCAGCAGGCATCATCGAAGGTTATGGCGATGACACTTTCCGTGGCGACCGTCTGATGACCCGTTATGAAATGGCGCAGATCGTAGCGAAAGCCTTGGCCAAAGGCGCTAACGTTGACAAACTGGCTGCTGAATTCGCTGACGAACTGGATGCACTGGGCGTTCGCGTAGCGGCTTTGGAAAAGAAATCTGACAACGTAAAAATTACCGGTCAGTTCCGTTATCGCTATGCTATGCAGACCAACAGGGAAGCTGCTGGTAACAAACAAAAAAGGCATGACATTCGTTCCCGTCTGTGGTTTACCGGCAAGGTAAATGACAACTGGAATTATGTAGGCATGATTGAAAATACGCAGGATTTCACAAACAATGTAGGTGAAGATGGCAATACTTATTTCCAGCGCGCCTATCTGCAGGGCCGTCTGGGCGGCGCTAAGATTACCGCAGGCCGTTACCATGAAGAACTGGTTGGCGGAGATTCTGATGTATACAGCAACCGTATCGACGGTATCAAAGCAGAGTATGGCAAAAAAGTACGCCTGATGGGCTGGTATGGTAAGATGGCTAAATTAAATGGTGCTCTTACTAATCCTGGCAACAAGAAATCCTGGGGCGCTCATCTTGGCTTCGACCTTGGTAAAGCAGCCGACTTGTTTGTAGGCTACGACGAACTGAAAAATGCGAATGACGCAAAACGCAAAATCTTTGATGTAGGCGCTAATGTAAAATTTGGCGATGTGAAAGCAACTGCGATTTACCTGCATGGCAAAAACGGCGGTACTGCGGTAGATGGAGCTAACGACAAAAAGAACGGCTTCACCTTCCAGCTTGCTTACAAGGGCGCTAAAGCAGCCAAACCGGGTTCCTGGGGCTTATTGGCCAAATACTATGACCAGGGCAACCTGACCTATGTCGATCATGCGGCCGGGACGGGCAAGGGCGCGTTCCTGCCTACTGGTCACGCTGGAAACGGCGGCTTCAAAGGCTTCCGGGTAAGTGCTGACTATGCTGTAGCCAAGAATATGGTAACCCGCGTTTCCTACTTTGACCTGAAAGCTAAAGAAGGCACTAAAGCAAAAGCTAAGACCTTCTACGGTGAACTGATTGTAACCTTCTAATTAAACAGATATAGGGAACTTAAGGCTGATAGATTAGCCTGACACAAGCAGGACTGTTTCGGCAGTCCTGCTTTTTTATAGATGGTTGCGCTGTAGGGAGCAGTATTCAGTATGTTTTTCATAATCCTATTATCTGCTAAAGTGCAGTTTCCAACTGGCACGAATGGCGATAATATGATATAATAAATAAACAGAGAAACAACGGGATTGCCCCGTATACAGGAGGGAAAAGAATGAGAAAAAGCCTGTTTTTTTTGGCTGCGGCCTTACTTGCTATTTGCATGAATATATCATGGTTGGGGCAGGCGGAAGCCGCCTGGGTGGCTGTGGTGCCGATCCAGGTAGATGACACAAAAGTGGAACGGTCCGGCGACTTTAACAGTTATTACTGGGATATTATGGTGGAACGGTTTCAGTACCCGGAATACGAACTTGTGCAAGATGAAAAAGTAGATAAAGTGCTGCCGGAAAGCGGTCGACTTGCGTTTGACAAAGAAACACTGATTAAACTGCTTGATAAAACAGAAGCCGATATTGTTGTAGCTATGAATCTGGATGAGACGGATGAAGAATCGTTGCCTTCATTTAATGAACCAATGGTGCAATGCTATATGAAAGGTGAATTTGCTTCTTATAACCGGCTAACTGGGAAGTATTATCATAAGAAACTCTACTACAAGGACAAGATGGAAGAAGTGCTGACCTTGCGTACTGACTGGCAGCAGCAGGTGTTTGCTTCGGAACTGAACCGGTTCATTAACCAGACGCTTGAAGAAAAAAAGGAAAAAGGAAAAATTTAATTTAGGCATTTATGACGGGACTGTGCAAACAGTTCCGTTTTTTATACACATAGCAGCGATGCTGTAATTGTGATGAAATATAAGTGCAGGCGTTGTAGATGTTCCGCTATCCCCTAACATAATTCTTTCAGGGACAACTGCACGTAGCCCATATGGATTCGGGATGGGGTCTTTTTGAAATTGTTATGTCTGCAAACAGCAAATATAAATGAAGGAAAAGGAACACTATAAATCTCAACCCCAAAGGAGGTACGGCCATGAAGAAGGAATTGATCGCAGAAGTGATGCAGAGAATGTTAGCCTGTCTGGACAACGCGCAACTGAAACAGCTGCAGCAGGCGCTAGAGAAGACCCTCTTCCATTACGAAGTAACCGAAACGGTCGTAACTCCGGAGGAAAACGATAACGCCAAACTGCTGGAGACTTTCATTGCAGCCAAACGGATCGAAGGCTGCTCCGAGAAAACGCTGAAATACTACCGCACTACCCTGGAGACCATGTTGGCTGCGTTGCAGAAAAATGTGCGGCGCATCCATAAAGTGAAGACCGCTACCTGTATCAAGGAAACCTATACGGATGAAGACCTGGAGCGGATGCGGGATCACTGCGAAAACCTGCGGGACCTGGCGATCATCGACATGCTGGCCTCCACCGGCATGCGCATCGGGGAGATGGTGCTGCTGAACCGGAAGGACATCAACTTTAATGAAAGGGAATGCGTGGTGTTCGGCAAAGGAGACAAGGAAAGGGTGGTGTACTTTGACGCCCGCACCAAGCTGCACCTGATGGAATATCTGGAAAGCCGGACAGACAACAACCCGGCCCTGTTCGTAACGTTGCAGTCTCCTCATGAGCGGACCAAGATCGGCGGCATTGAAACGCGGCTGCGGGACATTGGTAAAAAGCTGAACATCATCAAAGTGCATCCCCATAAGTTCCGCCGCACGCTGGCCACCATGGTCATAGACAAGGGGATGCCCATTGAACAGCTGCAGCGGCTGCTGGGGCACCAGCGCATTGATACCACACTGCAGTACGCTATGATTAAGCAGAACAATGTGAAGATTGCACATAAAAAATACATCGGGTAATGAAGTTTGAAAAAGTTTGCAGAGCGCGCGGGAAAGGTAAAAAAGACGTCGCTCGAATACACTTTTTATTTTTTAAAATATATAGAAAACTGAAAATTATAAACCGTATTAGTTTAATTGATAAAACAAAGGAAGCATAAGATAAATGGGGGTTTAATTGATGGAATTAAGAATAGCTTGACAAAATTAATCCTGAGTGATATATTGCTATTAGTATCGATTACCATTAATTAAAAAATTGGTAAAAGATGTGTATTTTACGGTTACAAACGTATTTCTGATTTGGTAAATTACATGCGTGCAGAGGAAACACGGTCACTCGAGCAGGAAGCGTGTGAGATGCCTTGTTGGGAAAACGTTTTGTAATAAATACAAATTTGTTTTTCTGAAAAGGAGGAAAACGCAATGAAAAAATCTTTAGTATT
>DDQB01000088.1:4070-33407 GCA_002342505.1 Acidaminococcaceae bacterium UBA2453
GCAGCAGCAGGCATCATCGAAGGCTATGGCGACGACACCTTCCGTGGCGACCGCCTGATGACCCGTTATGAAATGGCTCAGATCGTAGCAAAAGCTTTGGCCAAAGGCGCTAATGTAGACAAGCTGGCTGCGGAATTCGCAGATGAACTGGATGCGCTGGGTGTACGCGTAGCCGCTCTGGAAAAGAAATCCGATAATGTAAAGATTACCGGCGCTATCCGTTATCATTGGAGTAATGGTAAAAATGGCGATAATCATCTTACAAGTTCTCAGCTGCGTACCCGTCTGACCTTTACTGGTAAAGTCAATGACAATTGGGACTATGTTGGCTTGATTGAAAACCGCCAGGTATTCCAGGACACCGTTAAGCCTAACGGAGAGAATTCTAACTATGTTGGCGAGGATGGTAAGACACAATTCCAGCGTGCTTTCCTGAGAGGCCGTCTGGGTGGAGCAAAAGTTACTGCTGGTCGTTACGCATTGGAACTGGGTCATAGCGAAGGCGATATCTACAGCACCCGGTTTGATGGCATTCATGTTTCCTATGGCAACAAAATACGGTTGGCCGGCTATTATGGCAAACCGGCTTTCTTTGATTGGCGTGAACGTGTTGGTAGAAACAATGATGCCTTTAAGAAAGCTTGGGGTGTTAATTTAGAAGCCGATTTGGGTAAGAATGTAACCCTGTGGGCCGGCTATGATAAGTTTGAAAAAAATGACGAGGCTATTAACGTAGCTCCATTAACCGATGACAATGGTATTTGGAATGTAGGCGCTCAGTTTAAGCTGAAAGACGTCAGCCTGGCAGGTCTGTATGCAAAGAGCAATGCGGACTATGCTTACAAAGATAAGGGCTTTTATGTTGACCTGAACTATAAAGGCGCCAAAGCATCCACACCGGGTTCTTGGGGCGTTCAGGCAAAATACTACCATTGGGGCGACGGCGTACAGATTTCTCATGGCTGGGATAACCTGTTCGAGCCTATGACGAACGGTTTTAAAGGTTATAAACTTGGCGCTAAATATGCTGTAGCCAAAGGTATGGTAGCTGAAGTTGCATGGTGGGATACCAAAGACATGAAGACCGATGTTAAATCCAAGGCTCTGTGGACCGCTATGCATGTAACCTTCTAATTTTGCCGATGCAAGATAGCGAATATATGTTATGTAAACTCGCATGCAGGAAGAAATAACATGATAACAACTTTAACGGGACTGCTTACGCAGTCCCGTTTTTTTAATGACAGACAGATTTCTGTAATACTGGTTCGGAAGATACATTGCCTAAATTGTAATTTTTGCAAAAGTTCACATTTTTGACTGGTATCATCTGGAAAAGTATGGTATCATATGCAATAGCCAATGAATTTCATAACAGATATATTTATAGGAGGAAATGGCATGAAAAGAATACTGGCTTTTTTGTTTTCTATTTTTACCATAATGTGTATAAACCTGCCTTTTACTGGAACGGCGGAAGCTGCCTGGGTCGCGGTGATTCCCATTGATATTAATGTTGACAAGGTAGAGCGTTCTTCTGATTTTAACAGTTATTACTGGGATATTATGATTGAGAAGTTCCAGTATCCGGATTATGAGTTGATAGATGACGATAAGGTAGCGGCTGTGGTACCGGAGGAAGGGCTTAAAACATATGATAAGGCCACGCTCCAGAGCATTGCGGAAAAAGTGGATGCGGATATTGTAGTAGCCATGAAGTTGGACGAGATTAAGGAAAGACCGCAAAATTTCCGTCGCGAACCGTCGCTGGAGACTTTTATGAAGGGAGAATATGCCGGATATAATCGCCTGACCGATAAATATTACTATAAAAAAATGTATCATAAGGGTGAAATCGAAGAAGTGCTGACTCTGCGTACCGACTGGCAACAGCAGGTGTTTGCGTCGGAATTGAAACGGTATATCAACCGTACGATGGAAGATAAAAAAGCTAAAACGAAAATCTGATTAGTTTTTTATTTTGATTACAGACGCGGTCCAGCCCGATGAGGTATTTTTATGTAAAGCAGAGGAAACACGGTCACTCGCGCGATGACAGAAAGATGTCCTGATCGGGAAAAGCGTTTTGTAATAAATACAAACTGTTTTTCTGAGAAGGAGGAAAACGAAATGAAGAAATCTTTAGTATTGGCAATGGCGATGGCGTTGGGCGTAACCGCTTCCGCTTATGCCGCAAATCCGTTCAGCGATGTACCGGCTGGTCACTGGGCTTATGACAGCATTTCCAAACTGGCAGCAGCAGGCATTATCGAAGGTTATGGCGACGACACCTTCCGCGGCGACCGCCTGATGACCCGTTATGAAATGGCGCAGATTGTAGCCAAAGCGCTGGCAAAAGGCGCTAACGTAGACAAACTGGCTGCAGAATTCGCAGACGAACTGGATGCGTTGGGCGTACGCGTAGCGGCTCTGGAAAAGAAATCCGATAACGTAAAAGTTACCGGCCAGTTCCGTTATCATTATGCAAGCGACAAATATGATGTAAAAAATGGAGAAACCAAAAAAGACCATAGCAACAAATTACGTTCCCGTATCTGGTTTACCGGTAAGGTAAATGACAACTGGAATTATGTTGGCATGATACAGAACCAGCAGGATCTGACAAATAATGTTGGCGAAGATGGCAACACTGATTTCCAGCGCGCTTATCTGGAAGGCCGTCTGGGCGGCATGCATGTAGTTGCTGGTCGTCATGACTTCCAGCTGGGCGATGCCAATCTGTATGATACCCGTATGGATGGTATCAAAGTTTCCTATGGCGACAAAGTAAAAGTAGGCGCTTACTATGGAAAACCGGCAGATTTTGATGAAGGATTCCTGCGTTTTGACGGCAGGGCTAAGGGCGGTACTGATGTTAGATACAAAAAGTTCTGGGGTGGCAATGTAGGATATGAAGTTGGTAAATTTGGCTTAAATGTTGCTTATGATAAATTCCAGGATGCTATGGAAGACAATGGCGCAGATGCAACCAATGTTAAAGATAACGGCGTATTCAGTGTACAGGCTAAATACAACTTTGGCAAAGTAGCGTTAGATGCGATTTATCTGCGTTCTAACGTGGATGCTAAGTTTAACCATAATGGTGAAGTTAAAAATACATCCAAAGACGGTGTGGTTGTAACGGCTGTCTATGGTGGAGCAGATGCATCCAAGGTTGGGTCCTGGGACTTTGGCGCTAAATACTACAATCAGGGCGTAGGCACCTTTATCGCTCACACCATGAATGGCGGCGCTATGAATTTTGTAAATGAAGGCTTCTGCGGTTATAGCCTGACTGCCCATTTGACCGTTGCAAAGAACATGGTTGCCGGTATTGAATGGTTCGACCTGAAAGGCCGTGAAAGCAAAGATAAAGATAAGACCCTGTGGAGCGAACTGGTAGTAAGCTTCTAATTAAATGAAGATTGCTTATCAATACGAATACAATTACAAAAGAGACTGCAACGTTTTGTTGCAGTCTCTTTTTTTTTTAGTATGAGTTTTCAGTATTATGTTTAAGAAGACTTGGCAAAGTTGCTGTCAAGAATACGTTTTCATTTTGATTTTACAACTGTGAATTAAATAATTTGTGTTGACGGATTAATATGCTTGTGATATAAATTAATTATTAGTATAAAGTGCTAATAAATTTATTGTATCAAGATTTATGGAGGATGCAACATGAAACACAAATGGACGGCAGGGTTATTGATTGGCGCGCTTTTAATCGCAGGTTGTGGAAGCAGCGGGTCCGGTGATAAAAAAGCAGAGACTAAAGCAGCGGCAGCGAAAGATGAAATTGTTATTACAGCAGGGAATAACCTGGTTGCTGGAAAGTTTGACCCTACGGTTGGATATGGCGTTTGGAACCCGGATATTTTTCACAGCCATATTTTAAAAATTGGCAAGGACAATAATCTGGAGAACGATTTGGCTGTAAAAGAAACTATCAGTCCGGATGGGAAGAAATATACATATGAAATCCGTAAGGATGCCAAATTTACTGACGGGAAACAACTGACGGCAAAAGACATTGAATTTACATTTAAAAAAGCAATGTCCCGTGCTTCTGCAGTTGACCTGACTATGGTTGCAGATATAAAAGCCATAGATGACAGTCATGTGGAATTTACCCTGAAACAACCCTGGTCATCCTTCCCTTATGTGCTGCTGTCTGTGGGTATTGTTCCCCAGCATGCGTACACAGACACATACGGGGATAAGCCGTTGGGATCCGGCGCATGGAAGATTGTTGATTTCCAGAAAGGCCAGCAACTGATTCTTGCGCCTAATGAACACTACTATGGACCAAAATCGAAATTCAAAAAGATTACCATCCTGAAGATGGATGAAGACGCAGCGCTGGCCGCTGCAAAATCTGGAAAGCTGGACCTGGTACTGGTTAGTTCCGAATTTGCGAAAAATGAAGTAAAAGGCATGAAGCTGAAAGCTTTGGATGTTACGGATATTTTTGTTCTGAATCTGCCTGTTATTAAAGAAACTATGGAGAAAGATAAGAAGGTTGGCAATAACGTGACCAGCGATCTGGCAATTCGCAAAGCCCTGAATATTGGTATTGACCGCAAAAGCATCATCAGCAAGGGCCTAAGCGGATATGGAAAACCGGCCTATGTGTTTGGCACCTACATGCCTTGGACTGCTGGTACAACTTTTGCAGATAACAAAGTAGAAGAGGCGAAAAAGATCTTGGCAGATGCTGGATGGAAAGATACCAACGGGGACGGGATTGTTGATAAAGACGGCGTAAATGCTGAATTTACCGTAACCGGTCGCAGCAACGACTTGGATCGTTATAATACTGTGGTTGCACTGGCTGAAGATGCTAAAAAGCTGGGCATTAAAATTGTGCCAAAGTCTGCTCCCTGGGCAGAGTGTCGTGTTGCACGCAACATTCCGACTCTCTGGACATTCGGGGAAACGAATCCCATTACTATTTACCGTCAATACGGTTCGTCTCAGGTGGATGTAAATAAGATCGGCAATCCTTCTACATATAAAAATAATGAAGTTGACGCATTGATGGATAAAGCTATTTTGGCTATGAACCGTGAGGAAGCAAACAAATTCTGGCAGCAGGCGTTGAAGAGAACGGAGCCTGATGTGCCGTCGTTGGTGATATGCAATCCTCAGAACCTGTATTTCGTCCGCGACGGATTGCAGATTCCTGACTTGGGAAAAGTACCGATTCGGGCACAGGGTATTTCTATTGTAGAAAACATGAATGAGTGGAGCTGGAAATAATTTTGTCATTTTAGTAAAGGAGCTGTGTTGTGAGTAAAGGATTGTTGCAATATTTGACTGCGACCGTGCTCCGGATGATGGCCCTGCTGATTGCCGTGACAATGCTGAGTTTTTTCCTTGTCCATAATGCGCCCATGGATCCGGTGGATGCTTTTTTGGGAGAAGTTACCGTATCTGAAGAACAGCGGGCGCAGATTGCGGAACATTGGGGATTGAACCGGTCTCCCGTTGAACAGTATCTGATATGGGTTAACAATACATTGCATGGCGATATGGGGGAATCTCTTACTTTTCATGAACCTGTTACTAAAGTTTTAGGGGAGCGTTTTCGCGCTTCCCTTCTTTTAATGGGAACAGCATGGATATTATCTGGCGTGCTTGGAATGATCCTGGGAATTATTGCCGGGGTGTATAAAGACCGTTGGCCTGACCGTATAATAAAAACATTTAGCTTGCTGCTTGCCTCGACGCCAGTTTTCTGGATCGGCCTCTTGGTACTGATGGTTTTTGCGGTAGAGCTGCAGTGGTTCCCATTAGGCCTGGCTGTACCGATTGGCAAAGTAGAAAGTGATGTTACCTGGCTGGAGAGACTGCATCATCTGGTGTTGCCTGCTTTGACACTCAGTATTACAGGAATTGCGAATATTGTCCTGCATACTCGCCAGAAGCTGATTGATGTCATGGAAAGCGAATACGTATTGTTTGCCAGAGCGCGGGGAGAGTCGCTGAAAGAGTTGGTGTTACGCCACGGACTGCGCAATATTGCACTTCCGGCAGTTACACTTCAGTTTGCTTCAATCAGTGAACTGTTTGGCGGGTCGGTGCTGGCGGAAAGGGTTTTTTCATACCCTGGGCTTGGCAGTACTGCTGTTGTGGCAGGGATGCATGCAGATGCGCCGCTGCTTATTGGTATCGCATTATTCAGTGCGCTGTTTGTTTTTGCAGGTAATCTGACGGCAAACATTTTGTATGGCGTCATTGATCCGCAGATCCGGGAGGGAGGCGGTATTGATGGCTAATGAGAAGTTCCTGAAGGTGAAATCGGAAGGGCTGAACCGGCGTCGCAAAATTTTACTGATTATTTTCAGCGGCGTAATCATTCTGGCAGGAGTTTGCCTGTGGGGAATAGCGCTGGATCCTTCCCGGTACGCGCCTAATTATGAGGCCAGAAGACTGGCGCCTTCGCTGTTGCACCTTTTTGGTACAGACAATTTGGGGCGAGATATGTTTTACCGTACTGTCTGCGGTCTTTCGACCAGTATTCAGATAGGCCTTTTGTCTGCTTTGATTAGTTCTTTTATTGCTTTGGCGCTGGGAAGCATGTCTGCAGTTTTTGGTGGAAAGGTCGACCAGATGGTCAGCTTTATGGTGGACTTATGCATGGGCGTCCCTCACCTGATTTTGCTGATTTTGATTTCTATTGCAGTGGGTGGCGGTGCGGCTGGCGTGATTACCGGGGTTGCCGTGACACACTGGCCTAACCTGACCCGCGTCATCCGGGCGGAAGTGATGCAGGTTCGTTCAGCTCAGTATGTACAGATTGCCCGGAAGCTGGGAAAAAGTAACTGGCATATTGCGGCGAAACATATTGTGCCGCATGTATTCCCTCAGTATTTAGTTGGGCTGATTTTATTGTTTCCTCACGCAATCTTGCATGAAGCGGCAATTACCTTTCTGGGATATGGGCTTCCGTTAGATACGCCGGCGGTTGGTGTGATTCTGGCGGAATCCATGAAGCATTTGGCTACCGGTATGTGGTGGCTGGCGTTTTTCCCTGGTATTGCGCTATTGTTGATGACCCAGTTATTTGATGTTGTAGGAGACTATCTGAAAATACTGATTGATCCTCACAGTGCGCGACAGTAGAAGGGAGTGGACGGCATGGACAGAGATATTTTGTTAGATGTACGTCATCTTTCTGTTGGATTTGAAAGCTATAACGCAAAAGTTGAAAAGGTGTTCTTCAATGCAATTTCCGATTTAAACCTGACAGTGCATAAAGGCGAGATTGTTGCTATTGTAGGGTCCAGCGGTTCAGGAAAAAGCTTGCTTGCCCACGCAGTGATGAATATTTTGCCGGACAACGCCCGTACAGGCGGGCAGATGTTTTACAAAGGAGAAGAGCTGACGCCTGACGTCATGAACCGGTTGCGGGGGCATGAAATTGCTTTCATTCCCCAGTCGGTTGCGTTTCTGGATCCGCTGATGCAGGTGGGCGACCAGGTAGTTGGCACGTTGGGCGAAAAGGCCAGGGGGCTGCAACAAAAAGCGTTTTCACATTTTGGACTGAAGCAGCAGGTTGCGAATTTGTATCCATTCCAGCTTTCGGGTGGTATGGCCAGACGCGTACTGTTGTCAACTTCGTATGTGACGGAAACGGAAATGATTATTGCTGATGAACCGACTCCCGGATTAGATTTGAAGATTGCTATTGAAGCGCTGCGGGACTTTCGTGTGCAGGCGGATCAGGGTAAAGGTGTGATCCTGATTACTCATGATATTGACTTAGCTCTGAATGTGGCGGATAAAATAGCTATATTTTATGACGGGCGTGTGGTTGAAACGGCAGATACCCAGACTTTCCGCGGCGATGGTCAGGGCTTGAAGCATCCTTACAGCCAGGCATTGTTCCATGCATTACCTCAGAACGGGTTTAATCTGCCCCGGTGCCCGAAGTGCGGTGCCACCTGTGCGACTTGGAATGTGGATGAAAAAGGAATGAGGTGCGGTTGTGGCAATTCTTGAAGTCAAACATGTGGATTTTCGGTATGCCGACGGTCCTTGGATATTGAAGGATATCAGTTTTTCTGTAGAAGAAGGGGAGAGGGTTGCTGTACTGGGGCCAAGCGGATATGGAAAAAGCACGCTAGCCAAAGTGATTGCCGGATATCTGAAACCTCAGGGTGGAGAAATATTGTGGGAAGGCAAACCGCTTCCTTCTTCTGGCTTCTGTCCGATCCAGTTGATTTACCAGCATCCGGAAAAGGCGCTTAACCCTCGTTGGAAAATGAAAGATTCTCTGGAAGAAGCCGGTGTTCCTTCTCAGGAAGTACTGACGGAAATGGGGATTCGGGAGAAATGGTATGAGCGCTGGCCAAACGAGCTTTCCGGCGGCGAGTTGCAGCGTTTCTGTGTGGCCCGGGTCTTAAAGCCGGAGACGCGCCTGCTGATTTGCGATGAAATGACTACCATGCTGGATGCCATTAATCAGGCTCACATTTGGAATTTTGTGTTAAATTATGCGCAGACACATAATATGACATTGTTAGCAATTACGCATAACCAATTTCTCGCAGATCAGGTTGCGACACGCGTACTTCGTATTCCGGAGCTGAACCACATTGAAGTGGATCAGAGTAGCTTATAACAACAATTCATTCACAATTAAAATTTCAAAAGAGGCCGCGACAAAAGTTGCGGTCTCTTTGTTTTTTATACATCTTCCTCTATCTTTTTGTTTCTATTTCTGTTATAATAATAAGGCTAAATTTTACAATGAAAGGTAAAGAAGCAAGCCGAAGGGCGCGGCTGATTTGCTCTTTCATACAGGGATAAGGACGCAGGGCGGAACAAAGTTCCGCACAAAATTTTACAGTGCATCAGTGTGTCTCGCTGAAACGTTTACACGTATTGGAGGGAGTTTTTTGAAAAACAAAGAGATCTGCCGGGAAACGACTACCCGCGGCAGCGGTAAAATGGGACTGGCCTATCTGGCGCTGCTGGCTATCTGCTGCAGCTGGGCTTATGAAGGGTTCCGTTTTAACAGTACCGGCATTATCAGCCCCATGGGGATGGGCCTGAATTTTCTGTGGCTGGGGCTGTGGATATGGAAAGTTTATTACCGGTATGAAATCATCCTTCGCCAGAATGAGCTGGAGATTGTGACCATCGGGTTATGGAAGCAGGGACGTTATATTGTGGACCTGACACAGACGGAGAGTTTCGCCCAGCATTACCGGCACGACTTTTTCCGCCGTTCCCGCATCAAGCATTATATTCACCGGTATAACATGGCGGATGCCAACCCAACGCGCATCCTGGCCTTTAAAGAAGGGAAGGGCCTGGCGGCAGTCATCTTCTGCTGCAGCGATGAGTTTTTGAAAGAGTTGGTTCGGCTGATGCCGGATAAGTATCTGGAGTTTTAAAAGACTGGAGAGGAATTTGCATGATTGACATTTCGACGGTGCCGGCGCCGGCGATTACGGGCCGATTGTTCACCGTGTTTGCCATTGCCTTTGTGATCATTATCATTACGGCGCGGCTCGTGGGCATGGAACGGAAGGAAAAGTGGTTTAAACGCCGCACCAATTACACGTTGCTGAACCGGCGCGGAATTTTCGGCGAGTATCTGAATTTCGGATATCCCCGCACCTGGCAGGGGCTGCTGGTGGCGTTGGGGATGTACGGGCTGATCTTCGCCATTGCGATTGGTTATATCTGTTTTTATCCGTATTCCTGATGAACATGGATCGTAAAGGCTGCGCTTTTGCCATGTATCAGAGAGGCGGCCAACGTATCATAAACGCAACAGTTACGTAAGCAAAGGAAAGCAGGCGGATATTTTCACATGCCTGTTATATAATATCTTGCAGTTTTAATCAGAAGGAGTTTGCAAGTGATTAAAGGAACAGTGATCGAGACCCACGGCGAACGCGCCAAGGTGCGGGTCAATTTTAAAGAGACGACGGAGCGGGGCCTGCGGGCTTATATCGACTGCTGGAATCCCATCAGTGCCCATCCCGGCGATAACGTGATCATCGAGTATCGCAAGGTGGATGAGAAGAAGGCCAAGCTTTTCCAGATCGCGCTGCCCATTTTGTGTCTGGCGGCAGGCGGCATCTTTGGCTACGCGCTGGCCGGCTATTTCCAGATGGAGTTCTGGTTCTGGCCCTTTGTGGGCGGCAGCGTGCTGGCCTGGCTGTTTATTGCCTATAACTATATTAAAATCTTCCGCCGCGACGCGATCAGCAAGAAAGAACAGCTGACGGTGGCCGAACTGGAGCCGGTGGAGTATATGATCAATACGGACGAGGAAGCCAAGGAGATGGCGGAAAAGCCGAAGTCTTTCCTGTACAGCGGGCGGTAATCGCGTTGCGTTGTTACGGATTGGGACCCGTACAGGGAAATAGTATGTGACGATCGTTGCCCGTCTGTTCCGGCGGGCAACATTCATACGTTAATGCAGCGGTTTTGTTCCTGCGGCAATGCATCCGGATTGCTGCAGGTGATTATAAAAGAACAGGGGTGATATGATTGACAGAGTTTAAAATTAAAGATTTGAGTGAAGAGGACCGTCCCAGGGAACGTCTCTGCAGCATGGGACCGCAGGCGCTTTCCAATGCGGAGCTGCTGGCCGTGCTGATCGGCAGCGGTACGAAGGAACATTCGGCGCTGCGTATCGCGGAAGAGATGACGAAGGATGAAGGACTGTACCGGCAGGTAGCGCGCTGGCACCGGGTGCAGGAGTTCAGACATATCAAGGGACTGGGAAACGCCAGAGCGGCGCGTATTCTGGCGGCTATGGAACTGGGGAAACGGGTAGCCTGCGCATCAGCGGTTGAATCCGAGCATATCGCCTCTCCGGGCGATGGAGCGCAATATCTGATGGGCAGACTACGGAATGAGACGCACGAGAAGTTTTTGGTCATATTGCTGAATACCAAAAACCGCGTCATCAAAACCGAACAGATTGCGGAAGGCTCGCTGACCAGTGCAGTGGTGCATCCGCGGGAGGTGTTTGCGCCGGCGGTGGTGGCTCATGCGGCCTGCATCCTGGTGGCGCATAACCATCCTTCGGGGGATCCGTATCCCAGTACGGAAGACCGCAAGCTGACCCAGGCGCTGGATGAAGCGGGGCATATTCTGGGGATCCCGCTGTTGGACCATCTTGTGATTGGCGATGGGTGCTATTACAGTTTTAAAGAGCACGGTGATTTATGATTGATTTATAAAATGGAACGAGGGAAAGCGACGATGGGCGCGCCAGAAGAAAGAATCGTTTCGTTTTGCATTTTTCGCGGAAGCAGACAGGCAGTTTGGCTGTAAGGAGTTAGAACATGTTTAGTTTATTTGGCAGATTTTCCCATGATCTGGGGATCGATCTGGGGACGGCGAATACGCTGGTCCATTGCAAGGGGAAAGGCATCATTATCCGTGAGCCTTCCGTAGTGGCGGTGGACAGCGAGACCAATGAAGTGCTGGAGATCGGCGCCGAGGCAAAGCAGATGATCGGGCGTACGCCAGGTACTATTATCGCGATCCGTCCCATGAAGGACGGGGTCATTGCGGATTTTGACATTACCCAGTCGATGCTGAAGTATTTTATCCATAAAGCAATCGGGTTCCATTCGCTGATCCGCCCCCGTATCGTAGTGGGGGTTCCCAGCGGTGTAACGGAAGTGGAGAAGCGTGCGGTGGTGGATGCGGCCATCCAGGCAGGCGCAAGGGAAGCGTACCTGATAGAAGAACCTATGGCGGCGGCTATCGGCGCGGGCCTTCCGGTACAGGAAGCCACGGGCAGCATGGTGGTGGATATCGGCGGCGGCACCTGTGAGGTGGCGGTCATCTCCCTGGGAGGCATCGTGGTCTCCCGTTCCATCCGTACCGGCGGGGATGCCATCGACGACGCGATATCCCGTTTTATCCGCAAGACTTTCAGCCTGTTGATTGGCGAACGGACGGCGGAGCAGATCAAAATTACCTTAGGTACGGCTATGTTTGTGGACAATCCGGAGACGATGGAGATCCGGGGACGCGATCTGGTCAGCGGTCTTCCGAAAAACCTTACGATCAATGCGAATCAGGTGTGCACGGGCATTGCGGAACCGGTTGCGAGTATTGTGGACGCGGTGCGTAATACGCTGGAGCGGACGCCTCCGGAACTGGCTTCCGATATTATCGATCACGGCATCATCATGACGGGCGGTTCGTCCCTGCTGCGGAATCTGGACAAGCTGATCAGCAAGGAGACGGGCATGCCGGTGTTTGTCAGCGACGACGCGCTGGCCTGCGTGGTGTTGGGAACCGGCATCTGCGTAGAGAATATTGACGTATATAAGAAAGGGTTCATGGCTTCCAGCAGCAAGCTGTAAGCAGGGACCCGGGACAGCGTGTTATGAAGAAACAGCAGTTTGTGACCGTACTGGCGGTATTGGGGCTGTGCGCCTGCATGGCGCTGGCTGTGCACCAGCGCTGGCGTTTTCCGCTGGTCAATGCGGTTGTGAATACGGTTCTGCTGCCTTTTAATGAAGCGGTTCGTTTCGTGAACGATCAGGCTTCTTCCTTTCGCGACAGTTCCCGTCTGAATGCAACGCTGCAGGAAGAAAATGCGAAACTGAAAGCGGAACTGGACACACTTCGCAATGCAGAATACCGGCTGAAGCTGATGGAAACAGAAAACAAGGAACTGCTGGCGATGGCCGGCTATAAGCAGCAGAACGATCGCCTTACCCTGTTGTCCGCCCGTGTGGTTGGCGTCAGTCTGGGGGATCTGCATGAGTATTTCTTTCTGGATAAGGGCGCGGCAGACGGTGTGCGGGAAGACATGGTCATTACTTCCAGTGAGGGTATTGCCGGCGTGGTGGATCAGGTATACCGTCATTACAGCCGGTTTATGCTTGTTTCTGCCAGCCAGTCGCGTATCGGCGTCAAGGTGCTGCGACGGGAGTCCCGTGCGGTGGGCGTCCTGACGGGAAAAGGCGTGGACCGCGCGCTGCTGCAGGCGGAATATTTCAGCCGGGATGATGATATACAGGTTGGGGACATGCTGGTCACCAGCGGCATCGGCGGAAAGTATCCGTCCGGTCTGTATGTAGGAAAGGTCCGTGAAGTGGAGACAGATGTGACCGGCCTGCAGAAGCTGGCCCGGATTGAGCCGGCGGCGAACCTGAACCATCTGGACCGGGTGTTTGTGGTGTTGCGGGAAGATGTAAGGCAGCAGATAGAAAATGAAATAAAAGAGGTAAAGCCATGAAGATGTGGTCATGGGCGGCGGCAGCGTTTGCCCTGCTGATTTTACAGACGACCTCTTTGGGATTATTCGGGGGCAATCTGTTTTTTGACTTGCCCTTACTTTTTATTTACAGCATCGGATTGTTTTACGGCGCGCGGCCCGGACTGTTCTGTGGGCTGGTCTTTGGGCTCCTGCAGGATATATCATCCCCTGCGGTTTTCGGGTTTTATCTGCTGACCCGCGGGCTGGTCGGGTATGGCGTCGGCAGTATCAAAGAGATGATCTTCAAGAACAATTACGGATACCATGTACTGATCATTGGGGGTATCAGTTTCGTGCTGCGCCTTCTGTATCTGGTTCCGGTACTGTGCCTGGCCGGACTGTCTGAACCGGTTGCTTTTTCGTATATGAAAGAATCGGTTCTGTATTGCCTGGGAAATATGCTGCTGGTGCTTCCGGTCACGCGTATCTGTCTGGCGTTGTATCGCTGGATCGCGGAAGATGATCTTACCTACTGATTTGGAAAGGATTTTGTGTTTTGTTTACCCATACTGCTGCGGATCGGTTAAAAAAGATGCTGGCAGTAGCGCTGGCGGTCTTTGTCGTGTTGGGCATACGGTTAGCCTGGCTGCAGCTTTATAAAGGAATGTATTACGGACGGCAGGCGGATGGAAACCGTATGCGCAATGCGGTGATCATGGCGCCGCGGGGCCGGATCATGGATATCCACGGCACGGTACTGGCAGACAGTTCCCCTGGGTATGTGCTGAGCCTGCAGGCAGGACATGCCTTTTCAGATCAGGAGACGGAACTGCTGGCCCGTCTTTTGGGACTGCGGAAGGAAGATGTCCGGGAAAAGGCGGACCGCGCCGCCAATACGTATGAACAGATCGTCATCAAAGGCGAGCTGACGCCGCAGGAGATCACTTCACTGGAAGAACACATGAAAGAATTGCCGGGGCTTTCTCTGGATCTGCAGCCTATGCGCCATTACCTGTATAAGGAAACGGCGGCTCACGTGCTGGGATATGTGGGGGAAGTTTCGGAAACGCAGCTGAAGCAGGGAAAATATAAAGGCCTTCCCCCCGGCAGTATCGTCGGGAAGGAAGGACTGGAATTTGTATATGATGATGTGCTGCGGGGAAAGAACGGACGCAAGACAGAAGAGGTGGATGTCCGGGGCAAAGTGATCCGCGACCTGGCGGGTCAGGCTCCGGTGTCCGGAAAAGGCCTGGTCCTTACTCTTGATTTTGGATTGCAGCAGGAACTGGAACAGATCATGGACAAACAGCTGGCGGCCCTGCGCAGCAGCGGGATCGCGCCCAATGCCTATGCGGCTGCGGCGGTAGCCATGGATCCCAATACCGGCGCGGTGCGGGCGCTGGTATCCCGGCCGGGCTTTGACCCCAACTGGTTTGTGGGAGGCATTTCTTCTGCCCACTGGAAACTGATTAATGAAAACAGGTTCCACCCACTGACGAATAAAGTAATCAACGGAGAATATCCTGCGGGTTCTACATTTAAAGTAGTGACGGGTTCTGCGGCTCTGGACCAGCATAAGGTTACGCCGGAAGAACTGATCTTTGACTCCGGGAAGCACTGGCTGGCGGATATGGGAAATGCCGGCGGGGAAGCCCTGGGGTGGATCAATTTCCAGACTGCCTTTGCCATGTCGGACAATGTGTATTTTTATGAAATGGGACGAAGGGCCGGTATTGAAAATCTGAATGCGTATGCGGAACGGTACGGTTTTGGGAAACCGACCGGGATCGAACTGCCGGGAGAATCCGCCGGACTGATTGCCGGACCGGCAGCTAAAAAGAAAGTATTTGCAGAAGAATGGACGCTGGGAGATACCTTTAATGCAGCTATCGGGCAGGGCCTGACGCTGGTGACGCCGGTGCAGATATGCCAGATGCTGGCGGCGGTTGCTGCCGACGGCGTGATCCATCCTCCTTATTTGGTAGAAAAAGTGGTAAATGCGGACGGGTCTGTCTATCAGGTTCCGGAACGTCCGAAAAGTCGGAAACTGGAAGTAGCGCCGGAGACCCTGCGTCTGATACAGAAAGGCCTGAAAGGCGTGACACAGCCCGGCGGGACCGGGGCGTGGTTCGCGAATTTGCCGGTTCCGGTTGCCGGAAAGACCGGTACGGCAGAAAATCCCCATGGACAGGACCACGGCTGGTTCATTGCCTATGCGCCGGCGGAAAAGCCGGATCTGGTCATCGCCTGTATCGTGGAGCAGGGAAGTTACGGGGCTACTGCGGCAGGTCCTGTTGTTTATGATGTGCTGCAGTCTTATCTGACTCAAAGAATAAAAAACGAGACAAAGAAAGCCGATGAGCCGATAAAAAAGCGGGACAGCCTGCAGTAAGGACCCGGGCAAATCGGTGATTTTCAGGAAGGAAATACATCGTTGCGTCACTTTATACGCAATTCAGACTGGATTTTAATATTGACGGTTATTCTGCTGACGGGTATCGGGATGGTGCTGATTGCAAGCGCGACCCACGGGGACGCTCTTGTAGCGGGGACCAACCGGTTTGTGAAACGGCAGGGGATCTTCCTTGCAGTCAATGTAATGATGGCAGCGGGGATCCTGATGCTGGACTACCATTCCCTGAAGCGGATCGCCTGGCCTTTATACGGCATTACCGTGTTGCTGTTGCTGGGGGTCATGTTTTTTGGTCATGCTTCTCTTGGTGCGCAGCGCTGGATCCAGATCGGGCCGGTCACGTTTCAGCCCAGCGAATTTTCCAAAGCGTTCATGATCGTCTGTCTGGCGGCGTTTCTGGATGACCGCAGCGACTATCTGGATCAGTGGAAGGATTACCTGCCTGCCTGTCTGTTCATGCTGGTTCCTTTTATACTGGTATTGCGGCAGCCGGACCTGGGCACGGCATTGGTATTTGCAGCCATCACCTTTTCCATGTTCTGGATCTGCGGTTTTAAGATGAAATGGATTGCCGCGCTGGCTGGCGCGTTTTTCTGCGCAGCGCCGTTGCTGTGGCAGTTCCTGCACGAATACCAGCGGAACCGGATCCGCGTGTTTCTGGATCCGGAGCTGGATCCATTCGGCGCAGGTTATCATGTGATCCAGTCCAAGATCGCCATCGGCAGCGGGATGCTGTGGGGCAAGGGCTGGATGCAGGGAACCCAGAGCCAGCTGGATTTTCTTCCGGAGAACCATACAGATTTTATCTTTGCGGTAGCCGGGGAGGAATTTGGCTTTGCAGGCGCTGTTGTCATTTTGTTGTTATATATGCTTCTGATCTGGCGGGGACTGACCATTGCGCTGAATGCGGAAGACCGGTTCGGGACGCTGCTGGCCTCCGGCATTACTGGAATGTATCTGTTCCATGTGCTGGTGAATGTGGGGATGACCATCGGCATCATGCCGGTGACGGGAGTGCCGCTGCCCTTTTTAAGTTACGGCGTCAGTTCCCTTACTACCAATATGTTACTGGCAGCGGTATTGCAGAACATCAACCTGCGGCATACCCGGCTGCAGTTCTGATCGGTATTTCCTTACGGAGTTGCCGGTTCATTGTAAACGTTGCATGTACCATGCGGACACGCCGTGTAATATATGTTGAAAGAAGCGAAGACCGTTTGGAGGCTCTCACATGAATAAAGAACTGACCATAGATATGCTGGCGGCTGTCAAGAAACCGGCTCGCTACACCGGCGGTGAATTTGGCAGCATATACAAGGAAGAGGCAGAGGTGCGGATCGCCCTGGCCTTTCCCGATGTATATGAGGTAGGCATGAGCTATCTGGGATTTAAAATTTTATATCACCTTGTCAATAAGATGGACGGGATTGCGGCGGAGCGGGCCTATGCGCCATGGATCGACATGGAGCAGCTGATGCGGGAACGTAACGTGACGCTGACTACGCTGGAAACGAAAAAGGCCCTGTCGGAGTGCGATCTGGTAGGCTTTACCCTGCAGTATGAGCTGAGCTACACCAACATTTTAAACATGCTGGACCTGGGCGGGGTTTCCGTCCTGGCGGCAGAACGCGGCGAAGAAGAGCCTTTTGTGGTGGTTGGGGGCCCCTGCGTGTTTAACCCGGAGCCGCTGGCTGATATATTTGATTTTGCGATTTTAGGGGAGGGAGAAGAGGCCCTGCCGGAAGTGCTGTCCTGTTACCAGGGATGGAAACGGGAGGGCAGGCCCGGAGGACGGAAGGGCTTCCTGCACCGTGTTGTGAAAATCCCCGGGGTCTACGTGCCTTCCTTCTACGATGTATCATATAATGAAGATAATACGATACAGTCAGTGACGCCCAACACGCCGGATGCGCCGGCGACTGTGACGAAACGGGTGGTTGCGGACTTAAATAAAGTGGATTTTCCCACGGCGCCGGTGGTGCCTTTCGGGGAGATCGTCCACGACCGGATCATGCTGGAGATGTTCCGGGGCTGCAGCCGGGGCTGCCGGTTCTGCCATGCGGGCATGGTGTACCGTCCGGTACGGGAGCGGCGGCCGGAGGTACTTCGCGAGATTGCCCATAAGCAGGTGGACAATACCGGGTATGAGGAGATTTCTCTTGTATCGCTGAGCACGGCTGACTATTCCTGTCTGGGGCCGTTCCTGGATGAAATGATTGCAGACTTTAAAGATAGGAAAGTCAGCGTGTCCCTGCCCAGCCTGCGCATCGACGCCTTCAGCGTGGATGTGGCGAAAAAGGTGCAGGCGGTTCGTAAAAGCGGGCTGACTTTTGCGCCGGAAGCCGGCAGCCAGCGGATGCGGGATGTGATCAATAAAGGCGTTACGGAAGAAGACCTGCTCCATGCGGTGAGCGCAGCCTTTGAAAACGGATGGAAAAAGGTGAAGCTGTATTTTATGATCGGGCTTCCCGGCGAAACAGATGAGGATGTGCTTGCCATTGCGCAGCTGGCACGGAAGGTGCAGTGGAAGTTTAAGGAGATTACAGGCAAGGGCGGCTGCCAGGTTACGGTAAGCGCTTCGTCCTTTGTGCCGAAGCCGTACACGGCATTTCAGTGGGCGCCGCAGGATACGCTGGAGGAGATCCATCGGAAACAGGGACTGCTGATCGAGGCTACTCGTTTGAAGAATATCACGTTCCAGTATCATGACGGGCAGACCAGTATCATGGAAGGCGTGTTTGCCCGGGGCGACCGGCGTCTGGGGAAAGCGTTGTATCTTGCCTGGCAGCGGGGCCAGCGTTTTGACGGCTGGGCGGATGTGTTTGATTTTGACCGCTGGCAGCAGGCGCTGAAAGACTGCGGACTGGATCCGGATTTTTACAGCCACAGGCAGCGGGGCGAAGGGGAGGTGTTCCCCTGGGAGCATTTGCAGCCTGCGGTAAATCGAGGCTTTCTTGCGAATGAATACAAAAAGGCGCAAAAGGAAATCCTGACGCCGGACTGTCGGCAGGGAAACTGTAACGGCTGCGGCGTCTGTCAGCGATTGGGCGTGCCGGTCATGGACTGGGGCAACCGGTCTTATGACGCATCAAAAGAAACGAATTTTGTCTCTCTTGCGGAAAAGATGGCGGGAGGAGACAACTGCAGCTACAGTATAGCGACACAGCGTCCGGGTCTGCCCGGGAAGGGAGGCAGCGCGGAATGAAATTACGGTTTCAGATAACCAAGGAAAAAGAGATCCGGTTTATTTCCCATCTGGAATATGTGCGCACCATCGGGCGCGCTATACGGCGCGCCAAATTACCGGCGGCCTATTCCCAGGGATTTAATCCCCATATGAAATATTCCCTTGCTTCTGCGCTGGGCGTGGGAGTAGTAAGCTATGCGGAATTTGTGGAATTGGAACTGGCGGAACCGGTTAATCCGCTGGCTGCGGCGGAAGCCTTTATGAAAGCGCTGCCAAGAGGGATCCGCGTGCTTGCGGTAGATGCTGTGGAAACCAATGCTCCGGCTCTCATGAGCGTGGCCGGAGGAGCGGAATACCGCGTGACGATTCCATGGACAGGGGACATCGCTTCTGCTGTGGATGACTTTAACAGAGCGGAAACCGTTATGTTTGAGAAGCAGGCGCCCAAGGCAAAAGAAAAAGTAAAAAAGATTGATGTGAAATTCTATATTTCCGATCTTTCCGCCATTAAGCGGGAAAATGAAACAGAATTGCATTTCCACTGCCGTATCACCCACAATGGAAGCATGAAAGCAGTGGACCTGTTGAACACATTGAATGAACAGTATGGACTGCAGCTTCCGGTGGAAAAGGCGGATATCGAGCGGCTGGACCTGTACCGGGTGGATGAAATGGGAAACCGCTGGCCTATGCTGGACAGTCTGTTCGAACAGGGGTAATACATTCAGATATATTGGAACCTATTGAATGCAGACAGTTTCCCTGGTATTTTCCCAAGTTTTTCTTTGGAATCATCGGGAGTGGATTATAGCTTTATTTGGGAAGCGCAGCAGTTAGCGCGCTTTCATGCAGAAAGGAGGGCAGGCAGATGGCGCAGCAGATCATCATCAGCAGCACGCCGGAGGAAGTCCGCATGGGTTTGCTGGATAACGGTATATTGCAGGAATTCCTGGTTGAGCGGGCCATGTCTGCTCATCTGGTAGGCAGCATCTTTTTGGGTCGGGTGAATAATGTGGTGAAAGGGATCCAGGCGGCTTTTGTGGATATCGGCCTGAATCAGAATGCGTTTCTGTATCTGGGAGATGCAGGGGACCTGACAGAAGGTTCATCCGTTATGATCCAGATCACGAAAGACCCCCGGGGAACGAAAGGTCCCACCGCCAGTCGCGAGATCACTTTCCCCGGTCATTATGCGGTGCTGTTTCCGCTGGCGGATTCGATTGGAATTTCCAGAAAGATTACGGTGGATGCGGAGCGGGACCGCCTGTATGAAATAGCGGAACGGCTGAAGCCTGAAGGCATGGGTATTGTCATACGGACGGAAGCAGAAGGCATTGCGGAAGACGTATTAAGAATGGATATTGAAGCGCTTCTGGCAGAATGGCAAGTGGTGGAAGCCCGGGCAAAGCTGGCAAAGGCGCCGGCCTTCCTGCATCGTGAGCTGGACTTGCCGGTGCGTATGGTGCGAGATTATCTGACCAAAGATGTGGAAGAGGTCGTAGTGGATGACGCGGGCGCGTTCCGGCGGATTGAAGCGCTGCTGGAACAGATGCGCGGCGTCGGAAACGCAACGCTCCGGTTATGGGATAAAAGCGAAGATGTTTTTGCCGGATACGGGCAAGGGGATGTGCTGGCTTCCCTGGCAGACCGGAGAGTGGAACTGCCAAACGGCGGGTATCTGGTCATCGATCACACGGAAGCGATGACGGTGATTGATGTGAATAGCGGCAGCTACAGCGGCAAGAGCAGTCTGGAAGATACCATTATGGAGATCAACCGGCAGGCGGCGCAGGAAATCGCCCATCAGCTTCGCCTGCGGGATATTGGCGGCATTATAGTAGTTGATTTTATTGATATGCACAGTGACGAAAACCGGCAGGAGGTTTTGTCTGTGCTGGAGAATGCCTTTATCGGAGATAAGATGCGTCCGCGGGTGCAGGATATTACAGTTCTGAATCTGGTGGAGATCACCCGGAAAAAGTCCCGGCAGAATCTGGAGGCTGTGCTGTATTCCGACTGTCCTGTCTGCAATGGCAGCGGCAGGGTCCAGTCCAAAGAGGCGATTGCGCTGGAGATTAAGCGTCGCATCCGGGGATTGCTGAAGCGGCAGGGCAGCGCCAAAGACATACTGGTAGTAGCCCATCCGCTGGAGGCGGGTTATCTGCAGCAGAATCTGCTGAAAGACTGGAACCGGGAACTGGCCTGTCATATATCGGCAGAAGCGGATGCGACCCTGCATGTGGAAGCGTTTATGATTCTGGATAACAGCGGTGGGGATGGAACGTAAGGTAAGGCAGGCAGTAAGTGGTTTGTACAGTTAAAAAAGTATGGCGGATTTTTGTTTTTTCTGTGGATTAACTGAAAAAAAGTCCGGTATTTTAAAGAAATATTATGTTATTTGCTACAAGATATGCTATAATAAAAACACAAAAGGTCTATCTATAGTTTTTTTGTGTTAAAAGAGGAATTTTACTTTCGGAGGGATTGCAAAATGAGAAAGCTTTTGTCTTTGATAGCAGGCCTTGTTTTATGTCTGGGACTGACCACATCCGTATTTGCGGAAGGCGCTTCACTGGTTGCTTCGGAACAGCTGGATGCTGTGGAGACTGCTTTGTACGGAACGCACCAGAGCAGTTCCATGATGGAACGGATGGAAAGCCTGGAAGATGATATTTATGGAGCGCCGGAGGCAAGCCGTAATATTCTTGATCGTATCCAGAGCACCTATGAGTATATCTGCGGAACGAACGGCGGAAACGGCAGCTTTATGCAGAAACTGAACGCGGTAGACAGTCGTTTTAATGCGCAGATTACGTCCGGTCCGGCCAAAACAAGGATCGAAGATATGGAAAACATCATTTTTGGTCAGGTGCAGGGCGGTTCGCTGAATCAGCGGCTGGACCGGCTGGTGGAGACTGCGTACAACGGCGGGCAGGTGCCGGTAGAGTCTGTAGTGTTGCCTAAAGATTCGCTGGTAAAGATTGAGTTTACGTCTCCCTTAAGCAGCCGGGATGCTCGGCCCGGAGATCCGGTCAAGTTCCGTGTAGCGGATAACCTGTATGTGAATGATGTGCTGGTATTATCCAAAGGCGCTACAGGCGTTGCGGAAGTTGCAAAAGTTGTACAGCCCCGGAGTTTTGGACGGGACGCCCGCATCGATGTAAAATTCAGCCATGTATTTTCCGTTGACGGGAATAAAGTGCCTGTTTATATCGGCAAACTGGCAAAACAGGAAGCGAAAACCGCGGCAGGCGCTGCAGGCGCGACCATCGGCGGTATGATTGTATTAGGACCGATCGGGGCCATTGGCGGCGCTTTTGTAACCGGACAGTCTATCGTGATTCCGGAAGGATCTACCACGTATGTGCAGGTTGTAGAAGACCAGACCATCAGCGGTATCGTGTACCAGGAAGCTTCCGCGACCGGCGCTGCAAAGTAACAGAAGAAGCGGAAAATCAAGACGCAGATTAAAACTGAGGATAAAATACCGGCATATCGTAGAATGCCGGTATTTTTTTTGCGTTTTTTATGGTATAATATTTACTGGATATTTATTTACTATGGAGGACTCCATGAAAAAACAGGTAGTGGCTTCTGTGTTGCTTGCCAGTATGGCCGTTATGTTTCCGGTTTATGCTGACGGCGACCTGACGCTCGATGAATATAACTCTGAAGAAAAATATGAATCTCCGCTAGATCAGGCTCCGGCTCGGATCGTCAATGATTACCGCAACCCGAAGGCGGAGGAAGGGGATGCGTTTGCCCAGGCGGCCGGACAGTTTACCCAGGGGGCGGCTTCAGGGAGAGGTGTGCCTGCCCGCCAGAATAATGGTGGAGCGATAAGGGAAGCATCTTTGCAACAAGATTCCCATAATGTTAAGAGCAGTCAGGATTCTGAAAAGAATCAGGAAGTTGCTGAAAAAAGAGCAGACGTTAAAAAGGCGGAAGAAAAAGCAGAACAGGTTTTGTCGGAAACGGATGAAGCATTTGAGCCGGCTTTGGACAAGGAGAACCCCGGTTCTGAATATCATGCACGCCGGCAAGTTTCGTTAATGAATCTGGACGATAATATTTCCGGCGATGTTGCTGCGACGGAAAAAGTGGCAGAAGCGGAGAATACAACATCTGCATCAGCGCAGCCAGCTTCTGATACTGGTTCCGATGGGCAAAAGAAGGATAATTTATCATTAGCTGCGAAGGAAGACCCACAGACAAAAGAGTATCAGGTAATGGATGCAGATGTGAAAAATCTGACAGGGAATTCCGAAAAAAAGAATAAAAAAGATAAAACAGGAAGAGATAATCAATCTGAGAAGAAACCGGAAAATGTACCGCTGGTCATCACCGGCGACGATGCGCAGTTTGCCAGTGAGAGCGGTGATTTTATCATCGAAGGTAATGTGTTGGTAAAGCAGGGGCTGACGCAAATAGCTTCTACGAAAGCTGTCGGGAATGCCAAGTCGGGGGATATCTGGCTGCTGGAAGGCGGTACGCTGGCTGAACCTACAAATAAAATGAAAGTTCATTGGGCGCATTATAATTTTAATCAGGAAACAGGCGAATTGTTGCATCTGAAAGGTGCGTCGACACCAGATCCCGGGAGCGGGAAACACGATTTTTATGAGGCGCCTCATGGCTTGATTGAACATGGTATGCTGATCATGGATCAGGGTGGAACCACGACGAGATGCCCTGCAGTGCGGCACCCGGCCTGCATTTCCGTAAAAGCAAAGACAATTACGATCATTCCTAACGATCGTATTATTGCCAGAGGCGTGAAGGTTTTTGCAAAAGGGAAACATATTTATTCGCGAGATGTATGGATCAACGATTTGCAAAAATCAAAAGATAGTCTGATGCCTCGTATTGGCTGGAAGGATAAAAAAGGGTTTTACATTTCGCTGGATTATTCACGGCCTATCGGAAATCCAAATTTAAAAAATCCCACTACTTTTTCCA
Source organism: Acidaminococcaceae bacterium UBA2453 (assembly GCA_002342505.1). Taxonomy (GTDB): domain Bacteria; phylum Bacillota; class Negativicutes; order Acidaminococcales; family Acidaminococcaceae; genus Succiniclasticum. The sequence continues at coordinate 27,825 of DDQB01000088.1, forward strand.
TGCATCAGATTTATTACACAAAATCAAAATACAAACCTTTTTACAGTCTTCGCCATGATGAACACGATTTTTATGTGCGGCTGAACAACGGCTATGTATATGATTCAGATAACGATGAGTTGGATGAAGGCAGATGGCTGAAGAAACAAATGGACTGGGGGATTTTCCTGAAACCCCATCGTATTGCGAAGGGACTTCCGTTGTCCTATGATGCCAGCCTTACGCACGGATTATGGAAGTACAGCGATCAGAGCTGGTCCAGCTGGCGGACAGAAGGGGTTGTGCGTCTTCGTCATGACAGGATTTACCCCCTGGGAGGGAAAAAACTGTATCTGGATTTAATGATAGGGCGAAAATGGGTTCATGAGAGCAATGAAGAGAGAACCCGTCGGCGTGGAAAGAGCTTAAATACAAACATTTACCACGGGTCATTAGGTTATCGCTTTTCTAATAAATGGAATATCTGGACAACCTACCATCATGAACACAGGACGGATTATCTTTTCAGTCTTGGGCAGCCGAATTTTGTAAAAGACTGGTCTTATGGTATCTCCTGGAGTCCGGATAAGCATAACACGTTTACGATCGTTAACCGGCATAATATGGATAAGGGAACAAGGACAAGCGGCTTGTATACTACGACCTATAGCTGGTCGCATCGGTTCTGCTGTGAAGTACTTTCGGTTTCTTACCAGAAAAAGCATTATAATGGAGATAATGATTGGACAGTTATGTTTAATTTCCTGAACTGGTAAGCTTATTTAAAAGAGAAATAGAATGTAACGATTCGGGCGCCGAATATGGCGAGCGATGTCATTGTTGGCGCAGGAGATACATAGTTTGATGGGATATATTTTAAGTGAACTGGTGGAACATGAGTGATATGAAGTGCGCTTCGTTTGTAGCGGAGAATATTCAGAACCTGCGTATTGCAGTAATTGGCGATGTGATGTTGGATCGGTACTGTTACGGAGAAGTGAAACGGATTTCTCCGGAAGCACCGGTACCGGTAAATAGGGTAAAAAAGACCGAGTCCTTGCCTGGTGGCGCGGCTAATGTGGCTTCGAACCTTGCGAATCTTGGATGTCGTGTATATATAGGCGGCGTCACCGGGGACGATGATAATCGAAAGATTTTGGAAGACCTGTTATCAAAGGAAAAGATTGACTTCAGCGGTCTGATTAAATCCAGGCAGCGATTTACCATTACCAAGATGCGTATCCTTGGGGAACGGCAACAGATGCTGCGGCTGGATTTTGAAGAAGTTTGCGACTTATATCCCGAAGAGGCGGATGCCATTAAGCAGTGGCTGTTGGATTTAATTGAAAAAGGATTGGATGGCATTGCGGTTTCCGATTATGCCAAAGGAGTATGTTCCGATGTATTCTGTCAGTGGGTGATTCGTATGGCGGAAGTGCACAAGATTCCGATTCTGATTGATCCGAAAGGTCCGCACTGGGAAAAGTATGAAGGGTGTACATTTATTACGCCGAACCTGAAAGAAATGTGCGATGCGGCGGGGCAGACGGTTCCCAATGAGGATGGTCCCGTGTTGCAGATCGCCCAGATGGCGCGGGATCGTTACCGGATCAAAAATGTGGTGGTTACCCGCGGCGAAAAAGGTATGACGTTGGTTGGTGGCAAGCGGACAGTGATCCACTGTCCGGCTTCGGCTTTGGAAGTCTATGATGCTTCCGGCGCCGGCAATACGGCGGCGGCGGTATTGCTGGCTGCGGCAGCGGGAGAGTTGCCTCTGCTGGAAGCAGTGTATATGGCAAACCGGGCAGCTGGAATCGTAGTTGGAAAAGCTGGTGCATATCCGATTCATCGGGACGAACTGCTGCAGGACCTTTTGGAGGAAGAACGTAAGTTAGGTTATGGATTCCGCCCTCTTTCCTGGAAAGAGATTGCAGAGCTGGCGCAGATTTGGCGCAGGAGCGGAGAAAAGATTGTGTTCACCAGCGGCTGTTTTGATATTTTGCATGCGGGGCATGTATCTTATCTGGAAAAAGCGGCAAAGCTTGGAAAACATCTGATCGTCGGATTGAACTCAGATGATTCGGTTCGGCAGCTGAAGGGAGAGGCGTGGCCGCTGATTCCTGAACTGGACCGCGCGCGTGTGCTGGCGTCTCTTGCCTGCGTGGATGCGGTCGTGATATTTCATGAGGATACGCCGGCAAGACTGATCAAAATGATCCGGCCGGATATTCTGGTACAGAGCGCAGACTTTCGATCCAATCAGGTGGCAGGACGGGAATACGCAGGTAAAGTTGAGACAATAGAATCAGAAGACGGGTATTCTACGACAGGACTGGTGGATCGGATCGCTAATCTGATAAAAAAAGGGAAGCTTTGATTAAAAGCGCTACATAAAATTAGAGAAGCCTTGAGAGAGTAAAACCGGAAAAAGTTGGGCTGCATTGCATCCCGTGCCGGGTAAAATCCAAAACAGGTGTTGGATGCCTGCGACAAATGGCTTGGTAAGGAGAATAAGGATGCAGCCACAGGGACAGATAGAAGTAAGACAGTTTAAAAAGATCTTTATCCTGTATAACCGGTATTCGGGAAAGCAGCTTTTCGCTAATATGATATCCCGTATCAATGAGATATATAAACTGTTGAAGCAGGAACTGGATGCAGAGATAACGTTGCTGGATGTCAAATACTTTGAACAGATGCCGGATCTGGCAAAAAAGGCTGCAGACGAAAAGTGCGACTGGGTGATCATTGCCGGCGGCGATGGGACGGTGCGCGCCTTTGCGGAAGATATGCTTCGACTGGATTATCATCCGTATATCAGTGTGTTCCCGGCAGGAACGGTCAACCTGATTGCCAAGGAGATGTCTCTGCGCAATGAACCCAAGCGATGGGTGCACCGCGCTTTAAAAGGATTCGTCTATCCGTTTTACACGGCGCGGGCTAACGGCAACCTTTTTCTTACCGTGGCCAGCGTTGGTTTTGATTCCCTTGTGGTAGACAGCGTGGGCGCATTACAGAAACGCTTGCTGAATAAATTTGCCTATGTGCTGCAAAGTACCCAGTTGGTACGGCGCGAACTAATCTTCAGCGACTGGCGGTACAAATTTCGTGTGCGCTTTGACGGGGAAGAGGAATGGTACGAAGGGTCTTCCGTAATTGTGGGAAAAAGCCGGTATTATGCCGGACGGTACAATCTGTTTCCGGAAGCGTCGCTGGCATCTCCGTATCTGCATGTAGCGCTTTTCCCGGGAAATAAAAGAGCTGATATACTGAAATATGCGTCGCTGATTGCGCTGGAAGGCTTGAATTTGGATAAGGAAATCCTTTGCCGCAGGGCAAAGAAGGTGGAAATTGAATCCATCCATCTGGTGGAAGATTTTCCGGTGGAACTGGACGGCGACGTGGTGGCTGCCACACCGTTGCAGCTGGAGATTATGGATAAACCGTTATTGTTGATTCCATAAGAAATTTTTAATAATAGCAACTACTTACTTGAGGCAGGTATCCGCATGAACTGGATGAGAAATGGGAAACGTATTGGCATCCTGCTGGCAATTGCCGCGATAGCAGGCGCTATATACTATTGGGAGGAAGAAAATGCCCGGCTGCTTTATGCGGCAATTACCCCATTTCCGGAAGGGGATTTCTGGGAAACACTGGTTAACGCATTATTGCGGGATATAGTGTTGCTCATTGTGGGGGGCCTTCTTTTTTTGCGCCGAAAACGGATCCCCGACCGGCTGCTGCGCTATTTCCCTGCTGTTGTGCTTGGCGTCGCGTATTTTGGCTTCGCCTGGTATATGCATCAAAAATTGGCATTGGATTCATATTTTCTGACGACGCTGGCGGTGCTTGCCGGTCTTATGAATAACATTGTGCCTGCGATACTGGCGGCGGTCTGGTATCATCATAATCCGTCCTCGAAACGTAAGGCTGTTTATTTTGCGGTTTACTTTTTATGTGCGGTTTTGACATTGCTGGATGTTGTCTATTTCTGGCAGACCTCCATGCACGTGCAGGCTGTGTTTTTCCGTAATTTTAACATTTATGCCGTGGAAGGGGTCATGTCGTCTTTTTCACGGACACAGTTGCTCCAAATTGGCGGCTGCCTGCTGGCTGCAATCCTGTTATTCCGCGTCACGAAACCGCGTCGGCATAAACCGAATGTTGCCTGGGCGCTATTGGCTGTACTGGGGTGGGCGCTCTGCTGCAACCTGTTGTATTTTGCCGGAAGCCAGCTGGGACTGTTTGCACTTCATGAAGCAGGATTGTGGAGTGAAGAGCAGATTGAAAAAAGCCGGCAGGAGTACAGGGATATGCTGGTCACGCCCATTGCGGGAAATATCGTCAGCAAAGCTCTTTTCAATAAAGAAAAGGTGGTTCGGGAAACCCAGCATAAGAAGAAGGAACTGACTGAAAAGGACAGGGAGTGGATGTACAAGTTAGGCGTTATGCGAAAGAGCGCGTCCCGTCCGCTTCCGGAGCCTGCCTATGACCGGATCGTGATGCTGATTCTGGAATCGGTGCATCGAGACTATATTCATTTCTATAATCCGGATATCCCGGCAGAAGCTACGCCGTTCCTAGATTCGCTGATCGAACGGTATCCGCGTATTGACAACTATTATTCTTCTGCTGTTCCCACGACGGAAGGCCTGAATGCTACTTTCCGTTCTCAACTGCTGTTTGACGGAGACATTGACGGAAGCGATAAGCCGTCCCTGTTCCGCAGCATGCAGGCGCATGGGTTTGACGGCTATTTCCAGAGCGCGTCAAGCCGATATTACAACAGCGAATTCCGTCAATATACCGAACAGTTTGGGATGGCTCATTACGAAGCCAGGGAAGATCTGGAAAAGGCCGGATATACCGGGGCATCAGGATGGGGGTTCCATAACGATGAAATGTACCGGCGTACGTTGGAACAGCTGAAAAAACTGAAAGGACAGAAGTATTTCTATGTAACAAAGACGTTGGACATGCATCAGCCTTATCCATATTATGCGACCAATTGGGCGGATACGCCGGAATCATTCCGCAACAACCAGATTGTGACGATCCATGGTATGTATTGGGTGGACTGCACGCTCCGCAATTTCTTCAAAGCTGCGAGCGAAGCGGGGCTGATGGACGACCGGACGCTGTTCATCATCACCAGCGATCACAATCCCCATTCCGGTGGTGAATATACTAAGATAGTTAAAAATGAAAAAGACAGGCTCAGCGTGGCGCCAATCCCTCTTATTTTTGTATCTAAAAATACGGCGCCGCTAGAAAATCTGGATAACAGCGCCTATGCGTCCCAGATCGATATTGCTCCTACACTGCTTTGCCTGCAGGGAATACAGCCGTCGGAACGGTTTATTGGCCGGAATCTGCTGCAGCAGTATAAAGAAAAGGAAGCCGCGCTGGGATTTTTCGGAGATAAAGCGTATTATTTCAGTCGCGATATGAGTTTTGTGGATAAAATCGACGAGCCCTATCCTCAGCACGAATATGAAGACTGTCTGGCTAATTTTGTCATGTATACGTATTATGTGAGCGGACTGCCTGTGAATTCAGGAAAATAGGAATTTATAAGCCTGGTTTATGCAGCAGGGAAAG
>DDQB01000075.1:0-17319 GCA_002342505.1 Acidaminococcaceae bacterium UBA2453
TTTCCCTGCTGCATAAACCGGGCTTATAAATTCATGTTTTCAGAAAGGATCGCAATCATGACACAAGATCCGTTCGCAGTCAGGATCATCGGGCACATCCGCACGGATTTTTCCAGCAAGTTCGGCGTGCCGCGGCAGAGCGGCGTGGTGGAAGCGCTGGAAGCCCGCATCGAATTTGAAAAAGAGTATGCCCAGCCGGAAGCGTTCCGGGGACTGGAAGGGTTTTCCCATTTATGGATCATCTGGCAGTTTTCCGAAGCGGTGCGCAGTAACTGGTCGGCCACGGTGCGCCCACCCCGGCTGGGAGGCAACACCCGCGTTGGCGTGTTTGCTACCCGTTCCCCGTACCGGCCTAACGCCATCGGCCTGTCTTCTGTCAAAATCAAAAAGATCGAACTGGATACCCCGAAGGGGCCGGTGATTTACGTCAGCGGCGCGGACCTGATGGACGGCACGCCGATTTTGGACATTAAACCCTACCTGGCTTATGCGGATTCACATCCCGATGCGGTGGACGGCTTTGCGGGGCAGGCTGCGTTCCCAAAACTGGAAGTGGACTTTCCGGAAGTGCTGCTGGCCAAAATACCGGAAGAAAAGCGAGAGGCGCTGCTGGGAGTGCTGGCAGAAAATCCGGCGCCTCATTACCAGCATGACCCGGAGCGCATCTACGGCTTCGGCTTTGCCGGGAAAGAAGTCCGCTTCCGAGTGAACGGGCAAAGGCTGACCGTGGTGGAAGTGAAGTAGGGAAACTTCATAGACGTTTTATATGTACAAAAGCTCCGGATTTTGATATAATATTATGGTAATTTTATTTCGGAGGCTTTTATGATTGCGATTCGAGACAGGGTCCGTTTTGAAGAAACAGACCTGATGGCGGTGGTGTACCACGCCCGTTACCTGCCCTGGCTGGAGATGGGGCGCGTGGCCTACCTGCGGGCCTGCGGGGTGGACCTGAACCGGATGATGGACGACGGCATTTTGTTTCCCATCCGGGAGATCAATGTAAAATACAAACATTCCGCCCGCTTCGATGACGAATACGAAGTGCAGACCACCATGCAGGAATTCAACCGGGCGAAGATGCTGTTCGCCTATAAAGTGGTAAACGTAAAAACAGGCAAGGTGTTTGTGGAAGGAACCACTACCAACGTGTTTACAGATAAAAACGGAAAGATTCTGCGCCTGCCGCCGGAATGGTTTGATAAAATCAACGCGGTGTACCAGCAGGAAAACGAAGCGAAGAATAAAAAAACGGACTGAAAAGTGCAATTAAAAATACGATGCAACGCAAAACAAACAGGCGGCGACAAAATGCCGGCAGTGAAGCGCGCGGCTGCAATATAGCGCAGCAGAAAAAAGGCGTCCGCATCAAGATGCCTGAAACATAACAGAGGTGTAAATGAATGGAGTATGAAATTATACCGGTGCCGACGCGGATCCTCACGTCCCGGGATAATATAGTGGAAGCGATCAAAGAATACGGAAAAGGGAAATACGGGCCCAACGATGTGATCTGCGCGGCGGAAAGCGTCGTGGCCATCACCCAGGGCATGGCCATGCGGTGCGAAGAATTCAAGCCGGGCTTTCTGGCCAAGACCCTGTGCCACTTCTTTCCTTCTTACGGCAGCATCAGCGGCTGGTACTGCATGCAGGCCCTCATTGATACGGAAAGCAACGCAAAAGTGTTGTGGGCTTTCATCGTGGGCGCCCTGACCAAGCTGATCGGGAAGAAAGGCGTGTTCTACCAGATGGCGGGCTACCAGGCCCGTCTTATTGACGACGTGACCGGCACTATGCCCCCTTATGACAAGCATATCGTGTACGGGCCGAAGGAACCTTTCAAGGTCGTGAAAGAAATGAAAGAAGCCTGCGGCGTGTACGGCGCGGTCATCGCGGATGTGAACGACCTGAAACGGGCGGCCATCATCGGCTGGACTGACGGGGTAGACCCGGACAAGGTGTCGCAGATTTTAATCGACAACCCCTTTGGCAACGCCAGCCAGAAAACGCCTATCTGCATCATTAAAAATTATCGCAAAGCATAACGGGAGGACAGGACATGATCATAGTGGGAGCCATACTGGTACTGATCGTACTGGTCATCTTGTTTACGCTGCGCCTGATCTCCAACCATGCGGCGGCGGATAAGCAGCTGGTATTTTTTAAAGAAAAACGGACCCGGGCAAAGCTGATTTCCAAATCAGAAGATAAAATTGAGTTCAGCGTGGATGTGCCCTATGCCAACCAGGGCGGGAACGAAGGCATCTTCCTGGACGCTTTCGTGCGCATTTACCTGCCGGACGAGCAGTATAACGGCGCGTTGCTGCGGGGGCGGGTGAATCATCCGGCTGCGCCCCGTACCGACGACTACTTTGAGGCGCGCCTGGTGCCGCCCCATGAAGAAGGTCATCTGACCATCACCTTTGAGGCGACGCCCCGCAACGGAAAGAAAACGGCTGCGGAAGCGGTGCTGGGTATGCCCGATGTGGAAGTAGCCCTGTATGTGGAACGCCGGGGACGGATGGAACTGTTCCACAACAAAGAAAACATTCTGCTGACGAAAGAAGAGCTGCAGGAGCTGGTTCAATAAAATTGGAATTTGTACGATATGTGATGCAGGCATGGAAAAGGCATGAGCAAAACATCGAGCAGTTTGCGTCATTCCATGAGATGAAATGAGCCGTCCGTGGCGGAACTGTCTGAGAGGCTAAGCCTCGAGTTTTCCGCCACAGGCGAATAAATCCATGGAATAGCGAACTGTGAGTGTTTTGCGATGCCTTTCCCTGCCGCATCACTGGCGCACAGCTAAATTCAGTTTTCATCAATAGAGGAGAACAACATGGAAACGCTGGTCATAGCCACTTCCAATCCGGGGAAGCTGGAAGAATTTAAAGAAATGTTCAAAGATGTGCCGGTCACGCTGAAGTGTCTGGCCGATTATCCGCAGATGGTTCCGCCGAATGAAAACGGGCGCACCTTTGCGGCCAACGCCAAAATCAAGGCGGGGTATTATGCCAGAAATCTGAAAGAGTATTGCCTGGCGGACGACAGCGGGCTGGAAGTAAAAGCGCTGGAAGGCGCGCCCGGTGTGCGAAGCGCCCGTTTTGCCGGGGACGAAGCCACCGATAAAGACAATAACGATCTGCTGCTGAAGCAGATGAAATTCCAGATTACCCGCACCTGCCGTTTCCGGTGCGCGCTGGCTGTTTCCAATCCTAACGGGAAGATCGTGGGGGAAGCGGACGGCATCTGCGAAGGTATGCTGCTGCACGAACCGCTGGGGGACAACGGGTTCGGTTATGATCCGCTGTTCTGGTCTACCGAGTTGCACAAAGGACTGGGCGAGGCCACGCCGGAAGAAAAAAACAAGATCAGCCACCGGGGCAAAGCTGTGAAAAAGCTGATCGCCAACTGGAAAAAAATAAAGTAAATCCAGCTAAAAGAAAGCAATGCCGCGTCCCCGGAGGGCGGCGCGTCAATCTGTCTGGCGCACAGGTAAACGCGGAAGACAGAAATTAAGGATACACAGAATCGAGATTTTAGAAACCAATGAAAATAGGAATACTCAGCGATACACACGGAAGTCTGGCAGCGATACGGAAGGTGCTGGCGGCTGCGCCGCCGGTAGAATGCTGGATCCATTGCGGCGATTTTGCCACGGATGCCAACACGCTGCACAACATTACAGGACAGACGGTCTATTCCGTCTGCGGCAACTGCGACGCCATGCGGGGACCGGTGGAAGCAAAACCGGACTGCTATTTACGGCTGGAAGGATTTAAAGTCTGGGTCACCCACGGTCATCAGTACATGGGCGAAAACCGGAAGACGGATGAATTGGGCTGGTGGGGGCAGAGTCTGGAACAGGATATCGTCATCTTCGGACACACCCATGTGCCGCTGTTTTCCCAGGTGTACGGCATCTGGCTGCTGAACCCCGGCAGCCCTGCGCGTCCGAGGGAAGGTAGCAAAGCGGGCTTTGCCGTCCTGACGCTGAATGAAGGACAGATGCCCGCCGTAGAATTCTTCGAGGTTTGACTGTGGGCGGTCAGTTAACCGTGCCCGCCGTTTTACCAAAGCGTTTTAACCGGAGAGAAGTTGGAAAGGGAGATGCTGCCGCAAGGAACCGCGAAAGTATGGCAACAGCGTTTCCAAACCTTTCCTGTCATACAAATTTATATAAACAGATGAGGAGGGATATCAACATGCGTGAGATTGACGTAAAACAAGTGACGCAGGCCGTTGCGGATTGCTGCATCGATTCCTGCAACAACCTGCCGGAAGGAGTTCTGAAACGGCTGGAAGAGTGCCGTAAGGAAGAAGTTTCTCCTTTAGGCTGCCAGGTGCTGGACACCATCATCGAAAACGCAAAGCTGGCCAATAAAAAGCAGGTACCCCTGTGCCAGGATACCGGCCTGACCGTGGTGTATATCGACATCGGGCAGGACGTGCACTTTACCGGCGGCGACCTGTGGGAAGCCATCCATGCAGGGGTAGCGAAAGGATACACGGAAGGCTATCTGCGGAAATCTTCCGTTGACGATCCCATCTTTCTGCGGAAAAACACCCAGGACAACACGCCGGCCATCATCCACTGCCGTATCGTGCCGGGCGAACAGGTACATATCGTTGTGCTGCCCAAAGGCTGCGGCAGCGAAAACATGTCCCAGCTGCGCATGCTGAAACCTGCCGACGGGCTGGAAGGCGTCATCAGCTTCGTGCTGGATGCCGTACGCACCGCAGGCCCGAACCCCTGTCCGCCGGTTACCGTTGGCGTAGGCGTGGGCGGCAACGCGGAAAAAGCCACGGAGCTGGCAAAATTCGCCCTGGCCCGGAAGATTGGCGAACACAACGCCAATCCGGAATATGCAAAACTGGAAACCGATCTGCTGGAACTGGTAAATAAAACAGGCGTGGGCCCGGCCGGCTTAGGCGGCAAGACCACCGCCCTGGCCGTGAACGTGGAATATGCTCCCACTCATATCGGCGGCCTTCCCTGCGCAGTGATCTTCAACTGCCACGCGGCCCGTCGTTCCGAAGCCACCATTTGAGAAGGAGGAAGCATCATGAGTGAAATCAAATACATTACCACGCCCTTAACGGAAGAAACGATACAGAATCTGCATGCCGGGGATTTTGTGCGCATCACCGGTCCGATCTACACCGCCCGCGACGCGGCTCACAAGCGCATGTACGAAGCCCTGGGCCGGGGCGAAGCGCTGCCCTTTGATGTAACCAACAACGTGATTTATTATGTAGGCCCCACTCCCGCCAAACCCGGCGAAGTGGTGGGCAGCGCCGGTCCCACCACCAGCGGCCGCATGGACAAATACACCCCCACCATGATCGAACAGGGGATGAAGGGTATGATCGGTAAAGGGTTCCGCAATGACGAAGTGGTGGAAGCCTGCAAGAAACATCATGCCGTATATTTTATCGCCATCGGCGGCGCGGCGGCTGTCATCTCCCAGTCCATCCGCAGCGAAGAAATGGTAGCCTATGAAGACCTGGGACCGGAAGCCATCCGTCATTACGAAGTGGTGGATTTCCCCGCTATCGTAGGCATCGACATGGAAGGCAACGACGTGTACAAACAGGAAATTGCCAAATACAGGGAGCTGCTGAATAAATAATATGCGTAAGGGCATATAAATAAAAACTGCAAGGGAAGGACGCCGCAAAACCGTCAACGATGTTTTGCTTACGTCTTTCCCTTTGCAGTTTTATGGTACAATACTTTATTATAATAATTGGGAGTGATCGTCTTGCACCAGGCAGAGAAATATATAAAACAGATCGTGGACGAAGTGGGAAAGGCTTCCTACATGCAGGATTTTTTGCAACAGGGCAAAGATAAAAAAGCCGTGGCAGAAGTGGCAGAAAAGCTGAAGCAGTTTACCGAGAATATGTCGCTGCTGCAGCCCATGGTCATTAAAGGCTTCATGGTTCCCTCCGGTTCCCTGATGCTGTACCATTACCTGAAGGAAGACCTGGACGCTGTGGAAGGAATGCTGCGGGAAGATCCGGCAGCGAAGAAAGCAGCAACAGAGGAAGCGCTTCGTCACCACAAGCGCCGTCATGGAAAAAAACACGGTGATGGTAAAACTGCGGCAGCTTTATCGGAACAAGACGCCGCAGACGTTTTGCCCCCGGAGCAGAAAGAAGAGATGATCAAACGGGTGGGCATCGTGAAGCATCGCCTGGGGGAGATGATCGAATCCCTTTTGCCTCAGCATATTGCTGACCAGATCGAACAGCGAACGGATGAAAAAGCGGCGCAGGATGCGTTTCAGGAAAACGGGTTCCTGCCCCTGTATGTAGATGAAAAGACCATGGGGATCGTGTATAATACCCTGACCGTGCAGCTGCTGCTGGACCGCTTCAATCTGCTCTTTGAAGGCCTGTTTGCACCCATGGATCAGGAGACGATACAGGCGATCATGACCCATGTGCTTGCGCCCTACTGGAAAGAGCACGGGCAGAGCATCCTGTTTACGATGGAAGAATGTAAGAGTAGAAGTAATATATAAATATATAAAAACTGCAAGGAAAAGACACGGCAAAATTGTTAAGATATTTTGCTGTGTTTTTTTATCAGATGCAAAATAAAACGCAAAAACAGACGCAAAAATTTGCGTTTAATTTATCCTCAAACAAAAAACAAGAAAAACATAACGGGGCTGCTGCGTTAAAAGAAGGCGGTATTCTGATCGCCGTGCTGCGCTGTGAGGATATGACCGAACCCACCTGCCTTTTTCGAAAGCTTTCGTTATTGCGATTTGAAACAGATGGAGATGGATGTGCGGGCAGATTTTACCGTACCTTTTTATGTAGCCTTTTACATGTGCTGACTGGCCCGTCATTTTACTATTATCTTGGTAGCGGAGCCGGAAAACTTTGCCAATGCGGAAAAAACATAGGCAATTCCGGCTGCAACCCTTGAAGAAGAATGGAAACTGGCAGAGCAGCAGTTGAAAGGGCAGGGAAAAAGATTATACGATTAACATAATGTCCTATAGCGGAGACACGTCACCGTTAGTAGATGAACATAGGAATTAAAAATGAGTTTCACATTTAATCGGATTCAGGGACTGTTGTTTACGGTTCTCATTTTTATTTTGGCTTTCATTTATGTTTGCAATTATTTTTTATTGTGCTATAATCTCTAATAGTAATTATTATTATATCTAGGGATAGTAAATTAAAAGGGAGGCAAATATAAATGAATTTCTTTGCGTCTGGATTGGATTACTTTGTAAAAGGCGGGCCGGTCATGTACCCGTTGCTGTTATGTTCTATAGCAGCAATAGCAATTTCTGTGGAACGGTATTTCTTTTTTAAAAAGGAAGACAGCGGAAGAGATTTTACAAAACAGTTTTGTGAATATATAGAGAATGACAACTGGTCAGACGCAAAATCATTAGCTGATGCCACAAAAGGAGAGATTGCAAAGCTGGCAACAATCGTTATGGCTCGTCATGGTAAGTTTGAGAGACTGGAAAACTTCGTAAGTGTGCGGGCGGAACGTGCTTTGGATAAATTTGAAAACCGCCTGAATTATCTGAATGTAATTGTTACACTGGCTCCGGTACTTGGACTGTTGGGTACTGTTACTGGCATGATCGGCTCATTTAATAATTTCAGTCAGCGCCTGGATAATCCACTTGCTGTTACAGCCGGTATTGGGGAAGCTTTGATCACCACTGTATTCGGCCTGTGTATTTCTATTATTGCTATCTGCATGTACGCTTACTTTAACCGTCGCCTAACTGCAATAACGCTGAACGTAGAGGAAGTAGGCAACACATTACTGGAAGCAATTGCAAAAAATTTGGATAAACAGGCGGGTAATCAGGAATGATAAAGTTAAAAAAGCGAGGCCGCAAAGCGCCAGATATTATGCTGAGCCCTATGATAGATATGATGTTTTTGCTGCTGATATTTTTTATTGTCAGCGCTATGTATATGAGTGAACTGAAAACAATTCCTGTAAAATTACCGGTAGCAACAGAAACGATTACCCAAAGTACTGTTAAATTTACGGTAACAATCAAAGACGATGGCGCATACTGGCTTGCAGATAAAGTGATTGGGAAGGCCGAACTGATTAAACAGGCAAGGGAAGAACAGAAAAAGGATGATAAATTTTCTGTAGTAATCCGTGCTGACGAAAATGTTCAATATAAAACGGTTATCAGTCTTTTAGATTCTTTTAAAAAGGCTGGCATTTCCCGTGTTGGTCTGGCAACAGAGAAGGAAACTAAAAAATGAAATGTACGAATGATGATAAAAAGGCTTTTCTCTTTTCCATCATCTTCCATATCCTCTGTTGCGGGCTGGTTGGAGTGATAGCCCTGACAACGTTTCACACAGTACCGGACGAACCGATTTATGATGTTGCGCTGGTAAGCGGAGGCGGAGATGCTGCACCGGAAGTAGCCGCTCCTGAGCCGGAACCGGAACCGGAAATAGAAGAAGAGGCTGTGAAACCAAAAGAAGACGACATTGTTGAAAAGCGGGAAAAACCGATTCAGAAGAAAGTACAGCCTACCCAAAAGCCTGCAGCTAAACCAAAAAATACAGCGCCCGGAGGAACTGGCACAGGGAAAAGTGCAGGAACGGGAAGCGCTGGTAAAGGCGGTGGCAGTGGAGCCGGAATCGGGCCGGCCAGTGATGCAATCCAGGCTCCTGCAGTTCCTCCAAGAGTTACCCGTTCACGTATGCCATCATATCCCGGTGCTGCTCGCAATAAAGGAATTACCGGAACCGCTGTGGTTCGTTTCCTTGTTGGAAAAAGCGGCGGTGTTGAATCGGTTGTGCTGGCTCGTTCCAGCGGTGACGCTTCTTTGGATCAGGCCGCATTGAGCGCGGCTGGAGGGTTTCGTTTTAAACCGGGATTGGATGGTTATGGGCGGCCAATCCGTTGCTACGCGTACCAGCCATTTGCGTTTAGATTGTGATAATAATTGTACTTTATACACGATATAGAATTATTAAATAATGATCTTGTTTGCAGGGCCTGCTTAATTGGCAGAGCCCTGTTTTTTTGAAGCATCAAACTATATAGCTGCTATACAGGCCTATATTACAAACAATAACCGTTATCACTGGTTCATAGAATTTACTTGACTGTTTTCCGACTATATAGTGTAAACTTTAATTATTGAACGAGTTGAGAGTTTGCTGAGCAATATATTTGTAAAATGTCTAACAAAAAATTTAACTCAGTTATTAAAAGGAGGAAAAGTAACCATGGCACATCCGAAATTTGAAATTCCTGCTGATCCACATGGTAAAGCACGGTATGCAAGCGCTAAACGGCATGCGGAAGCGGCAAAACAAGCCGGCAAATCTTCTGAAGAGATTCATGCGATTTTTAAAAAGTTAATGAGCTTTAATCCTGCAACGGATTTAGACAAGATTCCGAAAGATGAAGCACATAAAAAGTATCGCAGTGCACTGCTCCATGCGCAAAAAGCAAAAGAAGCAGGCAAGAGTACTGCGGAAATTCATGAGATCTTTGGAAAAGTGCTGAAAAGCACGGGATCCGGTCACTGCAAAGCGGAAAAGTAAGAAAAGTTGTATAAAATAAAACAAAAGACCTTTTTCTGTAAAATCCAGACGGATGATTGCGAAAAAGGTCTTTAGTTTTCGTTTAAACAGCGAATCAGTGAACAACCTGGAAGAAAATTTTAGTGACGTATTGTTCGTGATTTTTAGTGAACCAGTGATTTTGGACAGGAAGTACGTAAATATCACCGACGGGCCGCAATTCATATCTTTCCAGCTGTTGCCGGATTTTCTGGCTGGCAATGTCAACTTTTTCGTAAAAGGTTCCGTCAAATGTCATTTCACAGTAAAGGCTTTCCGGTAGAGTAGAGATAATGATTCTTTTCTGTCGGTTTGGTTTTGCCTTCACGGGCATATTGTTGTCAGCATCCTTTGCTTTAGACTGTTCACTGTCTGTTTCTTCGAAACGATGATTCTTCACAGGCCCGGTAAGAAAAAAGAAAAAACCAGTGGACTGATTGCTGCATCGTCCGGAAAAGAAATCATCCTGTGTTACGATCCAGCCCTGCTGCTTTTCCAAGAGGCAACGGTTATGCATATTTTTATTACTGGCCCGGGCAAAAAGGACAATGCGGTCCTTGCCGCTGTCCTTACTGGTAAGAGGGCTTATTTTGATAAATCGAGGGGCATAGGAACGGATGAATACCTGGTTACGCAGTTCTTTACGGTCTTCCTGAAGTTTTTCTTTAATTGTTAAAAGGGAGTTTCGGATACGCTGGTTTTCTTTGATAATATCTTCGCAGCTGCGGTCTTTTTTAAGTAATATTTCTTCCAGCTTATCCTGGCTCCTGTCTTGCAGATATTGTTGTATATCGCTGATGGGTATTTCCAGCGCGCGAAGGTTGACAATAATCTCCAGATCCAGATACTGTTCAATGGAATAATGACGATAGCCGTTATCACTGATAAAATCAGGAGAAAGAAGATGGATTTTATCATAATACAGGAGACTTTGTTTGGAAATACCAAACATAGACGCAAGTTCGCCAGCAGTAAAATAAAGGGATGGATTATCTTTTAGTTGATTATTCATAATTGTTCCTTTTTAACTTGACCGTACAATAACTATATAGTTTAATATAATCATGTGTTGATTATATCACAGAATGGAAATTTGGAAAAGAAACAGGAATTTTTGATTATCAGCCAACCCTGTTTCGTTGTGCATTCGAATACAATATTAAAAATGTCAAAATGGAAAAAATTAAAATATCTTACCAGAAAGAGCCTGTTATCCGTAATTTGATACTGAGCCTGACAGGACATTGTAATTTTCAATGCGTTTATTGCTACGCCGCATATCATCCCGAAAGAAAAATGGAGAAAGAAATAGCCTTGAAAGCCATTGATATGGCAGGAAAAAGCGGAACTCCTTTTATTTTGCAGTTTACGGGCGGCGAGCCGCTGTTGGCATTTGAAACGATCCAGGCTGCTGTTGCGTATGTAGAAACCAAAAATTATCCGGCAATTTTGCAGTTACAGACCAATGCATCTCTGATGACAGAAGAAATTGCGGATTATCTGAAAACGCATCATATCGCAATCGGTGTCAGCCTGGACGGAAGGCCTCCTGTAAATGATGCGCTGCGTAAGACAAAAGATGGAAGCAGCGCTTCCGAAGCAACAATCCGCGGAATCAGGATCCTTGCATCAAAAAAAATTGCAGTGGGAATTACATGTGTTGTAACGTCAGCTAATGTTCATTTCCTTCCCGGAATTGTACAGATGGCGTATTATCTTGGCAATGTCCGGCAAATCGGGTTCGATCTGCTGCGCTGTCAGGGAAAAGGGGAGGGGCTTGCTCCTGCTTCTCCTGCTGATATGGCCCTAGCAGTGGAACAATGTTATAAGCTTTCTCTTAAACTGGAAAGAACGACAGGTGTGCATATCCGTTTTTCTCAGTTAGAAAAAATACGAAAGATTACTTCCGGGAAAGCCTGCGCATTTGGTCAGTGCTATGCTATGCATGGGGAAGAAGCGTATGTTACTTCAGATGGAAAAATATATGCATGCTCCTCTCTGGTGGGAAACGAAAACTTCTTATTGGGAGATGTCTGGCATGGTATGGACCTGCAGAAGACCAAAATAGCTGGAGAACAGATCGCTGAGTCAATGAGGATCTGCCGCGAGTGTCCACAGTTGCCTTCCTGCGGCGGAGGCTGTTTTACCCGCTGGCTGGGGCGTACAGGGAAAGCGGAAGAAGAATGTGTCATGCAGAGAACTTTCACACAGTTTCTCTGACTTCAGATGAATGCGACAACAGGTGAAACGAAATGTTAAATACAGTTAGTCTCGGACAAAGGAATAAACATATTTTTATTTTGTTCCTGCTGCAGTTTTGTCTTTTGCTAATTTTATTGGCAGGCTGTGGAAAAGATAACTCTGCCAGCAAGACTGAAAGTGTTGCAGCAGAAAAAAGAATACAGGAAGAAACTGCTCCGGGGAGTGATCAGTCCTATTCGGTAATGGACGATACCGGCCGCAAAATTGTAATGAAAGAAAAACCGAAACGAATCGTTTCTGTCACCTATGGAACAGATGAAATATTGAAAGTGCTGGCGGGCCCGGAACGAATTGCGGCTTACAGCCGCCACGCAGGGGAACCCGAAATTTCTTTTCTGAGTGCAGAGGATGTGAAACGTGTAGGCAAAAGGGTGGAAAACAATTCGGAATCCATCTTTGGGCTACAGCCGGATCTGGTAGTAATCTCTACTTCAACCGGCGCAGAAGCGCTAAGAACATTGGAAAGCATGGGCATCCCTGTTTATGTGGCGTTAAGTCCTAAAAATTATAAAGAAATGAAGAAAAAAGTAAAAAATCTTGGACGGGCAGTAGGAGAGCCTGAAAAAACAGAAAAGCTTTTGCAACGAATGGATGAGCGAATGGCTGCCCTGGAAAAAAGGATGAGAGCTCTTCCAGATGAAAAACGCAAGGTTGCCGTGGCTTTTTCCATGACCGGCCCCATGGGGCGCAAGGGGGAACTGTTTGACTCCATGATGAATATGGCGCATGTAATCAATGGCGCGGCTACAGTACACCCACTGGGACTGAAGGGACAGATCAGTAAAGAACAGGTTGTGCAGGTTGACCCTGATCTTTTTATATTACCTACGTGGAATTATGATAAGCGTTCCGACCCAAAACAATTTGAAAAGGAATTGCGGGAAGATCCGGCTTATCGGAATGTGAAAGCTGTGAAGAACAATCAGCTGGTTTATGTATCAGACCGATACCGGTACGCGGCAAGCCATCACATGGTAGATGCCATTGAGAATATCGCGTTTGCCGTGTATCCGGAGCTATTTCCGGAAGGAAGGCCAAAAGACCAGGAATGATACTGGTTTTCCACAAATTGTAACCGGCTATAAGAAGGATAATGGGTAAAGGAGGTTCTCCCTTGATCCAAAATAAACGAGCGGCACTGATGGGACTGGTTTTGATTCTCCTTTGTGTAACGGCTGTATCTCTTACTTTTGGGCAGATTGCAGTGCCGGTTAAGAGTACGCTGGCAGTGGTGAGCCATCAGTTGGGTATTCCATTTTTCAGTGAAAGCGATTTTACACAGGAACAGCTTGCCGTTATCTGGTATATCCGTATGCCTCGTATGCTGACGGGGGTACTGGTAGGCGCGGCATTGGGAATGTCCGGTGCGGTGATGCAGGGCATTTTCAGTAACCCGCTGGCGGATCCCGGGGTCATCGGTATTTCTGCCGGGGCTGCTACCGGGGCGGTACTTGCCATAGCTACCGGTTTTGCTGCAGAGAGTATGTTTACTATGCCGGCCTTTGCATTTTGCGGCAGTCTTTGCGCCGTAGTGCTGACGGTTTTCCTTGCGGCGCGTAATGGAAAAATTCCGGTCATGACCCTGCTGCTGGCAGGTGTAGCGGTAGGGATGCTGCTGGGGGCGGTCACTTCAGGGATACTGACATTCATGAATGAGCAGAAGCTCCAGCAGTATCTGTTTTGGATGGTGGGCGGACTGGATTACCGCCGTTGGGAACATGTGTATCTGGCCATAGGTCCTATTGTTGCAGGCCTGCTTATTATGATTCTGCTGGCACGACATTTGAATATACTGGTACTGGGCGAGACGGAAGCCAGAGCCGTAGGTATGCCTGTAGCTTATTTCCGTATGGGACTGCTGCTGATTGCATCAATGACAACAGCTACCTCTGTCTGCGTCAGCGGTAATATTGGCTTTGTGGGCCTTGTTATGCCGCATATGATGCGCATGCTGTTGGGACCGGACCACCGGATCCTGCTGCCAGCCAGCGCATTGGGCGGCGCGTTGTTCCTGGTTATTTGCGATTCACTGGGGCGGGTTGTGCTGGCGCCGGCTGAAGTGCGGGTTGGCATTATGACTGCGCTGCTTGGAACTCCGTATTTTCTGTATTTGCTTCGAAAGATGCAGCGTGAAAAATTATAAATAAAAAAGTATGATATTACAATCAGCAATTTTCATGGAACAATAGACTGAACGGCAGAATATGTTTGAGCAGGAGAGAAAGCTATGGGCAAAGCGATTTTCATGACAAATGTGATCCGACGGTATGGGATCATGCAGCAGATGCTGGATAAACTTCATGGCCAGGGAAAATTGCAGGGAGACTATTCCTGCTGGTGGGTCACTGAAAACACTGAATGGAATCCGGATGCTGAAAAACGGCTGGCAGGTACGGATTTTCTGTTGCTGAAATGGATGGGGAGCGGGCTCACTACAACTTTCCTGAAGCGGGTTCATACGTATGCTCAGCAACACAATATTCCTTATTACATTGACGCTGCAGGAGGCAATGACGAGAAACTGGTTCAGGGAATTAGCCCGGAACAGGAAGAAGCAATCAGATTATATTCCCTGTATGGGGGAGAACAAAACCTGTATCACCTCTGGCAGTATATGGCTTTATTACCTGGCGGGGACACATCTTGTGTTCCAAAAGCAGACCCGATCCACTGGACAGGTATTTTTCACCCCCGCACCCAAAAGGTGTACACGGAACTGGCTGCATATGAAAAGGATTTCTGCCAGCCGGGAAAGCCTACGCTTGGCATTTTGTTTTACCGTGATGAATGGATATGGGGTGACCTGCAATACCAGTCTGAACTTGTCGAAGAAGCTGAAAAGCAGGGCATGAATGTAATCTGTGTATTCAGCAATGGCATGCCTGATAAAGAAATGGGGATGCCCACTTTGGATGAAGTCTTCAAGCAGTTCTTTTTCCGTGATGGAGTTCCTGTTATTGATGTATTTGTTAATACGACCAAGTTCTCCCTTACGGCAAGCGCTGCCCTGAAAGTTGATTTCCTGAAGCAATGGAATGTGCCCGTAATGGCTGCGTATACGCTGTTGGCTGATTATGAGGAATGGAAAAACAGTTTTGAAGGCATGAACGCCATGGAAATTTCCATTTCTGTTTCTCTGCCGGAATTTGACGGAGTAACACACGGCGTGCCGGTAGCCACAAAAAAAGTTCTGGATAACGGGGATATCCGGTATCTTCCTATACCTGAACGCATCACACAAATGATTAAAAAGGCAAAAAAGTGGGCCATTCTTCGACGTAAAGAAAATGCTGGCAAAAAAATTGCCATTATCTTCCACAATTATCCCCCGAAAAATTCCAATATCGGCAGCGGGGTAGGGCTGGATACCATTNNCTGGCGAACATGCAGGAACGTGGTTACAGGGTAGATTTCATTCCAAAAGATACGAAAGAATTCATTACAATTTTGACCAGCCACGCTACGAATGACCGTTCCATGCTTTCTGCAAAACAGCTGGAAGAATCAAATAAAATTGATGGCGCGGTATACGGAGAATTTTACAGAACATTTGAAGAAAAAGTGCAGGCTCAGCTGGAAAAAGACTGGGGAAAGGCGCCTGGCAGCGTTATGGAATATAACGGAAAGCTGATGATTCCCGGCACAATGGATGGCAATGTGTTCATTACCGTTCAGCCGCCCCGGGGTTTTGGGGAAGATCCGGCCAAGATATATCATTCTCCGTACTGCGCCCCTACACATCAATACCTGGCCTTTTATCAGTGGGTGAGGGATGTATGGAAAGCAGATGCCGTAGCCCATATCGGAACCCATGGTTCCCTTGAATGGCTGCCGGGAAAGAATGCCGGCCTCAGCGCTGCCTGCTATCCTGACCTGTCCCTTCGGGAGCTGCCGAACATGTATATCTATAACATGACTATAACCGGGGAAGGAATACAGGCAAAACGCAGAGGGGCGGCTGTGCTGGATGAACATCTTCCTGCACCTCAGTCCCAGGCTGGAACCTATGATGAACTGGAAGAGCTGGAAAAGGCTATGGAAGAATATGTACACTTCCGGCAAACAGCTCCGGAAAACCTGCCCCAGCTGGAGCAGCTGGTACTGGAAAAGGTGAAGGAAGCGAATCTGGAAAATGAAGTTCTGCGGGAAGAGTATGAATCCTTTGAAGATTATGTGGGAAGACTGCATAACTACATTACGGATCTGAAAAACATGGAGGTCCACACAGGCCTGCACATTTTGGGTGAGCCGCCCCGGGAGGAAGGGCTGACGGAATACCTGTGGCTGCTGACCCGCCTGGATAACGGAAGTATTCCCAGCCTGAACCAGACGCTGGCATCCCAATACGGTTACGATTATTATTATCTGCTGGAACACAGCTCGGAAATTTATGAGCCGCTGCAGATGACTTTTAATATGCTGATAGATCATATCGGGACGCAATGCAGAGAAGTAATCCGTACCCTGCAGGATCATGATTTTTCTGAAGAAGGCATTCAGGCAGTTTTTCAATTACCCTGGGTGAAAAATGCGGCAAAGAATCCTCCGGCGAAGGTGATGGCAGGAGCTTCCCGCACTTCTGCCGACCTTAACATGCAGGAAATGCCGGAGAGTTTTATTGATAAGCTGAAATCAATTTGTAAATATATTTGTACTACAGTATATCCCAATCTGCTGTTGACTTCTCAGGAGCAACTTACCATGCTTCGTGGGTTTGAAGGAGAATATATTGAGCCCGGCCCCAGTGGCGCGCCCAGCAGCGGCGGCGCCGACCTGCTGCCCACCGGACGGAACTTTTACGGTATGGATCCCCGGACACTGCCGACTGCGGCAGCCTGGGAAATCGGAAAGAGCCTGGGCGATCAGGTAATCAGCCGGTTTATTGCAGAAGAAGGCAGATATCCTGAAAATATTGGCATTGTCCTGTGGGCAGGATCCAATATGCGCAGCCACGGGCAGTGCCTGGCAGAATTTCTGTACCTGATGGGGGTAAAGCCAGTATGGCAGCCAGGCAGTTTAAGGGTCATTGGGCTGGATATCATACCGCTTCACGAACTGAAACGTCCGCGTATTGACGTAACGGCGCGCATCAGCGGACTGTTCCGGGACAGCATGCCAGGATGTGGCGAACTGTTGGATAAAGCAGTTCTAAAAGTGGCAGCGTTGGAGGAAGACCCGGAACAGAATTATGTGCGAAAGCACATTATGGAAGACAGCGAGGAGCTGGAAAAAGAAGAAGGCATGGAAAAGGAAGAAGCCTGGCGTACAGCGGCCTTCCGTATCTTCGGGGACGAGCAGGGAGTATACGGCGCCGGCGTGGCGGCCCTGCTGGAAGCGAAGAACTGGGAAACCATCGACGATATCGCGGACGTTTATGTTCGCTGGGGAGCCCATGCCTACGGGGGAAAGACCCGGGGCAAATACATGCCGAAGCAATTCCGGAAACGGATGGGCGTGCTGGATATT
>DDQB01000075.1:17343-17586 GCA_002342505.1 Acidaminococcaceae bacterium UBA2453
CGGTGGTATGATCGCGGCGGTGCGAAGCATTAAGGGCAGCGCGCCAAAATCCTACTGTGGCGACAGTACAGACCGAAGTCGCGTCACCATGCACAGCGTGCAGGAGGAAGCTAAACGGCTCTTCCGCAGCGAAGCCATTAACCCGAAATTTATCGAAGGCATGATGAAGCACGGGTACAAAGGGGCGGCGGACCTGTCTAACATGGTGGCTCACAGTTATCAATGGGATGCTACCAGTAAGGT
>DDQB01000055.1:0-260 GCA_002342505.1 Acidaminococcaceae bacterium UBA2453
TTTTATCTGAACATTTTGTGAAATAAGCCTTTCGATTTTGCGCGTAGACCGCATTTTAAAAGGCAAAACATATAAGAGCCAGAAAACGCCCCTCCTGTATCAGAGGGGCTTCGTGCGCAACATTGCAAGCACTTCCTGCCCTGCCTTTTCATATATAAAAATGAGATTATCTCCATAACAACAGGAAATATACCTTATCTTGCTTAAACAATGTCAGTAATTTTTGCGTCCTGCAGTCCTCTTTGGTCGGAAAAACGACC
>DDQB01000055.1:349-2589 GCA_002342505.1 Acidaminococcaceae bacterium UBA2453
TGTTCGAGAAATCTGCCATTGCGTCCACCCCTCAAATGGGGTTATGTTATTTCACAACAGCAATTCTATTTCACAACAGTAATTCTGATAAAATACGGCGCCCCTTTCCAGGGCGCCGCAATTATTATATATAGTTAGTTAAAACCTCATTAGAACATATACGCCACGCCTGGCTCTGGTTCTTGCTATGCCCTGTTCCTCATGTTCTTATACCAGTACAGGGGGAAGAAGATGATCCAGGCCATAAACGTGGCAAACGCCCACAGCAGAGCCCGCGGGTTATTGTGGTTCCGCGCATCGTTATGGACATAATATGCCAGATACAGGGAAATCATAATGGCAAAGGGACTTACCCCCGTAACACCCGGTTCAAAAATTGCATCCAACATTCGTCTTCTCCTTCAAAGGTTCTTAACACACTCTAATGCTTTTGAAAATTTAAAATCGGGTCCGCCCGGTTTCCCGATCCTTACTTCGAATACACCGGCACATCCGGCAACAGTCCTTTGGCCGAACGGCTCTTGTTCCGCAGTTTGTCCTTGCTCTGTTTTACATTGGTTATATCCACTTCAAACAGCCGATTCCAGGGAAAATCCAGTTTATACTGGGTGCCTGCGGTAATATCATAATTGACTGCCAGCCGGTTGATGACCGCCAGCGCTTCTTTTTTCACCCGCGGCGCCATTTCATTCAGCGTATATTTGTACGCCGCTTTTTTCTCTTTTTCCAGTTCGTCTGTAATCAGGCGCCGGGCATTGGACTGATAATACCAGTCGTCGATGATACGCTCCCGCATAAGCAGCAGCTGTTTTTCTTTCGCAATTTTCGGCGCCAGCATTCCCTGGGAAATAGCGAAGCCGATCGTATTGTCCGCCGTGTTCCATCCGTTATAGGCAGACAGTTTGTCCGTGTACCCCCGCAGGGACATTTCATTCATAAAGCCATTGTCGCCACCGTTGGAAAAGGCTACGTCCGCTAAGGAAACGTTGACGCCGCGATCCAGCATCTTTCCCAGATTGGCAATGTACCGTTTGTTGGCCGGCGACGCAAAATACTGGTTGGAAAGACTGGTAGAGTCGTACATCGTACCATTCGCCGGCGTGTTGATGGCCAGGACCACGTCCGCCGCGTCAGGGCTGTACACGATCTTCCCGCCAGCCGCAATGATCTGTTCCGGTATCGACGTGCCTAACGGCAGATCGGAATACTGGGGAATAGTTTTGGGACCCACGCCTTCCACATACATCTGGTACACTTTCGGCGCCTGATGGGACAGTTCGTTGGCCGCCCGCGTCAAAAGCAGCAGTCCCAGCTGGTCCACGCCGGGTAAAATCTGGAAGGTTTCATCAGATACGTCCGCATTGCTGAAGGAAATCTTGCGCGCTTCCATATGGGTATGGGACAGCGGCGCATTATCGTCCTTGCCGATGGCAAAGTAATCGAAGCGCCCCATGCGGGCCAGCATGGCCAGTTCCCGGTTCACATCCATGTTCTTATTGCGCCGGTCCAGCCAGTCTTTTAAATGGGCTTTTGCCAGATTCCGTTCAAAAGCGCCTACTTCAAAATCTTCCAGCAGCGTTTCCGCGTGCAGGTCGGACTTGTCGGAAAGCTGGGAGTAACGGTAGATGGCGGGACCCACATGGGAATAGTACGCGGGCTCCACATTGCCGTAACTTTCACGGGGCGTGCGCATCAGGGTACTGAATCCGTAGAAGCGGATGTTTTTATCCATGTGCAGATCCTTCAGGCGGTTCACCCGTCGTTCCAGTTCCGCTACGGGAAGGGAATGGGTGCGGGAAGCCACAAGTCCGCCATAGATGAGTGCGTCCGTTGAAATAACGGCTGCATCCACTTTTTCTGCGCGGCTTTCCAGCCACTTCCAAAGTTTTTCCGTGTCCGCCGGAGTCGTCCGCGTCGCCAGCAGTTTTTCCGGCGGCGTGTAAATTTTATAACCGGCTGCTTCCATCACCTTCACGGGATAGGAAAAGCAGACCGGGCGGTTATCCATCGGAATGAAAATGAAAGCAGACTTTTCTTTTGCCAGCGCGGCAGCCTCTGATAAAACAAACCCTAAAGCTGTAAACAGTATGAANNAATCCTAACACTGTAAACAGTATGAAATTAAAAATTGAAATCCATTTGAAAGCAAAACGAAATCGATTCATGATTAACCACTGATTGCTCCAGCCTGTAAATTTTGAAAACATAATTCGCCATGATATGTTTTCATTATATAATTG
>DDQB01000016.1 GCA_002342505.1 Acidaminococcaceae bacterium UBA2453
ATCACGCACCGAAGCGTTTGCGACGCCTTATGAAGGCGGTGCCGCCCGGGCCACACAAATTACAATTTTTCGAAAACTGTAACATGCGTTACACAAGAGCTGCTTGACGAAAGATTTAATTGGGCTTATACTGATGACATATAAAAATACCTGTTACTGATTTAGGCATAAGGAATATAAAGGCGCTATCATGAAAACGAATTCTGTGTGGGCAGTAGAATACGGTTTTTCTTTTAGCTATAGCTACTATTACGGCTATGGCTATTTTGCGTGGGAAAAACCGAAGAAAGCATAGAATCGTAAACAGAAAAGGCCGACGGGAAATCCCGAAGGCTGCCAACCGGACACAGGCGGGCTCTTTTACGAGCCCGCTTTTTTGTTGACTGGAAAGAATTCGGAAAAGCTGATCGTTCCGGCGAGCAGTGATTATATCAGATAAAATGTAAAAAGTTTTATATAAATAAATATAATTAAGGAGCGTACGACACCATGATTATTGTAATGAAACCCAATGCCCCTATTGAAGAGAAAAATAGGATCATTGCCGGCCTGGAAGCCAAGGGCTTTAAAATCGACCAGAGTACCGGTAACCAGGCTGCGATTTTGGGCGTAGTAGGCGATACCAGTACCCTGAATCCCCATGATATCATGGTCAATGACTGGATTGAAAAGGTTCTGCGGGTACAGGAACCGTTTAAGCGGGCGAACCGTGCGTTCCATCCGGAGGACAGTGTCATTGACGTGGGCGGCGTGAAGATTGGCGGCAGGCAGGTCCAGGTTATTGCCGGACCCTGCAGCGTCGAAACACGCGACCAGGTCGTAAGCGTAGCCAGGTCAGTCAAAATGGGGGGCGCTCATCTCATGCGGGGCGGTGCATTCAAACCCCGTACATCCCCTTATTCCTTTCAGGGCATGGGATTGCCGGGACTGGATCTGCTGAAGGAAGCCAAAGCGGAAACAGGGTTGCCGATTGTTACGGAAATCATGAGCACTGATGTACTGGACCGGTTTGTGGAAGATGTGGATTTGATCCAGGTGGGCGCACGGAATATGCAGAACTTTTCACTGCTGAAAGAGCTTGGAAAGACGAAAAAGCCGATTCTGTTAAAGCGGGGATTGTCAGCTACCGTGCAGGAGTGGATCATGAGTGCGGAATACATTATGGCGGAAGGGAATCCTAATGTTATTTTGTGCGAACGGGGTATCCGTACGTTTGAGACCTATACCCGTAATACGCTGGACCTGAGCGCAGTCTGCGCGGCAAAAAAGCTGAGCCATCTTCCAGTGATTATAGATCCCAGTCATGCGGCGGGACTGTGGTGGATGGTACCCGCGCTGGCCAAGGCTGCCGTTGCCGTGGGCGCGGACGGACTGATCATCGAAGTCCATAATGATCCGGAACGGGCATTGTGCGATGGAGCCCAGTCATTGAAGCCGGAGCGTTTTGCGGAACTTATGGGAGAACTGAAAGGAATCGCACGTATTATCGGCAGGGAGATGTAAGGGACTGCTGCCAGATGTGTAAACGAATTAAAGACTGATTTCACAAGGAGAAAGAATGGCTGGAAAATATCTGGAAAAACCATTGCAGGATCTGACCTTTGCCATCGTCGGGCTGGGGCTGATCGGCGGGTCGTATGCAAAGGCATTGCGTAATCTGAAAGTACGTCACATTATGGGAATGGACATCAGTCATGGAATTGCAAGGGCCTGCCTGAATGCAAATATGATTGATGAAATTGTGGAAGAAGACGGGAGCAATCTGAAAGAAGCAGATGTTATTATTTGCAGCGTCTACCCGGAAGCCATGGTGGACTTTGTGCGGAAGAATATTACCTGTTTTGCGGAAGGCATGTTGCTGACCGATGCGACTGGAGTAAAGGGGACGATTCCTTGTGAGATCCAGGCGATGCTGCCGGAGGGCTGCGAGTTCCTGTCCGGACATCCCATGGCCGGAAGACAGGGTAGCGGATTAGGAATGTCAGACGCCGCCATCTTTATCAACTCAAATTATATTATTGTACCCACGGATCAGAATACGCCGGAAGCCATAGCCTGGCTGGAGAATTTCGCAAAGGCGATCGGCTGCGCCCGCTCAGTGAAAGTGTCCATGGAGGATCACGATAAGATCATTGCCTATACCAGCGACCTGCCTCATATTACGGCAGTTGCGCTGGTGAACAGTGCGTTGTATAATGAGAACACACAGTATTTCATTGCGGGGGGATTCCGGGATGCGACACGGGTGGCGGATATCAATCCGGAGCTGTGGAGCGATCTGTTCCTGTCTAACCGGGAAAATGTGATTGCGGAAATCGAAAATTACCAGAAACAGCTGGAAAGGTGGAAGCAGGCCATTGCGGACAATGACAGGGATGCGCTGAAGGAAATCATGCGGGAAGCCGGTCCGAGAAGGCGTATGTTGTATTAGACCGTATTTTGATAATGGGGAAAGGGTTAAGGAATGCGAAACGTCCATGTGGATTTGGGGGCGAAAAGCTATGATATTGAAATTGAACGGGGTCTGTTGAAAACGGCAGGAAAGCGGATCCGGGCGCTGCTTCCCAAAGCGGAAAAGGCGGCTGTGATTACGGATAGCAACGTAGGGCCGCTGTATACCCGGACTCTGCGGAAAACACTGGAAGAAGAGGGGTTTTCCGTTTCTGTACAGTTGTTTGAAGCCGGGGAAGAACGGAAAAATCTGGCGACTCTGGGTTCGTTGTATAACGGGATGGCAGAAGCCGGGCTGACCCGCAGCGATCTGACAATCGCGCTTGGCGGCGGGGTAACCGGCGATATGGGAGGACTGGCAGCGGCCACCTTTTTACGGGGGATCGCGTTTGTCCAAATCCCGACGTCGCTGCTGGCAACGGTAGACAGCAGCGTTGGCGGGAAAGTAGCGGTGGACCTGCCCGAAGGCAAGAATCTGGTAGGGGCTTTTTATCAGCCGAAGGCAGTCTTTATCGATCCGGATCTGTTGCAGACGCTGCCAGTGCGTTATTTGCACGACGGGCTGGCGGAAGTGATCAAATATGGGTGTATCCGCGAAAAGGCGCTGTTTGAAAAATTGGAACAGATACAGGATGATACGGAACTGTTGGATCATCTGGATGAAATCATAGAAATCTGCTGTAACTGTAAGGCCCGTATTGTGGAGCGGGATGAGTTTGATACCGGGGAACGGATGCTGTTGAACTTTGGGCACACGCTGGGACATGCGGTGGAAAAGACATTCAATTTTGACACGTACAGCCACGGGGAAGGCGTGAGCATCGGTATGACGCTGCTGACGCGCCGTTCAGAAGCGTTGGGCTTTACGGAACCGGGAACGGCAGACCGGATCGCTGCTCTGCTGCAGAAATTCCGGCTACCGGTTTCTGTACGGATGGGGCAGGAAGAGTTCCTGCAAGCCATTGCGTTGGATAAAAAGAAACGGGGCTCGGCGATAACGCTGGTCCTTTTGAAAAATATAGGGGAAAGCTTTTTGCAGAAGGTGCCTTTCAGCGAACTGGGAAAATACCTTCCGAAGTAACAGGCAGTTTTCAGAGTAAAGGATAAAATATGGCGATTTACAGGATTGAACCACATTCTCTTCGCGGCGGCGTCATGGTCCCGTCTTCCAAAAGCATGGGGCACCGGATGTGTATCTGTGCGGGGCTGTCTGCCGACGATTGTATCGTGGATAATATTGCACTTTCAAAAGATATCGAAGCGACCAACCGGTGTCTGGCCGGACTGGGCGTTTCGGTAACGGAGATTAGGTCCCGGCATGAGGGGCGTACCGCGTTTCGTTACTGTTGGGAACGGCGTTTCCCATCGGATGCGGTGGCGGTGGATTGCGGCGAATCCGGTTCGACATTACGCTTTTTTATTCCGTTAGGGGCGTTGTGCAATGTGCCGGTTACGTTTACGGGACAGGGGAAACTGGTATCCCGGCCACTGCAGCCTTACTACGACATTTTTGATACACAGGAATTGCGTTACCGGACCGGGATGAACGGGACTTTGCCGCTGACGGTAGACGGAAGGTTAAAGCCCGGCGGATATGTGTTACCGGGAGATGTAAGCTCGCAGTTTATTTCCGGATTACTGTTTGCGTTGCCGCTGCTGGATGCGGATTCCACGCTGGAGGTTCTGCCGCCTTTAGAGTCTGCCAGTTATGTTGAACTGACGGTAAGCGCTTTGGAACAGTTTGGGATTGCTGTTGAAAAGATCGACGGGCTGCATTACCGTATTCCGGGAAACCAGATGTATAAAGCGCCTGCGGAACGGGTCGAAGTAGAAGGAGACTGGTCTCAGGCTGCGTTCTGGCTGGTGGCCGGCGCTATCGGCAGCCGCGACGGGCTGGTCTGTCGCGGACTGAACGCAGAGTCGCTGCAGGGAGATAAAGCCGTATTACAGATACTGCGCCGGATGGGCGCTATTGTGGAAGAAGGGAAAGACGGGTTTACAGTCCGTCCGTCCCGGCTGCATGGTTGCGTAATCGATGCGGCGGACTGTCCGGATCTTGTTCCGGTCCTGTCGGTGGCGGCGGCTGTGGCGGATGGCGC
Organism: Acidaminococcaceae bacterium UBA2453; assembly: GCA_002342505.1. GTDB lineage: Bacteria > Bacillota > Negativicutes > Acidaminococcales > Acidaminococcaceae > Succiniclasticum. The sequence goes on from DDQB01000016.1 coordinate 4,551, forward strand.
TACGCATATCGTTAACGCAGGGCGGCTGCGGATCAAGGAATGCGACCGTCTGGCGGCCATGCATTCGGAATTGAAAAAAATAGGGGCAGAGATTACGGAAGAACCGGACGGGCTGCTGATTCAGGGGAAACCGGAAGGGCTGGCCGGAGATACGACTGTGGACGCCTGGAACGACCACCGGATTGCTATGAGCATGGCGGTTGCTGCACTGGTTTGCAAAGCGCCGATTATGATTAATGGCAGCGAAAGCGTCAGCAAATCTTATCCGGAATTCTGGAAAGATTATGATTCTCTGAAAGATGGGTAAGCGGAAAGAGGACAGTTCAGGATCCGGTTGCTCATCGGTAATAGCGAGTCTGCTTTTGCAAATCAGGGTATGCGGAAGTCAATAAAGGCTTTAATATATGGAAGCGCTGATTCATTCGTATGCATGCTTACGCTGTATAAGCGATACCAAAAGATTGGGGGGCTGAAGATATGGGCGCCACGTTTGGCCGTAATTTGCGTCTGACAATATTCGGTGAATCCCACGGCAAAGGAATCGGGATGATCCTTGACGGACTGCCGCCGGGAACGCCGATAGACGAAGCGTTCATAAAAACGGAAATGGCGCGTCGCGCGCCGGGCAAGAACAAGATGAGTACTCAGCGGCAGGAAACAGACGTGTTTATTCTGGAAAGCGGCGTGTTTGAAGGCAAGGCTGCAGGTACCCCGCTGTGCGTGCTGATTCCTAACAGCGACCAGCATTCAAAAGATTACAGTATATTGAAAGATAAAATGCGTCCCGGTCATGCGGATTATGCAGGGAAAATGAAGTATCGGGGCTTTAACGACTACCGGGGAGGCGGGCATTTTTCCGGCCGCCTGACAGCGCCGCTGGTATTTGCCGGCGCGGTAGCCAAAACGCTGTTGCGGCAAAAGGGCATCGCTGTCGGCGCGCACATTGCCCGTATCGGCCGGGTAACGGATGTTATGTTTGATCCGCTGGGGGAACCGGAAGCGCGGTTAAATGCATTGCGGGAGCAGACTCTTCCTGTGCTCGATGAAAGCAGAGCGCCTTTGATGGAAGCGGAAATCATGGCCGCGCGAGAACAGCAGGACAGTGTGGGCGGCGTGGTGGAAGTAATGGCGACAGGCCTGCCGCCGGGCATCGGCGATCCCTTTTTTGATTCGCTGGAAAGCCGGCTGGCCCACGCGCTGTTTTCCGTTCCGGCGGTGAAGGGACTCGAGTTTGGAACGGGGTTTGGCATAGCTGCGATGAAAGGCAGCGAGGCTAACGACCCGATGCGTTTTGAAGCTGGCTGCGTCGTAACGACAAGTAACCACAATGGCGGTATCACCGGAGGGATTACCAATGGCATGCCCATATTGTTCCGTGTGGCGATCAAACCCACGCCGTCCATCAGCCGGCCGCAGCAGACAGTTGATTTGGCAGCGGGAAGCGATACTGTGCTGGAGATCAAAGGCCGTCACGATCCATGCATCGTTCCCAGGGCGGTGCCTGTGATAGAAGCGGTGACGGCGTGGATATTGCAGGATATGATGATGTAATGAGGAACGGAAGCGTCGGCAATTGCTCAGGTAAATGCCGTTGTGGCTTTTACAGGAAAGGATGAAAAAAGTGACAGAACCGGATTTAGCAAAGCTTCGCCGGGAAATAGACAGGCTGGATACGATCCTGGCGGACGCATTAGAGCAGCGGATGGACGTGGTCCGGCAGGTAGCGGCGTATAAGGACGCCCGCCATATGCAGGTACTGGACAGGGAGCGGGAAGAGCAGGTCATAGCCAAAGTGACGGGACAGCTGAAGAATCCTGCTTATGCGCCCCACATGCGGAATATTATGGAAAAGATTATGGAGACCAGTCGGAACCTGCAAATCGACATCCTGGCGTCTAATCTGAAAAAAAAGGAGCAGGACGCCGATCCCATCCGCGTCGGGTATCAGGGAGTGCAAGGTTCTTTCAGCCATCAGGCGCTGGAAGATTACTTTGCGGACGTTGCCAAAGTGGAAATGAATTACGTGCATTTTGAAGATGTGGCGGCGGCCGTTAAGAATCATGAGATCAAGTATGGCGTTTTGCCGATTGAAAACTCGTCCACCGGCGGCATCACGGAAGTGTACGATCTGGTACGGAAATATGACTGCCATATTGTAGGGGAAAAAATCATAAAGGTGGATCAGAACCTGTTAGGATTGCCCGGGGCGACCGTCGCGGGATTGAAACAGGTGTATTCCCACCCCCAGGGGCTTGAGCAGAGCCGCGAGTTTTTCAAAAAGCATCCGGGCATTGAACTGATCCCGTTTTTCAACACGGCCCGCAGCGCCAAGATGGTCAGTGAAAGCGGTGATCCGGCAAAAGGGGCGGTCGCTTCCCGACAGGCGGCCAAACTGTACGGGCTGGACATCCTGGCGGAAAACATCAATTATAACGTTGCCAACCATACGCGGTTCATCGTGATTGCAGACCAGCCGGAACACCGGCCGGATGCTGACAAGATTACGGTAATCATTGCCACGCAGCACGAGCCGGGATCTCTGTACAAAGTATTGCAGCATTTTTATAAAGGCGGCCTGAATATGCTGAATCTGGAGTCCCGTCCTATGGAAGGCCGGTCCTGGGAGTACTTTTTCCACATTGACCTGACGGGAAATCTGGAAGATCCGAAAGTGCGGCAGGGATTGCAGGATGTGGCGGAATACAGCGCGTACTGCAAGATTTTGGGAAACTATGTAAGCGATGGAGAAAAAGCGTAGTTGGTATACTGAAATGACAGGATACAGCTTAGTGACAGCGTCGCTATTTTGATTTGGAAAGAAACAGGATGCAACGTGAAAAGAGAGTAAGGCTATGAAGTTTGGATTATTGGGTGCAAAACTGGGGCACAGCCTGTCTCCGCAGATCCATCAGGAGGTGTTCCGCCAGATGGGAATTACGGCAACGTATGAGTTGATCGAAGTGCCGGGAGAAAAACTGGCGGCTACGGTGGAGGAATTGCGAAAATCGTATCGAGGACTGAATGTTACGATTCCCCATAAAGTGGCGGTGATGGACAGTCTGGACAGGATCGCGCCGGAAGCGGAAGCTATCGGCGCTGTGAATACAATATCTTTTGCCGGTGGAAAAGCAGAAGGATTTAACACGGATTATTTTGGGTTTGCCAGACTGCTGGAACATGAGGATCTGGTTCCCACAGGAAAAAACGTGTGCGTGTTGGGAACCGGCGGAGCCAGCCGGGCCGTCCTGCAATGCGTCAGGAACATGGGGGCAGGCCAGATTACGGTGATCACCCGGAAAACCGAAAATGCGCCGGAAGATATCCGCTCGCAGTACAAAGTCAGAACGTATGAAGAACTGCGGCGACTGGAAGGCGACTTGCTGGTCAACTGTACGCCGGTAGGCATGTATCCCGCTGTGGATGCATCCCCGGTGGACAAGGCTGTCATGGAGCATTTTGGCGCGGCGGTGGATATCATTTATAATCCGGGGGAAACCAGATTCATGCAACTGGCAAAAGCACAGGGGAAAAAGGCGGTGAACGGGCTGTTTATGCTGGTAGCACAGGCCGTGGCCACGGATGAGATCTGGCTGGAGCGAAAACTGGATGATGCGCTGATTGCGGATGTGACGGAGAAAATGAGGTCTCTGTTATGAGAAACATTGTGCTGATAGGGATGCCTGGCTGTGGAAAAAGCACGCTGGGAAGATATCTGGCAGAGATATTGGACCGCGACTTCATCGATGCGGATCCGGAAATTGAAAAAGATGCGGGAAAGACGATCCCGGAGCTGTTTGCGGTCAGTGAAGACTGCTTCCGGGAGCAGGAAACAAAAACGGTGAAACGCCTGGCCGGATTGCAGGGAAAGGTGTTGGCCATGGGCGGCGGCGTGGTATTGCGCCGGGAAAATATCGAAAATCTGAAAAAGAATGGGACGATCATCTTTCTGGACAGATCCCCCGGTGATATCGCAGGCGATGTGGATACGGAAACAAGGCCGCTTCTGGCGGAAGGACGAAAACGAATCTATGATCTGTACGCGCAGCGGGAAGCGCTGTACCGTGAAGCGGCCGATGTGACGGTAAGAAACAAAGGAACGCTGAAAGAAACGCTGCAGCGGCTTGTGGAAGCAGCGAAACAGGCGGGAGGATGAACCTGCGACAGACTGCGGAAAAGAAGATAATCTTAAAATAAGGAAGTGCGACAATGAAGAAAATACTGGTACTGAACGGGCCTAACATCAATATGCTGGGCATCCGGGAAAAGAACGTATACGGAACAGCTACATATGCAGATCTCTGTGAAATGATAAAGAGAAAAGCAGAAGAATTGCAGATTGAAGTAGAAATTAAACAGAGCAACTCCGAGGGGCAGCTGGTAGACTGGATCCAGGAATGCTACGGAAAGATGGACGGCATTGTGATGAATCCGGGGGCTTATACCCATTACAGCGTGGCTGTATTAGACGCGTTGAAATCAGTGAACCTGCCTGCGGTGGAGGTACATATCAGCAATATCCACCAGCGGGAGGCCTTCCGTCATCATTGCGTGACAACGGCAGGCTGCACAGGACAGATTTGCGGGCTGGGGCTGAAGAGCTATTTACTGGCGTTGGAGTTTCTGGCAGGAAAATGAATTCCCGTGTAAGCAGATGTTTTTTTTGCTATAAGTGTCGTAATCTGTTTCATTGTTAACAAAACTTGTATTTGACTTTTTCCATGTTTTTGCCTATAATCACATTTATAAAAGCAAAAATGCAATTTTATGAAAGAGAAAAGTAAGCCCCGGACTGTGCAGAGAGACGGTGGGCAGTGCGAACCGTCCTGTCGAAGGCTGAATTCCGCTCTGGAGAAGACAGGGGTTGCAACCTGTCCGGTTCCGGCCGATATCCCGGAAATGAGGCTGTAAGCGATTACAGTGAACTAAGGTGGCACCACGCGAGCTCAACTGACATACGAACTCCCGTCCTTATTGGCAGGACGGGAGCTTTTTATTTGCTTTGGCTCCGGTCCGCAGTATCATTACATGAAGGTCATGCGCCGGAAAAAAGGAGGAAAATGAAATGAAAAAGATCATTGTAACAGAGAAAATATCGGACAAAGGCGTTGCGCTGCTGAAAGCGCAGAAGGATTTCCAGGTTGACGTAGAAATGGACCTGTCCCGGGAAGAGTTGCTGAAACGGATTCCCGAATACGATGCTATTATCGTGCGCAGCGTAACGAAAATCAACGAAGAATTCTATGAACACGCAACAAATCTGAAGGTGGTAGGCCGCGCCGGTAACGGTGTGGATAATATCCAGATGGAAGGCGCTACCAAACGCGGCATCATCGTGGTGAATACGCCGGAATCTAACATCGTCTCCGCCTGCGAGCATACCATCGGTCTGCTGCTGGCTTCCTGCCGTAATACCGTAAAAGCCCACAAGATGATTGAGAGCCGCGTCTGGAACCGCGACGGACTGAAAGGTATGGAACTGCTGGGCAAAACGCTGGGCATCATCGGCTTAGGACGCATCGGCGGGCTGGTAACGACCCGTATGCAGGCCTTTGGCATGAAAGTCATTGCGTACGATCCGTATATCGCGGATGCCCGTTTCAAAAAATACAATGTAAAAAAATGCGAAACACTGGACGAGCTGCTGGAAAATTCCGACGTGATCTCCATCCATACGCCGAAGACGGAAGAAACCATGAACATGATCACGTACAAAGAATGGAAGAAATGCAAAAAGGGCGTGCGCGTAGTGAACTGCGCCCGGGGCGGCCTGTACAATGAGCAGGATCTGGCCAAAGCTATCCGCGAAGGCCTGGTTGCCAGCGCCGGTATCGACGTGCTGGTTGACGAACCGAAACCGATCTCCCCTCTGATTGATCTTCCGCAGTGCGTGCTGACGCCGCATCTTGGCGCCGATACACAGGAAGCGCAGGACAATGTGGGAATCGCGATTGCAGAAGAAGTGATCTCCGCATTGCATGGGGAAATGGTTCCCAATGCCGTTAACCTGCCGGCGCTGCAGGCCAGCGAGCTGGATGCCATGAAGAGCTGCCTGGCTCTGGGCGAAGATTTGGGCAAGCTGTATTATCAGCTGGAGCATGACGCGGTGGAAAAGGTAGAAGTCATCTACAGCGGCGCGCTGGCAGAAATTGAAACCGATATGGCGACCCGAGCTGTACTGAAAGGACTGTTTGAGCCTGTACTGAAGGAACGGGTGAACTATGTCAATGCAGAACTGACGGCGGAAAGCCGCGGTGTGGAAGTGGTGGAAAGCAAGGAAAGCGGTACGGTCACCCTGCTGAAAATCAAAGTACATACCAAGAAAGGTATCTTTACCGCAGCCGGCAATGTGAATCCGGAAGGGGAAGTGCGCATCAAAGATATCAACGGTTATCAGTTCGATGTGGAGCCCACTGCCTTCATGCTGGCGGTCAATAACGAAGACAAGCCCGGCATGATCGGCCAGATCGGTACGCTCTTAGGTGCTTCCAAGGTCAACATTGCAACCATGCAGGTAAGCCGCAACCAGCAGAACGGCGTTGCCATGATGTTCCTGACAGTGGACAATGAAGTAGGAAAAGAAACGCTGAAACTGCTGCAGGGCCTGGACGGTATTACGAAAGTACGGTTGCTGCGCATCTGATTTAAGGACTCGCACAGGACTGCGCCGGATGAATTCCGGTTACAGTTGGAAAGATTTCAAGATATTTTAAGATAAGTATCCGATATATGGTATAAAGACTCCTGCTACGAAGCGTAACAGGAGTCTTTTTTTAATTAATCACAGTGCAAACTCGTTGTGGTAAAATGCATGTAAAGGTGGTACAATATAAACTATAGAGTGACAATAATTCATAAAGAGATGATTGCAGAATGCTTCTGAAGCAAATGAAAAACGGATTGTCGCTCCGCAAGATCCATACCTGGATGATCGTGATAGCTGTAATTTTGTCATGTATCATGGTCTTTTCCACCTATCGGGTCATGAGGAGTTTCATCCATCTGACAAATGTTACGGAAGAGCAGATGGTGCTGGAAAATGCAGCCCATGAACTGCTGAACGCGTCGGATTATCTTACGGAACGGGCGCAGCGCTTTACCATAACCGGCGACCCGCGGTTTATGGAGGAATACTTCGCAGAAGCCTTTGAAAACAGGCGGCGCGAAAAGGCGGTCGACATCATGAAGAAAGATCCGGATGCCGCAGCCCCCCTTGAGGCGCTTCGCGAGGCAATGAGCTATTCCATAATCCTGATGAACCGTGAATATTATGCCATGCGCCTGGTGATAGATGCGAAGGGGTATACACAATATCCTACTCTGCTTCGCAGCGTTTCGTTGCGGCAGAACGATGCAGCACTTTCCCCTGCCGAAAAGATGAAACTTGCTACGCAAATAGTCATGGATGACGAATACTATAAAGAAAAAGACCGTATTCGCCAGGGTATCCGGAAAAGTGTGGCGGCCATCGAAACGCTGACGCATAATGTGAAGGAAGCTGCGCTCAGCGACTTTCGCGTGGACCTGAGTTTTGGCCGTACCATGATCGTGTTGCAGATACTGCTGATTTTCTTTGTTGTCTGGCTGACTTCGTTCCTTGGCATCAGCCCGATCTTACGGGCTGTGGAGCAGATCAAGGCAGACAGTCCCATTCCGGAAGTCGGGGCCAACGAATTCCGGTATCTGGCGCAGGCCTATAATAAAATGTATTCCGTGTATAAGAGCAGTATTGAGCATCTGAATTTCAAGGCATCCCACGATGAACTGACAGGCGCGTATAACCGGGCGGGGTATGAGCTCCTGCTTTCCGGCATGGATATCCGTTCGACGTACATGCTGCTGTTTGATGTGGATCATTTTAAGACTATTAACGATACTTACGGTCATGAAACCGGGGATAAGATCCTGATCAAGCTGGTGAAGGTCCTGAAGAGTCACTTCCGTTCCGATGATTATATCTGCCGTATCGGGGGCGATGAGTTTGTTGTATTTATGGTGCATTCCGATGAAATGCAACGTTCGCTGATTGAATCCAAGATAAGCCGGATCAACAACGAACTGGCCAATCCGACGGATGGGCTGCCGCCTGTTTCTATCAGTGCAGGAATCGCTCATGGTATACAGACGGAAGATGCTGCCAAACTGTTTGAAAAATGCGATTTGGCTTTGTACGAATCCAAAAAACGGGGAAGGCACACCTATACGTTTTATCGGAAATCGGGAGACAATGAAATGTTGCGGGTCAGCAGCAACCCCGAATGATCTGTTTTTTGCAGCGATGCTGTTGTGATTTGCTGAACAGCCGTGGAAATTCCGCGGCTGTTTTGTTATAATATAGTAAATGGTTAATAATAACAGGTTTTACAGGAGGACGTTATGCAGGATAAGGGAACATTAGACAGGATTTTTCACCTGCGGGAAAACGGAACGACGGTAAAGACGGAAATCATGGCGGGCATTACCACCTTTATGACAATGGCTTACATTCTGGCTGTCAACCCGTCAATCCTGAGTGTGACGGGAATGGATAAAGGCGCAGTGCTTACCGTTACGGCGCTGGCATCCTGCTTTGCCACATTGCTGATGGCGGCGTTTGCCAATTACCCCTTTGCTTTATCCGCCGGTATGGGGTTGAACGCATTCTTCGCGTTTACCGTAGTCAAACAGATGGGGTATTCCTGGGAAATGGCGCTGGCAGCAGTCTGCGTAGAGGGCGTGCTGTTCATACTGATGTCTCTGACCAATGTTCGGCAGGCGGTATTCAATGTCATTCCTCTCAGCCTGAAGCGGGCGGTTTCCGTAGGCATCGGACTGTTCATTGCGCTGATCGGACTGTTCAATGCGCAGATCATCGTGGGGAACCCGGCGACGAAGATTGCGCTGTTCAACTTTAAGCAGTCCATGCTCAGCGGTACGTTCCATACCACGGGGATTACCGTCGTGCTGGCTGTTATCGGTATCATTGCGACCGGTATCATGGTTGCCCGGAATGTGAAGGGCGGTATTTTGTGGGGCATCCTGTTTACCTGGCTGTTAGGCGTGGTCTGTGAAGTGACCGGGCTGTATGTACCGGATCCGAAGGTGGGCGCGTTCAGCGTGCTGCCGGATTTTTCCGCAGGTCTGTCTTCCTTCCTTCCTGCCGATCCTTCTCCCATCTTACTGAAGCTGGACTTTAGCCAGGTGGCGTCGGTTGATTTTCTCGTAGTGGTTATGTCGTTCCTGTTCGTGGACTTTTTCGATACGCTGGGGACCCTGATGGGGGTTGCCTCCAAAGCTAACATGCTGCAAAAAGACGGTACGTTGCCCCGCATTAAAGGCGCTTTGATGGCGGACTCTCTGGGCACGGTAGCCGGCGCCCTGATGGGGACCAGTACGGTCACCACGTTTGTGGAATCCGCTTCCGGCGTCAGCGAAGGCGGCCGGACCGGCCTGACGGCTGTTACCACGGCGGTCCTTTTCTTCCTGTCCTTGTTCCTGGCTCCGTTCTTCATGGCGATTCCCGCCTTTGCCACTGCGCCGGCGCTGGTGATGGTAGGGTTCCTGATGGTGTCTTCCATCAGCGAAATAGACTTTGGCAATCTGCCGGAAGCGATCCCTGCTTACATGTGCATCATCGCCATGCCCTTTGCCTACAGCATCTCGGAAGGCATCTCCTTCGGGATCATCTCCTATGCTATCGTGAATACACTGACCGGGCATGCCAGTCGCGTCAGTCCGCTGCTGTACGCGCTGGCCCTGCTATTTATCGCGAAATACATACTGATTTAGTCGACTTGTTACAGGAATGGCGGCGCCTTGCGTCCACACAGGACGTATGGCAACGGAAAATGTCAGCAGGATATTGCGCGGCGAATCGTTGCGTATCGTTCTTTATCTGCGCCTAAACGAAATTAGTAAGAAAAAAGGTAAAACTCTGTAACAGAATTTACAATATGCAAATGCTTTTTTATAAATTTTAAGGGATTTTGAAAATTCAAAGCGCCTGCAGGAAAAATGGTTTATAATTTTATGAAGACTTTGTGATTTTTGAGGAGGGGTTTCTTATGGGCATGACAATGACGCAGAAGATCCTGGCCATGCATGTGGGACGGGATTTTGTGGAGGCCGGGGACCTGCTGGTCTCTCAGGTGGATCTGATTCTGGCGAACGATATTACTGGGCCGCCGGCAATCAATGAATTTGAAAAGATCGGACGGCCGGTATTCAATAAAGATAAGATAGCGTTGGTACCGGATCATTTTTCGCCCTGTAAAGATATCAAATCCGCTACCCTGTGCAAACAGATGCGGGATTTTGCCAGAAAACATAACATTACCAACTATTTTGAAGTAGGCCGTATGGGAATCGAACATGCCCTGCTGCCTGACAAAGGGCTGGTAGCTCCCGGCGAGATCGTTATCGGCGCCGATTCCCACACCTGTACTTACGGCGCATTGAATGCGCTGTCTACCGGCATGGGCCAGACGGATATCGGTTGCGCCATGGCCAGCGGTACAACCTGGTTTAAAGTTCCGGCTGCCATTAAAGTGGAACTGACCGGCAAGATGCCGAAATACGTAAAAGGCAAAGACCTGATCCTGACACTGATCGGTATGATCGGCGTCGACGGCGCACGTTACCAGAGCCTGGAATTTACCGGCCCCGGCGTGGCTGAACTGGATATGTCAGACCGGTTCACCATCTGCAACATGGCCATTGAAGCAGGCGGCAAGAACGGAATCTTCCCGGTGGATGAAAAGACGAAAGCATTTCTGCAGGGTCGCGTGACCCGTCCCTGGACGGCGGTAGAGCCGGACCCGGACGCAGAGTATGTGCAGACGGTACAGATCGACCTGTCCAAACTGGTTCCGGTCACTTCCTATCCGCATCTGCCGGAAAATACGCATCCCGTAAGCGAATCCCATCATATAAAGATCGACCAGGTGGTCATCGGTTCCTGCACCAACGGGCGGCTGGAAGATATCGCGCAGGCTGCGGAGGTGCTGAAAGACCATAAAGTAAACGACAATGTACGCTGCATCATCATCCCGGCGACGCAGGAGATTTATCAGGAAGCGATCCGGTTAGGCTATGTTGACATCTTCATCAAAGCCAATGCGGCTGTATCCACACCCACCTGCGGTCCCTGCCTGGGCGGTTATATGGGCATCCTGGCGGCAGGCGAGCGCTGCGTTTCTACTACGAACCGCAATTTCCGCGGCCGTATGGGACATGTGGACAGTGAAGTGTACCTGGCAAGCCCGTATACAGCGGCAGCCAGCGCGGTGAAAGGCTATATCGCTTCGGCAGAGGAGGTTTTGGGATGAGCAGGATTTGGCGCTACGGGGATCATATTGACACGGATGTAATTATTCCGGCCCGGTATTTGAATATTTCAGATTTTAAGGAACTGGCAGAACATGCCATGGAAGATATTGATACGACCTTTGCCCCTAATGTGAAAACAGACGAGATCATCGTGGCCGGCAAGAATTTCGGCTGCGGTTCCTCCCGTGAACACGCGCCGGTGGTGCTGAAGGTCAAAGGAGTCAAGTGCATCATTGCGGACAGTTTTGCCCGTATCTTTTACCGGAATGCCATCAACATCGGCCTGCCACTGCTGGAGATCGGTCCGGAAGTGGAAAAGATCGAAAAGGGCGACGATGTGGAGGTGGACCTGAAGACCGGGGAGATAAAGATCGTAAATAAAAATCTGGTCATCAAAACGAAACCGCTGCCGGAATTCTGCCAGAAGATTGCAGACTGCGGCGGCCTGGTCAATTATGTGAAGGCGCAGGGCTGAGGGTAATGCTTGCGGATCTGGCCGCAAGGATGCGTGCTCATGCTTGCAGCGCTTCTTGAACAACAGGGCGGAGCTGCAATGGCTTCGCCTTATTTATAACAGGATATAGGAACCTTTATTTGACAGATGAGGAGAACAGTAATTATGAAAATCACCTTATTGCCGGGCGACGGCATCGGCCCGGAAATTGTAGACGCAACGGTAAAAGTAATGGATGCGGCAGCAAAGAAGTTCGGCTTTGCGCTGGAATATGATCATCAGCTGTTAGGCGGCTGCGCCATCGACGCATACAACGATCCCTATCCGGAAATCACGCAGAAATCCGCCAGGACGGCGGACGCGGTGTTGCTGGGGGCGGTAGGTGGTCCCAAATGGGACAACGTGGATCCGTCCATACGTCCGGAAAAAGGGCTGCTGCGTATCCGCAAAGACCTGGGTCTGTACTGCAACCTGCGTCCCATGAAGGTGAGCCGGTTTACGGCCCACTTATCCCCGCTGAAACCGGAACGCGCACAGGGGACAGACCTCCTGATCGTCCGGGAACTGACCGGCGGCATCTACTTTGGAACCCATAATGAAGCGGCCATGGTGGATGGTGTGGAAACGGCTTCTGACATTGACCTGTACACCCGTCCGGAAGTGGAACGGATCGCCCGGAAAGCTTTTGAAGCGGCCAAGGTGCGCCGGGGAAAGGTGACATCCGTGGACAAGGCCAACGTGCTGGCGGAGTCCCGTATGTGGCGCAAAATCGTGACGGAGATGCAGGCAAAAGAATACCCGGATATTGAGCTGAACCACTTATATGTAGATAACTGCGCCATGCAGCTGGTGCTGAACCCCGGCCAGTTTGACGTGGTGCTGACCAATAACATCTTTGGCGACATCCTGTCGGATGAAGCGTCCGTGCTGGGTGGTTCCATCGGCCTGTTGCCCAGCGCCAGCCTCGGGGACGGAACCGGGCTGTATGAGCCCATCCACGGCAGCGCGCCGGATATTGCCGGCATGGGTATTGCCAATCCCACGGGTACCATCCTGTCCGCCGCCATGCTGTTCCGTTATTCGTTGGATCAGCAGGCTGCAGCGGATGCAGTGGAAGCTGCGGTTGACAAAGTGTATGAAGCAGGGTGCCGCACGCCGGACCTGTTCGGGGAAGGCATGACCAAAGTGAATACGCAGGAGATGGGAGAACTGGTGGCGAAGGCGCTGCTGGAAGCGTAAGGCATCGTATCGTAATGAAGCTGCAACATAAAAACGGGATCTGTAAATCAAAGCGGATCCCGTTTTTTTATAAGCACAGACATATAAAATATGGTACAATAAATGAATCAATGAAAATACGCCGATACAATACGGACAGTTTCCAGCCAGGACAGCAGGTGTGATATGCAGAAACGGTTTCCCTCTTATGTATTAAAAACTTTAGATATTTTACGCGACGCCGGGTACGAGGCCTACGTGGTGGGCGGCGCGGTGCGTGACCTTCTGCTGGGGCTGGAACCCGGGGATTATGATATTGCTACCAGCGCCCGCCCGGAACAGATTGTGGCTGTGTTGCGTAAAGCGGGATACACGCTGGCGGAGAAACTGGGGGAGAATTTTGGCGTGGTGGCGGCGGTGACGGAAGGCCACGCCATGGAAGTGGCAACATTCCGAAACGAGCGTTATGCCTATGGAAAGGATGCCCACCGTCCTGCTGAGGTTTGGTACTGTGACACGTTGCGGGAAGACCTGTCCCGCCGGGATTTTACAGTTAATGCTATGGCTATGGACGCAGCGGGAAACCTGTATGACTTTTATGGCGGGCAGAAAGACCTGAACGCAAAGCTGTTGCGCACGGTAGGGGATCCGAAAAAGCGGTTTGCGGAGGATGCCCTGCGCATGTACCGGGCCTGCCGTTTTGTGGCGCAATTGGGTTTCACTTATGTTGAAGGCGATGATATGGCGGCAGATGTTGCTGGCGATTACGATGAACGGCTGACCATAGAACAGAATCTGCGCGCGGCCATGGAAAAAGCAGGGAAGAATGTACCTGCGGATATGAAAACGATGGGGCCGGACGCCCAGCTTACCGGTTGCGGTACGGCTCCTGACTCCGGGGAACAAAGAAAGGCGGAGAATGCAGTACGGACGGCCTGCTGGTCCGGACAGCGCGCGGAGCTGGATGCGTTTGGGCAGCCGGGAACAAAGTATTGCATGAAAAAGCGTTACACATTTGCTGTCAGCCAGTGCCGAAACCTGTCACTGGAGAGGGTGAAAACAGAACTGGACAAGATGCTGGTGGGAAGGTTTGCGGGCAAAGGGCTTGCCCTCTTTCTTTCCAGCGGTCTGGCCGGCGCCCGGTGCCGGGTGCGGGACAGGGGCAGCGAATCCTATGTGGATGTGTTGCCTGAATTGGCGCATTTGCCAGGCTTGCCGCAGAATATCCGGTTTCATTGTTACAATGTGTGGGAGCACATTCTGGCGGCGGTGGACAACGGGCCGCAGGATCTGACGCTGCGCTGGGCGTTAGTGCTGCATGACGTGGCGAAAGGATTGCCGGGTATCCGGGGCGCTACCCCTGATGGGTATCCCAACGACCACGGGCACGAAAAAGAAAGCGCGAAGATGGCGGAAGCGATCCTGGAACGCCTTCGTTATCCGCATCCTTTTATCCGGCGCGTGGTATGGCTGGTGTCGCGTCACATGCGCTTTGCACCGATGCTGATCCGGAAGAATAATACCCTGCTTCGCTGGATTCGCAGCGAAGCGACAGGAGGTACATTCAGGACTGAAGCGGAAATGACAGATGCTTTTGCCCAGCTGACGGAGGTATTTCTGGCCGACATGGGCGCAACATGGGCCGGTGTTTTGCAGGAATCGGTGATGGAAGAAGGACGCCGCCTGGGAGAAGAAGCGGTGCAGATCGCCCGGGAACAGATGCCGGTGCATACATCCGACCTGAAAGTGCGGGGCGGAGAAGTGCAGGCATTGCTGGCGGCGCATTTGGAACCGGTAATGCATGGTGAAGAAAAACGGGGAACTTCTGCCGCAGGAGGAACGGGAAGCTCCGGGGGGGAAAGAGATGCGATTCCCATGACTGTGGGCGAAGCAATGAAGTATCTGCTTATGCGGGTGCAGAGCGGCAGCGTGCCCAATGAAAAGGAAGCGCTGCTGGCAGCGTTGGAAGCTAAAATAAAAAAAGGAAAGCAAAAAGAGACGTGGCTTTAAAGGAGAGCTGTCCGCTTCAGACATAAGCGCCGTCGCATTGCCGGCGCTGTATTGGATGTTGCGAAGATAGATGATATAGATATAGTAAATAACTGTGTTTTATACAGGAGTGGTTCATATTATGATGAAGAAAGCGATGTTGGCGGCGGTTGCCGCAGCGGCTGTCGGCGCCTTGAACTTCTATACTGTGAATACGGGTGAAGAAGAATCGGGGAAGGGCGGCGCGCTGGATAACCTGAAGGGCAGTATTGGACTTTTGCTGCAAAAGGACGACGGCGGCTCCGCAGCGAAACAGGGAAAGGCTGATGTTAAGGATTCGCCGTATTTTAAAAAGGCGGATATATATAATATGAAGTCCGGTGGCAGCCTGCTGATTTTGGAAAAGTACCGGACGTATCAGCAACATACGGAATACACCTGCGGCCCGGCGGCGGCGCTGACCGTAGTGCGGCATTTTCTGGGAGAAGTTCCGGATTCGGAAATGGAAATGGCAAAGATCATGGGGACGCACCCGGCCAATATGAAGGATCCCGGTACCAACACCCGGGGCATGAGCCGGTACTTTGAACAAAAGGGATGGAAGGTGAAGAACTCCCTGAAAGACGGCTCCTCCAAAACCTATGAGGACTTTCTGGCATTTGTGGATGATAACCTGAAGCAGGGCATCCCCATCATGGTGGAAAACGTGGACTGGGGCGGACACTGGCGGGTGATCATAGGCCACGATACCATGGGCACCGGGAATGGGTCAGATGACGTGCTGATCATGGCGGATCCTTACGATACGACAGACCATGCGCAGGACGGATACAATATCATTTCCGCGGAGCGTTTCTACTATATGTGGTTTGACGCACACCTGTTCCGGGAAAATGAGAAGGACCAGCAATGGCTGACGGCTGTTCCGCCGGACTATGCGCCGGGCAAACAGAAATAGAAATGCGTTGATTTTGTATATGCCGCAGGATCTGCCGCGGCAGAATGGAGATATTATGCTGAAACAGATGATTACCGGGTTAAGCGCGCTGATACTGATGTCGGCGCCGTTTTCTAGCGCTCAGGCCGCGCTGCTGGCAAAAATTGAAGCCGACGTGGATGGCAGCGGGGTAAAAAAGACGGTGGAGCTGACAGGCGATAAAAAGATGACCGGAAGCAACTATTATTCCAATCTATGGATAGTGGTGAAAGACTCCGCCGGAAAAATGACGACGGCCTGGAAGCCGGATCTGGACGGAGGATATTACTGTCTGCTGGAAACGCTGCCGACAGGAAAAAACGAAAAAAGCAAAGCTGCCAGAGAAGCGGCAAAGGCTGGAGAGAAAACGCAGCAGATTAATCAGAAAGAGCTGAATGCGGAAGAGAAAACAGCCAAGTCATTGAAAGAAGGACCGGAGCCGGATCAGGCAGAATTGCAATCCGCAACAGACGGACAGACTGCAGGGAAGAAAAAAGACGATACGGATAAACAGATTGAGGCGCTGCTGGCAGAACTAAAAAAGGCGACGGAAAAAGTGTCTGGCGTGGAGAAGGAGAAAACGGAAATCACGGACAAGTCTCACGACCAGATTCTGCTGATGGCTGCCAAAGGCGGAAAAAATGCAGCCGTCGGATGCCGGATCGTAGATTTTTCTGACCGGAAGAAAGTACGGGAGGTCTTTTCCGGGGCAGACGCCTTGGGGATTACCGCTAAGGCGGAGTACCGGCCCGGTTACACCTTTACCGTAGAGTGCAAACTGAAAGATGCAAACGACGGGGAAAAGACAGTTTCGTTTTCCGGGAAGGCTGACAACCTGCTGCACCTGTACCGTGAGGATGGGAGCATCGCAAAACCCTATCTGCGTCCGCAGGTGACGGAAGTGGTTTCGCTGACGCGGCTGGCTGACCGGCTGTTTACGGAACAGAATATCCTGGCGGCCAACCGGCGGGATCTTTTGGGGCGGCTGGCCGTCCGCTGGGTGCAGAAAGAAGGGCGGTGGATCCCGGAGGAAGTAACGCTGGTAGATACTCGCGACGAACAAGCGGAGAATGCAGGAGAAGACAGAGCGGAAGGCGCCGGGAACTGGAAGCTGTATCCCCGCCGGGCTTTTATCGGAGATCGCAGCATCTGTCGCCCGGTAATAGCCATTGAAGAAAAGCCGGATCTACAGAATAAAATCAATAAGACACTGGCAGACTGGTTCGAAAAAGCGCCCGAGGAAGATGAAAGGGCGTTTCAGGTCAAGTTTGCCGGACCGAATCTGCTGAGCCTTGAACTGGGGAGGCGGAACCGGGACGGAGAGGTGATCCGTGACTTGTACAATATCGATATGCGCAACGGCGCGATGCTGAAGATGGCGGATATGTTCCATACAAAAAATCCGGATTTCATCAAAGTACTGAACCTGGCAGGGCGGCCGAAGGATGCCTTTGTTACGGAAAAACCGGCCTTCTGGCATTTTACCGGTAAGTATTATATATTGCAGGACCGGCTGCTGGCGGAACATTTCCAGGATGAAGATAAAATCCATATGACCATGATCACCGCGGAAGATATGGCGCCGTTTTTAAAAGATAAGAAAGTGGTTGAAAAATAACCGGTCAGGAGATTTGCAGGCGGGGAGGCGCGTCGTCCGGCGGCTGTCTTCAAACGGACGGAGCGGCGTTTTCTGCGTCGGATGGAAGAGAGAAGCAAAGAATATCAAAAAAACTGACTGGCCAGTCAGTTTTGGAAGAAAAATGAAGAATGTGGAAGAAAAGTGAAGAAAACTGAATAAAAACCCGATTTATCCGGGTTGCGTTTTGACTTGTTTTCTATTATAATATTACACATGCTGAAAATGGAAAAGTATCGGCATGTGTATTATTTTTGCAGATTGTCAAAAGTGATATATAAGGCTGTAGATTTCGGGGAGGATCGATTTATGTTATGTAATTTCCATGGAAAATGGGGAAAGAGCCTGGCGGTAGCCCTGGCGGTATCCGGGCTGCTGGTTTTTGCAGGCTGCGGAAACAAGCAGGCGCAGCAGAAAGCGGCGGCTGTCGTGCCGGTCAAGACCATGCAGGTGATTAAAAGGGATACGCCCAATGTGCATGAATTTACCGGTTTTGTAGAAGCGCAGCAGGAAGCAAAGCTGACGGCCAACGTATCCGGCAAGATTACCAGCAAGAACTTCAACGGCGGCGACTGGGTGGAAGCGGGACAGGTGCTGTTCACCATTGACCAGCGCACCTATAAAGCCAATGTGCTGAACGCCCAGGCAGGCCTGACGGCTGCCCGGACAGAATATAACCGGCTGAACGCCGATGCGGAACGGTATGCCAAGCTGTATGAGCAGAATGCGGTGTCCAAGCAGCAGTACGATCTGGCCGTGGCCCAGCGGGATTCTGCCAGAGCGCAGGTGGCGGCTCAGGAAGCCATCCTGGAAAACGCCCAGATCAATATGGGCGATACGGATGTGAAGGCTCCGTTCTCCGGCAGGATCAGTACCAGCGACCTGGCCGTAGGAAACTATGTGGCCGCAGGGCAGACCGTGCTGGCCACCATGAGCAACACGAATCCGGTCCGGATCAAATTCAGCATGTCCGAGAACGAGTACCTGCAGCTTTCCAAAGCCCATTCCGATTCCGGCGCCAAAGCGCTGGAAGACCTGAAACTGGTCCTGTCTGACGGCAGCGTCTATACCGGCGCCGGCGTGGTGGACCAGGTAGACCGGGAGATCGGCAGCGGTACCGGTGCGTTAACATTAAAAGCGCGGTTCAGCAACGATAACAATATGCTGATGCCGGGTATGTTCGCCCGCCTGCAGGCCAATGCCGGGACCATAAAGAACGCGATGCTGATCCCCCAGCGCGCAGTGAAAGAGATGCTGTACAAGAAATTCGTATTTACAGTAGGCAGCGACAATAAGGTGGATATGAAAGAGGTTACGCTGGGCGCCAGGGTTGGCAAGCTGTGGCTGGTAGAAAGCGGCCTGAACGGGGACGAGACCCTGGTAGTGGAAGGCATACAGAAAGTTAATAAAGGGTCTGAAGTAAAACCTGCCGCTATGACGGAAGCCGACCTGAGCAACGAAAGCAAACAGTAGGAGGTAACCCAAGTGGCTAAGTTCTTTATCGACCGACCGATATTTGCAATAGCCCTGTCCCTGATCATCGTCTTTGCAGGCGTTATTGCCGGGTTCAGCCTGCCTATTGCACAATATCCCAATATTACAAAACCCCAGATAGAAGTAGAGACCAACTATGTGGGCGCCAATGCTTCCACGGTAGAAGAATCTATTGCCCAGGCCATTGAACAGAAGGTCAACGGCGTTGAAAACATGCGGGACATGCGTTCCACTTCTACCAATACCGGCCGTTACGTGCTGGACGTCAACTTTAACCTGGAAAAAAACGGCGATATCGCGTCCGTAGAAGTGCAGAACCGCGTGGACCAGGCCAAGGCTTCCATGCCTACCGAGGTTACCCAGTACGGTATCACCACGGCTAAGATGTCGTCCCAGACCATTATGTATTTTGCGCTGACATCGCCTAACAAGACGTATGACGGCATGTTCCTGAAAGCCTATGGGGCTTCCAACGTCGTCGATCCCATCAAGCGCGTCAAAGGCGTTTCCTCCGTCAGCGAATACGGCCCGGAATATTCCATGCGCGTGGAAGTAAAACCGGACCTGATGGCCCAGTTGGGACTGACGGCTTCTGATATTGCAGCCGCGATCCAGAACCAGAACATCCAGGCGCCGGTCGGCTCCATCGGTTCCAAACCCACGACCAGCGACCAGGAAATGAAATATTCCGCCAGCGCCCAGGGCCGACTGAAAACCCCGGAGGAATTCGGCAACATTATTGTCCGGGCGGCTAACGGGCAGATTATGAAACTGAAAGATATCGCCGACATTTATGAAGGCGAGCGTATGGATACGCCTTCTTCCCTGTTCCTGGATAAAGGCGAAGGCGGCGATTCTGTCATTTATCCGATATCCCTGACGACCGATGCCAATGCTATCGACACGGTATCTGAGATCCGAAAAGTACTGGAAGATGCGGAGACCCGCTTCCCTCCGGATATGAAACTGATCATCGCCATGGATAAGACGCAGTTCATCCGGGAATCGCTGGAGAAGGTGGCTCACACCTTCTTTGAAGCGCTGGTCCTGGTGCTGATTGTAGTGTATATCTTCTTAGGCAATATGCGGGCCACCCTGGTTCCCATGCTGGCGGTCCCGGTGTCCCTGATCGGCACCTTTGGCGCCTTCGTATTACTGGGCTTTTCCATCAACACCCTGTCCATGTTTGCCATGATCCTGGCCATCGGCCTGGTAGTGGACGACGCCATCGTGGTAGTGGAGGCTGTTGAGCATCATATCCAGGAAACCGGGTTGAGCCCGAAAGAAGCGACCTACCGGGCCATGAAGGAAGTGTCCGGCCCTGTAGTGGCCATTGCCTGCGTACTGGCTGCGGTATTCGTGCCCATCTCCTTTATGAGCGGTTCCACGGGCCAGCTGTATAAGCAGTTCGCCCTGACTATTTCTGTTTCCATGATGCTGTCTGCCGTCGTGGCCTTGTCCCTGACCCCGGCCCTTTGCGCTATGCTGCTGAAACCCCATGCAAGCGCAGCCAGCGAAGAGGGGAACAAAGGGCTGGTCGGCAAGATCATCTACCGCTTTAATGTATGGTATGCCAATACCCTGGCTAAATATACGAACCAGGTGGGTAAATGCATCCGTTATTCCAAGCTGATGATGTGCGGCCTCCTGGTGATCTGTATCCTGACCGGGCTCCTGTTTAAAATAACCCCCAGCGGCTATGTGCCGGATGAAGACCAGGGCATGTACCTGGTATCGTATAACCTTCCGGAAGGGGCTTCTTCTAACCGGGGCATGAAGCAGATGGAAGAGTTCTCAAAGAAGTTGGCGGAACTGCCGGGCGTTAAATATGTCATGCCGGTAAACGGGTTCGACGTGCTGAGCATGGCGCCTAAATCCAGCGCCGGTATTATCCCGGTCATGATGGAAGATTACGACAAGCGGTCAACCAGTTCTTTTGAGCTGATCCAGCGGACCTACGCCCTGGCGGCTCAGACGCCGGAAATGAACATCATGGCCTTTAACGAACCGGCGTTGCCTGGCCTGTCCAGCACGGGTTCCCTCAGCATGTACATCATGAACCTGGGCGGAGACTCTATTGACCAGATGAATGAATATGCCCGCCAGTTTGTTATGAAAGCCAATCAGCGTCCGGAAGTGGGCGTAGCCTATACCACATTCAATACGGATACCCCCGGTTATAAGTTTAACGTGAACCGTGAAAAGGCAGAGTCCCTGAATGTTCCGGTAGCCAGCGTGTTCACCACGTTGCAGACATTCCTGGGCGGTATGGAAGTGAACGACTTCAATAACTTTGGCCGTACCTGGAAGGTAGTCATGCAGGCCCAGCCCCAGTATCGCGATGATGTGAACAATATGAAGTTCTTCTTTGTCCGCAGTAACAACGGCGACATGGTTCCGCTGGATTCCCTGGTTTCCGTAGAACCGGAAATGACGGTTCCTTCCATTACCCGGTTTAACGGCGCCAGCGCCTTCAAGATCGCCGGTTCCCCGGCGGACGGCTATTCTACCGGCCAGGCTATGGCGGCCCTGGAAGAAGTAGCCCACGAGGTGCTGCCCACCACGTACACTTATGAGTGGACCGACCAGAGCCGCGACGAACGGGAAGCAGGCAACCAGGCATACGGCCTCTACGCCATTTCCCTGGTGTTCGTGTTCCTGGTGCTGTGCGCCCTGTATGAGAGCTGGACCATCCCCATCGCCGTATTGCTGTCGGTACCTCCGGCAGTCATGGGATGTCTTGGATCCCAGTTCCTGCGGGGACAGCAGAACGACATTTATATGCAGGTCGCCATGATTATGCTGATTGGTCTGGCGGCTAAGAATGCGATCCTGATCGTGGAATACGCCAAGATGAATCTGGAAAACGGCCAGGACGTAGTGACAGCGGCTATCAATGCGGCTCACCTTCGTCTCCGCCCCATCCTGATGACATCCTTTGCCTTCATTCTGGGCTGTCTGCCTCTGGCCATTGCCACCGGCCCCGGCGCCGGTTCCCGTGTGTCCATGGGTAATGCGGTAGTAGGCGGCATGACCTTCAATACCTTTGTGGGCATTTTCCTGATTCCGGTACTGTTTGTTGTGGTGGAACGGTTCTTCAGCCGCGGCAAACACAAAGACGGAACACCCGATTTTTAAACAACGGGGCAGGATGTGAAAATTTCGTAAATCTTAACGTCTGGCAGGTCGTAAAGACTTGCCAGACGTTTTGCTTTTTTATAAAATAGTAATGTATGTTTGAGAATGGAAAAGGCAGTAATATGTGTCCTGCTTTTTTCATGATGTCTGAATCGCGTATGGAATCCTGCCGCTTCCTAAAGCAGCGGTCCCGTAAATACTGATGAAGGTGTTATTCTATGAAAAAGATGGATGACAGCGTCCGCTTCCTGAAAAACGTGTGGGCGCTGACCAGGTCATACTGGCAGAGCGAAGAGAAAAAGAAAGCGTACCTGCTGCTGTTTGCAATTGTTGCGCTGACACTGGGCGTGGTCTTTATGCTGGTGCAGCTGAACCAGTGGTACAACATATTTTACAGTGCGCTGCAGAATTATGAAAAGGACAAGATCTTTGCCGAGCTGTTCCATTTCAGCTGGCTGGCCTTTATTTATATCATTCTGGCTGTGTACGCCTTTTACCTGCAGCAGATCCTGATCATCAACTGGCGCCGCTGGCTGACGAATCAGTATATTGACGAATGGCTGGAGCATAAGACCTATTACCGGCTGCAGATGTTCGGAACGGCAACGGACAACCCGGACCAGCGTATCAGCGAGGACGTCCGGATGTTTGTGGAATACACCCTGCGGTTTGGCATCGGGATTTTGAAAGCCTTTACCACGTTTGCGTCCTTTGTTGTGATCCTGTACAATCTGTCCGGCCCGTTGCAGTTCAAGGTGGCCGGCATGGATATCCATATCCCTGGCTATCTGGTATGGACGGCGCTGCTGTATTCCATTGCGGGAACCTGGCTGACCTATAAGGTGGGGAATAAGCTGGTAGGGTTGAACTTTGTACAGCAGAAATACGAAGCGGATTTCCGTTTTGCCATGATGCGTATGCGTGAAAATGCGGAAAGCGTTGCCTTTTACAGCGGCGAGGGCCACGAAGGAAGCGTGTTTAAAAAGCGGTTTTCCCTGCTGTTGGAAAACTTCTGGAATATCATTAAAAAGCAGAAGCAGCTCACCTGGCTGAACAGCTGGTACTCCCAGATCGCCATCATCTTTCCGCTGGTAGTGGCCATGCCCCGGTATCTGGCCAAAGAGATCACACTGGGGGGACTGATGCAGATTTCCAGCGCCTTTGGCCGGGTACAGGAAAGCTTGTCCTATTTTGTGGATATGTATTCGTCTATCGCGGAATGGCAGGCAGTGGTAGAACGTCTCACTGGCTTCGGCCTGCACATGCGACAGGTGAAGCAGGAAAGCGCCCAGAAAGATCTGCAGCGCAGGGAAAGCGTTGGCGCCGATATTATTGCCCGGGAAATGGACGTGGACCTGCCGGACGGTTCCTCCATCTTGCATCAGGTATCCTTTACACTGCAACCGGGAACTAATGTGCTTATCAAAGGGCTGTCCGGCAGCGGCAAGAGTACGCTGCTTCGTGTGCTGGCAGGCATCTGGCCTTATGCGAAAGGCACGTTGGAGATTCCTTCGGATGACCGGATCATGTTCATTCCCCAGCGTCCGTATCTGCCCCTGGGCACCTTAAAGGAATCCCTGCTGTATCCCGGCACGGAAAGCCGTACGGATGAAGAGTTGAAACAGCTGATGGAAGTCTGCTGCATCGGGTATCTGTATGACAAGCTGTATATGGAAGCGGACTGGAGCCATGTGCTTTCCATCGGGGAACAGCAGCGGCTGGCCTTTGTCCGCGCCCTGATCTACAAGCCTCTGTGGCTGTTCTTGGATGAAGCGTCTTCCGCGCTGGATGAGGAAACGGAAGCCAAGGTCTACACCCTGCTGATGACCGACGCGCCGGAGACGACGCTGGTCAGCGTAGGCCATCGGAGCACGTTAAGCAAATATCATCAGAAGGTGTTATATCTGGACAAAGAGCAAAAAACCATCGCTGTAGATAAAATCATACGTTCCTGAGGCGGAAAGCGTTGAATTTATTTGAAATTGAGCCTCATTTATAGTATAATGTAACCGTGCGTGATGCGGATGCAGCCTGCTGTATGCGCAGCCGTACAGTATAATGATGTAAAGAAGGCGCAGTGAAACGATGAAACAGGATATCGGTTATTGCGAAGGCACAGAAACATATAAAAGCTTTCGTAAAATGATATTATTATTTTGAGGGGGTACTATTATGTCAAACTTATTTGGGGTTCCGCATCTGGAAGCTTTTTGGGCATCGCTGGACGAAAGTTCGCAGCAGGCGGTGTCTTCCGCCATCCAGAAAATAACGGACGTAAAAAAACGCGGCGGAAAAGTAATGGTGGTAACGGGAAGCGGCCCGAACATCCATGAGGGCGTGACCACCCTGATCGCCGAACTGATCCGGGTTGGGATCGTTGACGCTGTTTCGACGAGCTCGGCTGTCATCGCGCACGAAATGGCAGGTTCGTTAGACCGCGTATTCCGTGTTGATGCCCAGGCGCTGGGGATGGACATGGATAAGATGCCGCGGGGAGACGTCTTTGAATTTACCTGCATGAGCGATGAAGAAATCGCCGCATTGAAACGTGAAATGCCGTTGGACGATGACCTGCTGGAACGCGGCAGCAAGTTGCCCAAACAAAACGAAATCATTAAAGCCGCCGGCAACATGGCATATCCGATGGGTCTTCGGACAGAGCGGGTTGCCCATGAAGTGATGGGGCTTGCAAGAATGTACGGTCTGCCCTTTGAAACGGTGGCCGGCTGGGGCTGCGATGAGCATACCATGCTGGGCGCGGCGGCAAAAAGGAATGTTCCGGTTCTTGTGACCATTCCCCAGATGATTGGCGGGGGCGCCGTAGGAATGTCGATTGGCGATTCCATCCCGGTTTCCCAGCGCTCCATGCGAATCTCCAGAATGCTGGCGGATTGCGATGTAATTATTGAAAGCGCAGTGGCTCTGACCCAGGAGATCCATGACGGACCCTTTGAATGCTATACAGGCCACGGAATCTGGGCATGGTGGTCGGGACAGGCAACCTATAACCTGCGGAACAAGAACCTGATCCGTATCGATCTGGACAGCAACCTGCGGCGCGCCGTAGAATTGAACAAGACGGTGCAGGAAGCGATCGACAAAGGCCTGCCCAAGACGAAAGCCGCAAAGATTCCCTTCCGTATGGAAATGTCGGCTTTTGCGCGTCATGAAGGCAGTATTCCGATCGTAGGCGATATTGGCAAGGTATGGCCGCTGATCGCCAGCGGAGTCGCAAAAAATCTGGGCATCGAACTGGAATTCCTGTCGGCGTCTCAGGATACCGCGGAAGGAACGGCTATGCGCGAATGGATCGTAGGCAATGTAAAAGCATTTGACCGCGAAAAAATGCTGGCTCATGCCAAAGAATACAAAATAATCGGCAAATGACCTTTCGGTTTCAGAGGTAAAAAGCGAAATTTTCGCTTTTTACCTCATTCTTATTCGGGAAACTGGCGCTGGTCTCAGGCAATATGATGTAATGCAGCGCAATATGGTGTAATACAGTTGCACTATAGTATAATGCAGTATAGTATGATATAATGCAGTGTATTACATTATATATAGTAAAATATAATTAAGTAAGAAAGAGGTGTTTGAGAATGGCATTAGATTTGAATGGACAGATGAATACGGCAGGACAGCCGCGGGTAAAAGCAGAAAAATTCGATCAGTTCATGAAGGAACGCGACGTCAGCGGGTTCCACCGGGAAGAGTACGACGACCAGTTCCGTACGGTCATCTATTTCAGCGGCCTGCAGGCAGCGGGACAGCAGCAGTTTGTACAGGTGCTGCTGAACGATTCCATTTATGGCATGATTAAAGTGCTGGTAGGGCATAAAGTGGTCAACGACGAAAACCGGGAGAAGGTGCTGGAGTATGTAAACCAGCTGAACCAGCGACTGGAAGCTTTCAAATATGTGGTCACGCCGGACGGGAATCTGGAACTGGACTGCAGCCTGGTTTCCAACGACGAACGGTTCGATCCGGAACTGATCATCGTCATGCTGCTGAACGTGATTCAGCCCCATCTGGAAAGTGAAGTGCTGCGCCTTCCTGCTGTTACCGGATGCCCTGTGGGCGTAAATCTGGAAGAGGAAGAGAAAGCAGCGGAAGACAATCCGATCCACGTGGTTCACTGATCCGCGATCCCTTACCATGCGGTAAGGAAAAGGCGACGCAGCCGCAGGCTCCGGCCCGCGTCTTTTCCTTGCTGCTTATTTTTTACTGAAACTTTTACTGAAACGGACAGAATAAGGAGAATTTATGGCAAAAATTGGCCTGACCAGCGAAGAAGCTGCGCAATCACTGAAAAAATACGGCAACAACGCATTAAGCAAACCGCCGCAACAGACGTTTTTTGAAAAGCTGCTGGATAATTTCCGGGATCCCATCATCCGCATCCTGATCGTCGCGCTGCTTGTCAACGTGGTCTTTGTGTACATGGGACACGCGGACTGGGTGGAGACCGTCGGCATCTTTGTGGCTATCATCCTGGCGACCTTTGTCTCTACATGGTCTGAATACAGCAACGAGAACGCATTCCAGAAGCTCCAGGAAGAAGCCAGCCGCATCACCTGCAAGGTATGGCGCGACGGCATCCCCACGGAGATCCGCATCGACGACATCGTAAAAGGGGACGCGATACAGCTGGAAAGCGGCGATAAGGTTCCGGTGGACGGCGTCTTGCTGGATGGCGATATGAAGCTGGACCAGTCCGTTCTGAACGGGGAAAGCGAAGAAGCGGAAAAAGAACCGGCGACGGCTGATTTTATCTGGGGACCGGAAACGGATTTCCTGGACCCGCACTGCCTTTACCGGGGCTCCGTAGTTGTGGAAGGCCAGGGTCTGATGCGTGCCGAAAAGATCGGCGACGCCTCTGTGTATGGGCAGCTGACCCAGGAACTGAAAGAAGTGGACCGGGACAGCCCGCTGAAACTGAAGCTGAAGCATCTGGCGGACAAGATCAGCTACTTTGGCTACAGCGGCGGCTTCCTGATCTTTTTCGCCGTGCTGCTGCACAAGATGTTCCTGGCCGGGGGCTGGGCGGCCTATACGGCTAATTCCGCGCAGATATTAAGCGATGTGGTTCAGGCGCTGATCCTGGCCGTGGTCATCATCGTCATGGCGGTGCCGGAAGGCCTGCCCCTGATGATCGCCATCGTGTCTTCCCTGAATATGCGGAAGATGTTGAACGACCATGTGCTGGTCCGCAAGCTCAACGGCATCGAAACCGCGGGGAGCCTGAATCTGCTGTTCACCGATAAAACCGGCACCATCACCAAAGGCAGACTGGAAGTGGTAGGCTTTATCACCGGCAGCCTGAACGAATACAAAACCTTTGACAGCCTGCCGGAGACCGTAAAAGAATACGTATATGAGAACGTATTGCTGAATACTTCCGCTGCCGTGGCGGACGGGAAGATCCTGGGAGGTAATATTACAGAACGGGCGCTGAACCAGTACATAGGAGACTACCGGACCACCTTCCTGCCGCTGCGGAATTCCTTTGTGCCCTTTAACAGCGCCAGCAAATATTCCTTTGCCTGCGTGCAGGGAATGGACGAGTACACGCTGGTCAAAGGCGCGCCAGAAAAGCTGATTCCCCTTTGCGATTATTACCTGGATGAAAAAGGGCGGCGCCTGCCTTTTACTGACGACATGAAACAGGCGCTGGAAGAAAAGATGGTGGAACTGGCGGGACGGGCCATCCGCATGCTGGCCCTGTGCACGTACCCTAAACACGTGTCGGGCACGGAACTGCCGTCCAAGGGTCTGGCGCTGACAGGCATCCTGGCCATCCGGGATGAAGTGCGGCCCGAAGCGGTGGAGGCCATTCAGAAAGTGCATGAAGCCGGCGTGCAGATCGTTATGATCACCGGCGACCGGAAAGAGACTGCGGTGGCCATCGCCAAAGACGCGGGACTGCTGCAGCGGCCGGACGATCTGGTGTGGACCAGCCAGGAGCTGGCGGAAAAGTCCGACGAGGAAGTGCGCCGCGATCTGCGTCGTCTGCGGGTAGTGTCCCGGGCTTTGCCACTGGATAAGCTGAGGCTGGTTACCATTGCCCAGGAAATGAACCTGGTGGTGGGGATGACCGGCGACGGCGTCAACGACTCACCGGCACTTAAGCGCGCCGATGTAGGCTTTGCCATGGGCAGCGGCACGGAAGTAGCGAAGGAAGCGGGGGACATCGTGATCCTTGACGACAACTTCCTGTCCATCAAGCAGGCGATCCTGTACGGGCGCACCATTTACAACTCTATCTGCAAGTTTATCACTTTCCAGTTATCCATCAACGTGTCCGCCGTGCTGATCAATTTTATCGCTCCTTTTATCGGGATAGAAAAGCCTCTGACCATCATCCAGATCCTGTGGATCAACCTGGTGATGGATACGTTGGCGGCGTTGGCCTTTGGCGGCGAACCTGCGCTGGAAAGCTATATGAAGGAAGAGCCGAAAAAACGGAGCGCGCCGCTGGTATCCCCGGGCATGGCGTCTACCATCGCCCTCACCGGATTATGGATGACCGCAGTGGCCGTCGCTTTTTACAAAAGTCCCTGGGTGGATTCCCTGTTCCGGAATGCGCCGAACCATATCTACACTTACACGGGCTTCTTCTGCGCCTATATTTTCATGGCGGTAGCCAACGCCTTTAACATCCGGACCGAGAAGCTGGACCTGCTGGACCACATCGGGGAGAATATGGGATTTGTCCAGGTCATGGGCGGTATCCTTTCCATCCAGTTCCTGCTGACACTGGTCGGCGGCAGCCTGCTGCGCATGGCGCCTTTGAACGGACAGGAATGGAGTGTGCCGATCCTCTGCGCCATTTCCATCCTCTGTGTGGAAACGCTGCGGAAACTGTTCCGGCGGCATTTCGGGTATCACGCGCCGACAAATAAATAGTAATTAAAACAAATTGAAAAATGGCAAACAAAAAAGCTGCAGATTTTCTGCAGCTTTTTTTATGGAAACGCTGATGCAATGCGTTTTATCAGAGGCTCTTTCAGTGTTTCGGTTTTTCCGCCCGGTTGATGGCGCACAGGATGCCCAACAGGGACGCTACAACAATACCGCTGTGCACGCCTACGCCGAAGATGTGCCCGCCGTCCGGTTTCTGCAATTCGATATAGCAGATCGCCTTGGAGTCGGAACCGCCGCTGATGGCGTGTTCGTCATAGTTGATGAACTTGTAGCCGGTGACACCGATCTTGGCCAGCGCGTTAAAGAAGGCGTCGATGGGACCGTTGCCCCGGCCCATCATGTCCACGTGCTCCCCGTCGATGGAGATGACCCCGGTGAAGATGGTGGGATTGTCATTGTCCGCCGCTGACTGCTTCTGGTACACAAAGTGCCGTTCAATCAGTTCATACTTGCCTTTTAAATCAATGAATTCTTTGTTGAACAGGTCCACAATCTGGAACTCGTTCAGTTCATCCCCGTACGCGTCTGCCGCCGCCTTGACGATCTCGCCGAATTCCGGCTGCATGGCTTTGGGCATACGGTAGCCCCGGGCCTGTTCCAGCACGAAGGCGGCCCCGCCCTTGCCGGACTGGCTGTTAATACGGATGATGGGATCGTACTGTCGGTTGATGTCTGCCGGATTGATTGGCAGATAGGGAACTTCCCAGTACTCCGTCCCGGTATTCTTCATATAATCGAAGCCCTTTTTGATGGCATCCTGATGGGAACCGGAAAAGGCCGTGAAGGCCAGTTGTCCCACGTAAGGCTGCCGGGGCGGGATTTCCATCTTGGTACATTCCTCATACACCCGTCCTACTGAAAGGATGTCGTGGAAATCCAACAGCGGGTCCACGCCCTGGGTGTACATGTTCAGCGCTACCGTGACGATATCCAGGTTGCCGGTCCGTTCCCCGTTGCCGAAGAGGCAGCCTTCGATGCGCTCGGCTCCCGCCAGCAGGCCCAGCTCCGCGCAGGCCACGCCGGTACCCCGGTCATTGTGGGGATGCAGGCTGATGATGGCAGCTTCCCGGTTGGGCAGATGTTTGATAAAGTATTCGATCTGGTCCGCGTAGGTGTTGGGGGTGCACATCTCCACCGTGGCGGGCAGGTTCAGGATGACAGGGTTTTCTTTGGTTGCTCCCAGCGCTTCCATCAC
Organism: Acidaminococcaceae bacterium UBA2453; assembly: GCA_002342505.1. Taxonomy (GTDB): domain Bacteria; phylum Bacillota; class Negativicutes; order Acidaminococcales; family Acidaminococcaceae; genus Succiniclasticum. Next base: position 34,879 of record DDQB01000016.1, read on the forward strand.
TTCATGACAGATGCGGACGGCAAAATCCTGTTCCGTGCCGGTATAGCTTTCCGGAGAATACTCGTAGCGGATGTTCATGCCGCTGCGGGCGATCTCTTCTTCCGTCAGTTTCCGGATCAGTTTGGCTCCCTCCACCGCAATGTCCACGATCCCGTCCATGTCCTTCTGGAACACGATCTTCCGCTGGAGGGTGGAGGTGGAATTATAGAAATGGATGATGACATTCTTAGCGCCCTTCACCGCCTCAAAGGTCTTCATGATGAGTTCCGGGCGGGCCTGCACCAGCACCTGCAGCGTTACGTCGTCCGGCACCAGGTCCTGTTCGATCAGGGTGCGGATGATCTCATATTCCGTTTCGGAAGCCGAGGGGAAACCAATCTCAATTTCCTTGAACCCAATCTCGATCAGCGTGCGGAACATGCGCAGCTTTTCGTGGAGCTGCATGGGGGTCACCAGGGCCTGGTTGCCGTCCCGCAGGTCGACGCTGCACCATATGGGCGCTTTCTTAATGACATGGTCGGGCCATTCGCGGTGTTCCAGCGGGATCTGCGCAAACGGGATATACTTCTTGGCTGGTTTTTTCATTTTTCCATCCCCTCTTCATGATTAACAGTTGAAATTTACAATATTGAAACGACTCTAATTGTGACGATAATTATAACAATTTGTCGAAAGGAAGTCAAACTGAATTATTTGACCTCTTCCGCTTTTTTACTTATAATAGGGGGTAATAACCAACAGTTAACAATGGATCATAACTGGCAGCGGATACTGATCCGCGTATGCCAGTGGATAGCCATCCATAACTGAAATAGCAGACAATAGCAAACCATATCTAACAATATCAGACGAAAACCAATAATGTAAGGAAGTGTTTCTCTGTATGACCGAAGAACAAGATCTGTACCCCTATCTGATCATACTGGTCCTGTTTCTCTGCAGCTCCGCTTTTTATTCCGCCTCGGAGACCGCCCTGTCCACGGTAAACCGGATCCGGCTGAAAAACCTGGCCCGCTCCGGGAATGAAGATGCCGCCGGGATACTGAACCTGATAGACCATTTCGATGAAGTCCTGTCCACGATCCTGGTGGGCAACAACCTTGTGAACATCGGGACCGCATCCATCGCGACACTGCTTTGCATCGAGCTGCTGGGGGACACTAACAGCGTTTCCATTGCCACAACCGTTACAACCATCGTCATCCTTATCGTGGGGGAAATAACGCCGAAAAGCCTGGCTAAAGAGTATCCGGAATCCTTCCTGTTTGCATCTTACAGACTGCTGTGGTGGAACACGCGTCTGTTCATGCCTCTTAATTTTCTGTTCAAGAAAATGAAGGAATCCCTCCGCCTGTTCGCAGGCAAGCAGACGACAAGACCGGTCATCACGGAAGCGGAGCTGAAGGTCATGGTGGATGAAGTGGAAAACGAAGGCGCCATCAGCGAAGCGGAAAGCGACCTGATCAAATCGGCCATCGAGTTCAACGATATCCGCGTCAAGGAGATCTTCACGCCCCGGGTGGATATGGTGGCCTGCAATATTACAGACAGCAATGCGGAAATTTACCGTATGTTCACTACCAACCACTTCACCCGCCTCCCCGTGTACGACGAAGAAGAGAACAACATCATAGGCCTGCTGCACAGCAAGGACTTCTACAATTCATATTTAAAGGATCCTAAATTCGATGTAAAGAAGATACTGAAAAAGATCGGCTACGTGCACCGTTCCACTAAAATCTCCCTGCTGCTGAAGAACCTGCAACACAACAAGCTGCAGATGGCCGCGGTGCTGGACAGTTACGGCAGCGTGGCCGGCGTCGTGACCATCGAAGACATCCTGGAAGAGCTGGTGGGCGAGATCTGGGACGAACATGACGATGCCGTATCCGTCTTCCATAAGCTGGGGGGCGACAAATATCTGGTGTCCTGCGACAGCAACTCCCGCAACGCCAACCTGCGGGACCTGTTTGATTACATGCAGCTGGACTTTGACCTCTATCATCTGGAGAACCAGTCCATCAGCGGCTGGGTGGTGGAATCCCTGGGCAACATTCCCAAAAAGGGCGATACTTTTACATACCAGGACCTGCGGGTGGAAGTCGCCAAAGTGGACCAGAACCGCGTGAAACGCATCATCGTGGCGCGGGTGAAAGAAAAAAGCGAAGAAACAGAAAAAGCCTGACGCAACATGCCGTCAGGGAACAGGCAGGAGCGCCGCCATTGCGGCAGCTTCCCCGGTTCCCGGCGGCTTTTGTTCTGTCCGGACCGGAATCTGTATATTGTATACACGTTGCGGTTAATATGTTATAATATAAACATAATACAAAAGAAAAGAGTACCGTCCGCGCCTCCGAAGGGAACGCGGCGGAGAATCGGATCACCGGCAGGAGTGCGGCCGGAGGGGCGCGCGGCCCGGACCGGCAAAGCCTCTTTCCTCTCCCTACAGGGCAGGAAAGCGCGGCAGAAAGAACAGATAAAGGAGTGGTAACATGGCAGATGTAAAGAAGTTGCAGATCACTGAAACCGTATTGCGGGACGGCCCGCAGTCTTTGGTTGCGACCCGGATGCGTGTGCAGGATATGATCCCGGTTCTGGAAAAACTGGATAACGTTGGTTATCATGCCATTGAAGCCTGGGGCGGCGCGACGTTTGACGCCTGCCTGCGCTTTTTGGATGAAGACCCCTGGGGCCGCCTGCGGATTTTGCGGCACCGGATGCCGAACACACCGATCCAGATGCTGCTGCGGGGCCAGAACCTGTTAGGCTATAACCATTATGCGGACGACGTAGTCTCGGAGTTTATCAAAAAGAGCGTGGAGAACGGCGTCTCCATTATTCGCGTATTTGACGCGCTCAACGATACGAGGAACCTGGAAACCTCCTTTAAGGCAGGAAAAATGGCCGGGGCCCATATGCAGGGCGCGCTGGTCTATACTACCAGTCCCTATCATAAACCGGAGGACTTTGTACGGCTGGCGCAGGAAATGGTACAGATGGGAGCCGATTCCATCTGCATCAAAGACATGGCAGGCCTGCTGAGCCCCTATGGCGCGGAAAATCTGATCAAAGCGTTAAAGAAAGAAGTCACGGTTCCGATCGAACTGCACAATCACTGTACCACCGGGCTGGGCCACATGACCGCGCTGAAAGCGGTGGAAGCCGGCGTGGATATTCTGGATACGGCCCTGGCACCGTTCTCGGGAACCACAAGCCAGCCGTGTACGGAAGCTATGGTGGCCACGTTGCAGGAAAGCCCCCGGGATACTGGGCTGGACCTGGAAACATTAAATGACCTGGCGGAATATTTCACCGGCGTTAAGACCAAAATTGTCAATGAGTTCCATGTGAATCCGAACTTCAACGTCAATCCCAAAGTGCTGCTGTACCAGATTCCCGGCGGCATGCTCTCCAACCTGCGCAGCCAGATGGCAGGCATGGGGATCGGCGACAAGCTGGATGAAGTGCTGAAGGAAATGCCCCGGGTGCGCAAAGATTTAGGCTATCCGCCCCTGGTTACGCCTACCAGCCAGATCGTCGGCTCCATGGCGGTCATGAATGTAGCCATGGGCCGGTACAAGATGATACCGCGGGAAGTCAAAGAGCTGATCCGCGGCCGTTACGGTAAAACGGCAGGCCCTATCAATCCGGAAGTACAGAAACTGGCTATTGGGGACGATCCGGTCATTGACTACCGTCCGGCTGACGACATCAAGCCGCAGCTGAAGGCCATGCGCGACCGACTGGATGAAGCGGGCTATCCCGGCCTCAGTGTGGAAGATGTATTGTCCTATGCGCTGTTCCCGGATGTAGCATTAAACTACTTCCGCAGCCACAGATAATCGGGAAGGCGCTTTGTTGTGGGAAGCGCGCAAACTCATTGAATCAGCGCTTCTTTAGAAAAATACGAAAGCAACCTGGCTGTTTTGCCATTAGCCGGCTGATGAGCCTGAAAGGAGACGTTACATGGCAAAGAAAATCACCGATAAAGTAACCTGGGTAGGGAAAATCGACTGGGAGCTGGTCTATTTCCACGGGCATGAACTGTCCACCTACAAAGGTTCTTCCTATAATTCCTACCTGGTGCGGGACAAAAAGACCGCCCTCATTGATACCTGCTGGAAACCCTACGACGAAGAATACGTCGCCAACCTGAAAGAGACCGTCGACCTGAAGCAGATCGATTACGTGGTCATGAACCACAACGAGGTGGACCACAGCGGCGCGTTGCCGGCTTTGATGCAGGAGATTTCGGACGTGCCCATTTACTGCACGAAGAAGGGCGAAGGCATCATCCGGGGCCATTACCATAAAGATTGGAACTTCGTGAACGTGAAGACCGGCGACACCCTGGATCTGGGAGGCACGAAGCTGGTGTTCATCGAAGCTCCCATGCTCCACTGGCCGGACACCATGTTCACCTACATGACCGGGGAAAATATCCTGTTCAGCAACGACGGCTTCGGCCAGCATTTTGCCAGCGAGGAACTGTACAACGATAAGGCGGACATGCACGAAGTGTACAGCGAAGCCATGAAATATTATGTAAACATCCTGAATCCATACAGCCCCATGGTCACGCGGAAGATCAAAGAGATCCTGGCCATGAACGTGCCGGTGGATATGATCTGCCCCAGCCACGGCATCATCTGGCGGGACAACCCCATGCAGATCGTGGAGACCTATCAGAAATGGGCGGACAGCTATCAGGAAAACCAGATCACGCTCATTTACGATACCATGTGGGACTCCACCCGCCGGATGGCGGAATGCATCGCCGAAGGCATCCGGGAAGCAGACCCGGACGTGGTCATCAAACTGATGAACGCGGCGAAAGAAGACAAGAGCGATATTACCACGGAAGTCTTCAGATCCAAAGCCATCCTGGTAGGCTCGCCTACTATCAACTACGGTTTTGCCTATTCCATCGGCGGCATCATGGAACTGATCCGGGGCCTGAAATTCAGGAATAAAAAAGCGGCGGCCTTTGGCAGCTACGGCTGGAGCGGCGAAGCGGTGAAACAGATTACCGAACTGCTGCAGGGCGCCGGGTTTGCCCTGGTCAACGACGGCATCCGCTGCCAGTGGGTACCGGACGCGGCCCACATGGAAGAGTGCCGGCAGTACGGCCGGGCTTTTGCGGAAGCCGTAAAATAACCGCAACAGGGGATCCCGACGGATCCTCGTTTTCTGAACCACAGGCAGGCTGTAACAAAGCAATGCGTTTGTTGCAGCCTGTTTTATCAGCGGTTCCTAAGGGAAGGACGCTCCGGCGGTCTTTCCACCGTAAATCAAAAGGATCGGATCATGAATACAACAGTGATTTTAGTGCGGCACGGGGAAACGGAGTGGAACGTGCTCCATCGGTTTCAGGGAAGCACGGACGTGCCGCTGAACGATACGGGACGGCTGCAGGCCGTATTTGCCCGGAACGGGCTGGCGGGGACAGAACTGGCTGCCATTTACACAAGCCCCCTGCAGCGGGCCGTGGAAACCGCGGAGATCATCCGGGGCGAACGGGATATCCCTGTGCATCTTACAGAAGGGCTGCGGGAGATGGGCGTGGGCGAGTGGGAAGGCCTGCTGGTCTCGGAGATNNGACGAAAAGTACCCGGGCCTTTACGATGTATGGCGCAGCCATCCCACACAGATACGGCTGAAAGGCGCGGAACGGTTTGAAGACACCCGGACACGGGCATGGCAGACCTTCCGGCAGATCGCGCGGAACCATCCGGGCCAGACGGTCCTCATCGTCTCCCATATGATGTGTATCAGCAGCATCATGCTGACTGCGGCGGAGATCCCCCTTGATGAAGTATGGGAACACCCCATCACCAACGGGGCCCTGAACATCATCAGCGTGGGAGAAGGCGGAGAGGCTGCGGTCACAGACTGGAGCAAAGACGACCACATTCCGGAAGGCTATCGCCTGAAGCAGCCCTTTGGGCGACTGAAATGAAGGGGCGTTGCGCGCCTGCAAATCCCGTTCGGCAGCGTTGCCTGCTATGAGGCGCCTGTATCCGTTGCAGGCTCCCGTTTCCCTCTGCCGGGCAAAAACGGGGACGCGGTTTTGTAACGTTATATACACTTCAGCTTAAAATTGGATTTGTTTTATAAAAAACAGTGAATTTTGTTGACAGGAAACAAAAGACAGCTATAATTTGAAATAATAGGTCATATCATACTTTTTAGATATGATATTAGGAAGCGCAGGCGAAAGGCTCGGTGCTTCCGTAATATAAGATGGAGGGGATATCAATGTTGTTAAAGAAGCTTTCCGTAATTCTGGCTACGGCCATTTTAGCTGTGGGCCTGGTTGGCTGCGGCGGTGAAAAGAAAGACGAGAAAAAAGCCCCGGCGGCGGACAAGCCCGTCAAGATCGGCGTAACGGCCGGACCCCATGCGGAAATCATGGATAATGTAAAAAAGCTGGCTGAAAAACAGGGACTGAAGATCGAAGTAGTAGAATTCAACGACTTTGTGACGCCCAACGTGGCCCTGAACCAGGGGGAACTGTTTGCCAACAGCATGCAGCACGCGCCCTATCTGGCGGCTACGCTGAAAAAAGAACCCAGCTTTAAATTAAAAGAATGCTTCAAGACGGTTATCTTCCCGATGGCCGTGTATTCCAAAAAAGTGAAAAAAGGCGAAACCATCCCGGACGGCGCTACCGTGGCAATCCCCAACGACCCCTCCAACGGCGGGCGGGCGTTGCTGATGCTGGACGCGGCCGGGCTGATCAAGGTAAAGGACAAAAAGAACCCGGTGACTGCCATTACGGACATCACCGAGAACAAGCATAACTTCAAATTCCAGGAACTGGATGCGGCGGGTATTCCCCGGAGCATCAACGACGTGACCATCGCCTGCATCAATGTAAACTACGCGCTGCCGGCGGGGCTGAACCCCCTGAAGGACGCCATCCTTGTGGAAGGGGCGGACAATCCCTATGTGAACATCTTCGTCACCACGGAAAAGAACCTGAACGATCCCCGCATCAAACAGATCGAAAAGGTGTACCGCTCGGAAGAAAACAAGAAGTTCATTTTGGATCACTTTAAAGGCAGTATCCTCAGCGCCTGGTAATTGTAACAGAGCCTTTGTCTCTTTGGGGGCAAAGGCTTTTTTTATGAATCGGAACTGCGCGGGAAGATATTAGCGCGGTCTTTGGTAAAAGGCGCCGACGGGCGTAAGGCGAAGGAACCAGATCAGCGTTTTATGACGTCATAGTTAGAACAGGAGGGAACTTATGCGGGCTGTAGTAACCAGAGTTACAGAAGCGTCTGTTGTGATTGAAGGAAAGGTGAACGGGAAAATTGGGAAAGGGTTTCTCGTGCTGCTGGGCATAGGCCCGGAAGATACGGAAGCCGAAGCGGAACGCCTGGCGGAAAAAGTGTGCAACTGCCGGGTCTTTGAGGACGAAAACGGCAAGATGAACCTGAGCCTGGACCAGGTGGGCGGCGCGCTGCTGGTCATCTCCCAGTTTACGCTGTACGCGGATCTGAAAAAGCGCCGTCCCGGCTTTTCCCATGCGGCGAAACCGGAGATCGCGATCCCTTTGTATGAGAAGTTCATGGCTGTCTGCCGCGGCCGGGGCTTTACGGTAGAACAGGGGGAGTTTGGCGCGGACATGCAGGTGGCGTCCGTAAACGACGGACCGGTGACGCTGCTGTTTGATACGGCGGAAGTGTGAGGGTAAGGGAGCAACCGGTGCGCGTTTTAATGACAGCAACATTCAAATGGTACATAAAATAAATGGCCCCGTCCTTCTTCCCGAAGGACGGGGATTTCCTATTATATAAATGAGGCGAATGAGCCCATGGAGTCGCAATCCTGTACGGTTTTGACGTGCCTTTCCCTATGGGGCTATTTTAAAATCTGCCGCCTTTTGCCAGCCAGCGGTTCGCAGCTTCTTCGGAAAGGTAAACAGCTTCAATCTGCACGTAGTTGTCAGCAGAATGGGTGTGTTCGTCTAAGATACGTACTTTGCCGGTATCTGTAAGAAAACCGTTGATTGCTTCGATTATGTTGCCGGCTTTCAGGGGCTTGGGAAGTTGCGTCTTTTGATATCCAAACTCTCGTCAAACGTGGTATAATGTCATTAATCATTTATATATGAATACTTTAATTTATTTCATAGGAGGCGTAGAAAAATGGAACCTTATTGGTTTGCGGATTATTTATATATAGGAATACTGGTAGCAGTTGTTATTGGTTGCAGCATATTTATTAAAAAAAAGAAGAATTTCATTCCACGCTGTTTAATTGCTATTGGTATTGTTTTTTTCTGTCTGTATTTATATCTTTCGATGACAGGACAAACTCGTTTGTTATGGGCAGCGGCGTATAATTTAGACCGAAATGCAGTATCAATAGATTTTGCTTCATCAAGAATTTTTAACAACATTTTTGTCTCACTAGGCGCAATATGGCTTATCGGAGTATTACTGTGGGAATATCGGTTACGTGATATAGCACAGGATATTATAAAAAAGGAAGATGACAATTCTGTTACTATCTTCTTCTTTTCCTGTTTAATCTTGTTTACTGCTCAGATTATTATTGGCTACTATTGGCCTAACTTCAGGATACTTGGCATAACAATAACCAGCGCTACTTGGGGTGGAATAAAACATATACTACGGATACTTGTCGCAGTAGCTCCTGTTGGGCTTTCATATTACCTTTGTTCCCGATACTGGGGATATTTGGAAAAAGATTTGGCGGAACAAAAATTTAATGACAGCATATGGCCCACCTTGATGGTAGCGCAAGGCACCTTTTACACATTCGTTGGGGTATCTGCGATCTTGCTTATATATACAGGAAACAAAGACATTACACAGATTTTACAGGGATTAAAGCTTGCGTTTCTTACTTCTGTTATGGGTCTACTGTTTTCGATTGCTGCGCGCTTTAAGATGATGGCGGCGGCGAAAGAGTTCTATACTACGGAAGAAAAACGAGTTCCTCTGGATGAATATGATTTCTACCGTCTACTAACCCAGGAAATGCTCCCTGTTTTTAATAAGACGGCCCAGACTTTAGAATATAATAATTCACTGCTCCAGTCGTTTGGACAAAACATCGTTCAAGTGAATGCAATGACAGCCAGGGAACAGACAGCGCTATTCACACGCAAAATCGAAGAAGTTTTTGCTGCCTTACGTAAAGATATGGACCGTATCAGCGAAATCAGTAAAGAGATACGGAATGACTTTTCTTTGCAGAAAGCAGAAACTGAACAATTGATAGAAAAAATCCATATGTTGGGAAATACTGTACCAGATCTTTATAGTGCTGCCAAAGGGATTGAACAAGCAGTGTCAGATACAGCAAGGTCAACAGCGGCTCTTGCGTCGGCTGAATCTGTACAAGCCCTTCCGAAAATTCTGGATAATGTGAAAGGAATCTCAACCGGAACCCAACAATTAACTACTGACATCGCAAATCTTCATAAAGATTCCGGCAAATATATCCAGTATATTGCTGGCAATGATCAGGTTTTTTCCTCTGTTGCTGAACACGTTGCAAGACTCCAAGATGCTAATGTGCAACTGGAATCCCAGATTCAAGATTACATCGGCTCCCTGAAACAGCTGAATCAGTTAGTCGGAGATGCAGGGCTAATTGAGTTACCTGCTCTATTAAAAGATACTGCGGCAGTCACGGAGCAGATGAGCAGTTTAAGACGCAATGCAGATTTAATATATTCCGGCATGGAAGCAAATATAGAGAATATAGCGAAGAGCGCTGAAGCCGCCTCTGTAACGGCTGAATCCGTACAAAAAATCGCAGCCGCAAATCAGACACTATCTGCTGACATTGTGAAATACCAAGACGCAATCGGCTCTCTTAATCTGCCATCCATTGCGGCGACTCTTTCTAATCTTGCTACTGGCTACGGTAATTTGGAAGCAATACGTACGCGAGATTATGAGATGCTCAAAAACTATGATAAGATGCTGGCTGCTCAAAAAGAAACGCTCCAAGAACAGATTAGAATTCTTGAGAATACGATTAAAACTATCCGGACTGCCGATGCAAGTTATGTAGGAACAACGACAGCATTAGCCAATCTGGGTCAACGTATCCATGCGAACGCAGATAATATTGTGGGCGCTCTAGCAGATGTTGACGCAAAATATCGACAGCATAGTTTTGAACTGGAGGAAAGACGTTTCAGTACGCTTCTAGAGCAACAAAAGAAGTATCTTAAAAACCTTGAAAAAGTTCGTGATGAGACAATGAAAGCTTCCTTAGATGTAACGAATGAAGTCTTGAAACATATTAAAGAAGGATATACTAAGGAGGAATAGTTATGTTCAGATCCAAAGATAATCCAGAAACATCAATATGGATCTCGACAACAGATTTAATGAGCGGTCTTCTCGTTATTTTCCTGTTTATAGCTCTTCTGATGACTGAACAAAACAAAGCGGCGCAAGCAAAGATTCAGGCAATTACTACCGGAGCGAATCAGGCAGAGGCCAATATTAGAAATGAAATAGACAAAAATTTTACTTCGGGCGACCATGCACGGTTCAACTTGAACAAAGAAGGTCTTGCTTTTGCCAGCTTTCCAGAAGGTTCTGGGATATTTCAAGGCGGTTCTGCAGAACTGACACCTCGTTTCAAACAGGAACTTGATTATTTTTTGCCACGATACTTAAAAGCTATTAGCAACTCTAATCAGGATTACATAGAAGAAATCCGAATTGAAGGGCACGCATCATCCGAATGGGATACAGTCCCTCCAGTATCTCAAGAAGTTGCGTTTATGAAAAATATGGAATTGTCACAAAAAAGAACGCTTTCAATCTTGCTTTATGCATTGGAAAAACCTGAATTAGCGCCTTACCGCGGATTAATCCAAAAAAAAATGCGTGCAGCTGGATATTCTTCAAGTCGCCCGAAATTGCGAAAAGATGGTTTGGAAGATAGGGAAGCTTCGAGGCGAATTGAATTCCGTGTTATAGCAAATGACGCAGCCACGATTAGCAAAATTAAAGGGGCGATTGGGCAATGAAAATCGAAGAATTATACGCCGCCTTCGGCATAGAAAAAAATCCTGCACGCAAGGTTACTATGCCGACACTTCCTAAGCTTTCGCTTCCATATGAAACGATATCTCCAGAATTTGAGCAAGTAGATAAGCCGCTGGATGAATGGCCAGACTTAGAAAAAGTTATCTCTTCGGGCACTCATTCTTTTCAAGTTAATGGCTTGCCATCTGTAATTTACGAACGCCGTCATACAAACGATAGAAAAAAAGGAGAGAACGGTTACTATCCTTATACCTACCATATGTTTTACTGCCCTCATCTTCAAAAACATTATCCATCCATAGAAGAAGTCCGAAAAAGTTTTAACATTACATCGCAAACGAGCGGTTGGTTTGACGTCTTTGTCGGGACTAAGACAAACAAAGAAATGGTAAGACATACATTCTGTCGTGACTGTTACAGTATGCTTAGTAAAATGGTTGGCGCAAATCGGTTGGAACAATATTGTGGTTCACGGTATAATTTTTCGCTTGAAGATTTTTGCAACGCGGCTACCAATGGTGTCTTCCCCCCCGTTAAAGGGCTGGAGGATTTTGATCGATTCCGAACATACCGTAATAAAGAGATCTATTATGATGCTCAATACTGGCATAACTATGCTTTTTTGAGGAAAGTTGCGGCTGATTTTACATGTGAGCGTTGTGGAAAAGTTTGTACTGACGAAAACGGAGAATATATACCAAATTCTCTCCAGGTACATCATATAGACCGGAACCCGTTGAATATGGATCCCCAAGACCATATTGTTCTTTGTGTATCTTGTCATCAAAAAGAACATGGATATAAAAAATACGAAGATATTGAGTAAAACTATATAAGTCCAATGTTTTTGAGATTTAAAAGTGGAAGTATATGTCTATGGACGTTGAATATACGCGAAAAGAAATTATTGCAATATATTGCTTCTGGCTATTCTATGTATCGTCCCCACCTGCATCCGAATATCATAAGGGATAAACGGCAGAAAGAAATGGAAAAAGAAGAACAAACCCAGCGCCGTACATACTATTATGGCGGCGAAAAAGTCAGCCGTGAATGTTATCTTCTCAATTACTTACGCAATGTGGAAGCCATGGACGACAGGTGGACAGAAGACGAGATCAAACGTGCTAAAGAATGGGAACAAAGTCACTGGAACCAGATTAAACGAAGCAAAGATGAAGAATATGGCGAATTCGTTAAAACGAGCGCATCAGAAACGTTCAAATTAATCATCTTTCTGATTCTTCTTGGATTAGGGCTCGTATTCTGGCCCCTTCTGATCGTCGCTTTTATCTCTGGCGGCTTCTTCTTCGGCGGAGAGCTGAAATAACTTAATATAAATAGTTAAGACCGTAATCTTCTTGCGAATACGTACAGGAGGATTACGGTCTTTTGTTATGCCCGCGCACAAATAAAAAATGCCTTGGTATAAAACCAAAGCTAAAAATATTTATAACAATTTTGCGAACATTTTAAATCTCAAAAACATTGGAATTCTGTCCTATCATACTATAATTTATATTATATCAAAAATTCCCTATAGGGACGAAAATTATATAAATATATTTTGCGGTTTCGGTTTTTGCCAAGGCCGTTTTTTATTTGGAATGTTGAAAGCCGGAGACTTTAATCCCCGGTGCGCAAGTAGGAATTCATATAGACATTAGAAAATGTGAAAAATATTTTTAGAATTGACATCTTAAAAAGCAAAAAAGAAATGACCAAGCCAAATATGTTTGACTTGGTCATTTTTCTTATATAGACGCAAAAATTACATATATTTCGGACGCGGTTCCTGGAGCTTGTGTGAGGTTTTTGGCGGGTATTTCGAGGCCCAGGTACTTGAACTTCTGCTTCCGCCTAGAATAAAACAACTCCCAGTAGAGCATCCCGTCATAGAGATGCTGCACTGGGAGCTGGTGCTAAGGCTCCTGGAAAGGAGGACGCTCGCTATGAGAACCATTCTTATAGTAGCGATACTGTTGATTCTGTCAGCGGTATTCGCGAAGCCTTTGGGCTGAGTGCAAAAAGGTGGCTCGCTTCGGCGGGTCATCCTCCTCCTTTTCTTATTATACCCTGTATAGGGTCGCATGGTCAAGCGATAGAGACCGGTATTGCATGGAAGGAGGAATATACCATGCGTATGTTATTCATTGCTGTATTTTATTTTGGCTTGCCGCTGCATGCAGCAGTCACAAACCCGTTTGTGACAGATATTAGCGAGAATTCGCATCCGTCGCTGCGGAATTGACAGGGTTTTCTACTGTCTTTGCGGTGGCAGCCCTGGTATTGGGTCGGGCTATGTCCGGCGTATGGCTATGGAACGACGTAGTACTTGTGCACCGTCGTTCCTGCCATGCTACTGCTTACGTGCCTAAGAGCACGTATCAACTCCTCCACGAATACTGGAGGAGCCCGGAGGGGCAGCAGGCGTACATCGCCTGGCTCGCCCACAAATAACAAACGGCGCCTCGTGACTGTGCGGCGCCTTATAAATAGTACGGTCTTATTCTATTTGGTTTATCTGGTATGTATGAGGAAAGGAGGTGTCCTCAATGATGAACCTGAAAGGCATCGTTGGCTTCACAGCTGTTGTTGTGCTGTGGGCTAACATGGTGATCTACTGGGCTTGGTTTATGAAGTAAGAGCCCAGTAGACACACACCGAGGGAAGTAGCCGAAGCAACGCTCCCCTCACACCACAGTTTGTCAGTAACAGCTATAAAACTGTCACATAACAATAAGCTGAGTAGTTGACGCTACCTAGCCTATCTTAATGGTGCTGAGCTAAAGATTACCACGTCCCAAGCTCAGTGCCATTATATCAGTTTTGTCCTAAAAAGGCAAATAAAATAGGCGCCCGGATACCGCAAATATCCAGGCACCTTCGGAGTACGGTTAAAAGTTCCACAACCCAAACCGTACTCCTATTTTATCAGTTCTTGCCTTATTTGGCAAGGAAGAAAAGACTATGGCTAAATTAAACAGAAAGCAAAACCAGCAAGTTACTGCCACTACTGTAAGAGCGCCCGACAGGCTTATTCCCTTGGATGGCGTTCTCTTCTCTGCTTCTTTTTATCCTTTCCTGTTTGTGCTATAATGAACATAAGTTCTTCGTAAAGAAAGTTCCATTATTATGAAAACGAAATACGAACCTAATCAGCATGTTTATCATCATATTTACGGCCTGCATGTTTTGGTGTCACTATCCAATTCAATAAAAACGCCAAGAGCATAATCCGGCTACCATACGTCAGAATCTTTGCTACGACAAAAGAAGCGTGGAAATATATTCTTCCCGATTTGCCTCCTATGCAGTCCGCTATAGTAAATATGTATGTACTCGACGCTAGGAGCTGTGGGGATTAAAAAGCTGTACGCTGAGTTAATGCGCAGCTAAATAATTAAAGTTATATGAAGATTTATTTTGCCATATCGTAGAATTTATGATATAGAAATGACGTCTAAGTATTTCCACGTACAGGATATGGCATTAAAACGGTATACGGAGGCAATACCGATAAAAAAGAAAGGAGAATAACAAATGACATTAGAAACAATGAGAATTTATTGGATCTTTTTATTAGGAGGATGCCTTGGTATCACTACCGTTACTACGTCGATGATTATTTTTAGAGATATGGACTTAAAAGAATTAATCATCGGCAATGTATTATTTGCATTATTAGTTTTTATTATCGGATTTTATTTCAAGCTTATATGAAACAGAAGCATAGAAAACCCAGGCCATCAGCACCAATATGGTTCTGGTGGGGCAAGATGGATGACGAGAAATACAATATTCTTATTTCACTATATCGTACAACCGTCATTTATGTTCTTATGAAAACAAAATACGCGGCCAATATGTGTATTTCCTTATCTGCGGCCGGCATGTTACAAAAGCAACCGTTGTTATGGCTTCTTCTTGGTTTGTCACGATCCGGTTCTATAAAAACGCGGCCGAGAGCATAATCCGGCTGCCGTTTAACAGGATATTTGGTACGGAAGAAGAAGCACAGGAACATATCCATCCCGTACTGCCACAGAGGCAGCTATCATTACAGGGAGAGAATGGCGAGTATATATGTACCCGCCGCTGGGAACTGTGGGAATAAAATGGCCGCGCGCCGGTTTTATATGTTCCGACACGCGGCTTTTGTATTATGCAATTATTTTAATAAATATATTCACCGGCTTCATTTCTAACTACTTTGTATGGCCAACCGATTTGTTTCATACAGTACTCAAAAATTGTGCTTTTCATTACCGGCGAATTAGGTCCTCTCATCTCGTCCGTTTTATACCGCCAAAAGTCATTATATAATTTAGAAAAAGTCCATATGTTGGTTTTAATCAGCTTTCCATTTTGAACCTGTTTGACCGCAACTTTGAAATATTGACCTGTCTTAGAAGTTCCGCTGGTAATTGTATCATCCATAACGTAAATATCAACATTTTCATAATTCCAATGATCCACCCAAATATCTTTGGCTTCGCAACTGTTAGAAACAACTGAAACAGCAATAGCAGAAATGAACACTATTATGGCAAACAATTTCCTCATATTAATTTTCCCTCCGATTGCAAATTATTAATATTTCTATTGTCTTATGGGCATGTTGTTTAACTTTGTTTTTTCTGAGAACAGAAGCAACATGCCAATCACCTCTTTATTAAAGGAATGCTATAAAAAAGCCAATTGTAAAAAAAATACCAAGAATTATATATGCTATGTTCTTACCTATAACTTTGATCAACGGCTCATCTGACGTATAATCTGACGGATCGTACATAGCTCCGTCAACAGCGGTAAGCAAAAAAAGCGGGATAACGTAATTATTAAGGTCAGGCTCTGAAATACACGCCACTGTGCAAAATGCGAGAAATGAAAACACAAAATAATTGAATAAACACATTTTAATTTTTCCCAACGTTGACGCGCGCCTCCACCGTCTCTTCACTTCATCAACTTTGGATTTAATTGTTGCTCGTAGTGATTTTCCTAACATTGTTATCACCTGTGCAATTGTAACACGACGTAAAATGCTTTTAGATAGTGAATGTACTTTATTTTTATTATACCATATTCTATTGTCCAATTTAGGTGGTTTTTGGTTGTATGCCAAAGACCACCTGTTTTTTTATTTGCAAAGGCAATTTTTTTTCTAAATCATATCAAGCGGAAAATAAAAATGACAAAAACTTATGGAAAATAATATATTGGAAAATATGGATTCCGTTTTATTTGCTGTAATTTTGCTGTAATTTTCTATAATCACGCAAAATAAAAAACGCCATGCAAGCCTTAAACCTGCATGGCGTCTGTATTCAAATGGTGGCCCCGGAGGGATTCGAACCCCCGACCTTTTGGTTCGTAGCCAAACGCTCTATCCAGCTGAGCTACGGAGTCACATAAGCGCTGTTTTTCAACAGCAAAGCTATTATACCGGAAAAGGAATGTGTTGTCAACACTTTTTTATAAAAAAGATGCATTTTTTTGTGCGGACAGCGTCATCTTCCGATTGATTCAGATGGTTCACACTTTTGGGTACAGGTCGGCAGCGCCGGCCTGGCCTCCTGGTTCGCGGCCAGACGATTTCGGCCTCAGCGGATCCGTACCGGCGTAAACCCCTGGGTGTCGCAGGAGACAAGCTTATAAGTACAGCCGTCCCGCTGTCCTTCAAAAATGGCGGCAGCTCCTTCCGCCCCGTGGATGTGGCCGAAGACGCAGGTCTTTACCCCATATTCGTCGATGAGCTGTTTGAATATGGAATCTTCCTCCATCGAATAAAAGGGCGGGTAGTGCAGGGCCAGGATGATTTCTGTGAACCCGGCCTGCCGAGCCGCGTCCAACGAGGCCCGGATCCGCAGCTCTTCATGGCGAAGGATGGCGTCGTCTGTTTCCGGTTTGTACCCTTCGCAGACCGGGGTCAGCCAGCCCCGGGATCCGCAGACTGCAATTTGCATCCCTTCGTCTTCTATGGCGCAGAAGTTGTTCTGCAGGAAGAAAAACGCATCGCCCGTGGCCTTTTTCATTTTGGAAAGGCCTGTCCACCAGTAATCGTGATTGCCTCGCAGCATCACCTTTTTCCCGGGCAGGGAGGCAATTTCCCGCAGGTCGCCTTCCACAGCGTCCGGCAGCTTCATGGCCCAGGAAATGTCGCCGCACAAAATCACCGCGTCCTCCGGCGCGACGGTCTGCTTCCAGTTTTCAATTATACGCGGCCTGTGGTCTTTCCAGTGCGCCCCGAAAACATCCATGGGCTTGGTTCCCGGTACGCCGGAAAAGTGCAGGTCCCCGATGGCGTAGATGTGCATGGCGGTATCTCCTGTTTTTCTGCGGACCCCGGATCTGGCGATGTTGCGCCAGGCAGGCGCGCCGCCGGATGGAATCCGAATTTATTATATTGTATCATATCCGGGCCGGAAAGCAACCGGGCGAATGAATCAGCACTTCCTTAAACAAAAAGGAGCAGGTGAAGTTAGCAGAGAGTAAGTAAAAATATAATTGGATAAAAATACGATTAAAACAGTAGGCTTTGTTATGGATATCTTGAAGGATATATGCTAAAATATAAATATACAACTTCAGTGTAACTTCCTGTGTGTCCAGGAACGGCAGTTTTCCCGGAAGGAAATAATATTATTATGTTTGTAAAGGCGAGGGAAATGAAGGGCATTTCTGCAAAAAAATACGCTGCGATCTCGCTGTCGGCGGCGGCTCTTGCAGCTTCTCCGGCGGTAATGGATGGCATCCTGCCCTGGACGGGGGCTTCTGTGGCGTGGGCGGCGCCATTTGAGGGGCAGTACGATGCCGGCGCCCAGCTGAACAGGGCGCGGGAGTACATGGACCGGCAGCTTACGGAACAGCGGATGGAAGAAGATCTGCAGAAAAAGAAGGCGCAGGTGGAAACAAATGTGCAGCAGCAGCCGGAAGAAAGCGTGGCAAAGGTGGAATTCAACCTTTCCCGGGTCAATGTAGATCCTTCGGAAGTGCTGAGCGAAGCGGAAATCCAGAAGGTGATCGATCCGTATATCGGGAAGAAGGTCACGCTGGCGGATCTGTACGCCATTACCGGGGCTATCAATAATCTATATGTGGATAAAGGGTACATGGTCTGCAAGGCCTATCTGCCGCCCCAACGCATCCATGAGGGCGCGGTGCAGATTAAACTGCTGGAAGGCAAGACCGGGCTGGTGACGGTACAGGGTCTGAAACATACCCGGGAAGGCTATGTGAAAAGCCGCATCCCGCTGAAACCGGAAAAAGTGGCCAACACGGCCGTTCTGAACAAACAGCTGCAGCGTTTTAACGCAACCAACGACGTGCAGCTGCGGGTTGCAGTTCATGCGGGAGAAAAACCGGGGACGACGGATTATGAGATCGTTGCCTACGAACCGAAGCAGAACCAGTCTGTAACGCTGTATCTGGATAATAACGGGTACGAAACGTCGGGCCGCTTCCGGCAGGGTATATTTTATAACCTGCGCAGCCTCACCGGCATCCGGGACAGCCTGCGGCTGAGTTATCTGCGCAGCCGGGGCACGAATGTGTACAGCGCCGGTTATTCCGTGCCGATCAGTAAAATGGGAACGCGGCTGGACTTGGATTACAGCGGCAACACCACCAAAATAGTAAAAGGCCCGCTGAAAGATCAGAATATTAAAGGTCGTGCGCATGCGCTGGGACTGACCTTGCGTCATCCTATCCGGGTGGACGGTAATCACAGGGATGAAGTAGGTCTGCAGTACTTGAACCAGAAATCCGTCACGGACTGGGGACCGATCCGCTGGACGAACGACAAGCGGAATACTTTTATTCCCTATATTTCTTTCACTACCTACGGGAACAGCAGTATCTTCTATCACAAGCACAGTATCCCCTTTACGAAATTTGATGGAGAGTCTTTCGGCGGTAACTTTCAACGAAACTCCAATTACATGAGTTACCAGCTGAACATGCTGTATCAGAAAAAGTATAAACACGGACAGATGTTCTCCGCGCGACTGGACGGACAGCTGGCAGGAAACAAAGACCGCTCCTCGGCAGACATGTTTTATCTGGGCGGGGTCAGCAGCGTGCGGGGCTATGAGGAAAGCTTCATAGGCGGAAACAAGGGCGTGACGGTAGGGCTTACGTATCAGACGCCGCTCAATAAAAAGCAGACGCTGCATGCTTTTACCTTCTTTGATTACGGCTGGGTCAAGAGTGAAGACCTGAACGCCAGCAGTTATTCTCTCTATTCCACCGGCGTGGGCCTGTCGGCAACTTACAAAAACCTGTATGCCAGCCTGACGCTGGGAATCCCGCTGAAACGGAGTTACGAGTTTACGACCGAAAAGGTTGATAATACGCGGTTTGACTTTGTTTGCTCGGCTACATTCTGATGCAGGCAGCCGCATTTAAAAATTGAATATACGATCCTTCACTGCGCCTGTTGCATATCCTTTGCAGCAGGCGTTTAGTGTTTCTTTTTTATTTACGTTTCCTCCTGTGAAGGTTATATAAACTTATGACGGAAGGCCTAATATTTGGGCGGCCCGTTTCTGCGCCGGCGTAATGGGCTTCAGCAAGGCGGCCAGTCCTTTTTTTACTACCATGTCTTCGTTTGGCAGGTAAAAGGGGAAGGGATCCCCCGGTTCCCACCAGTCGTCCCGGTTCCGCTTATGCCCGGAACGGCGCGCATCGTCCTGGTACTTTCCGGAAAGCACGTTGGCAAAATGATCCGGTTCCAGCAGCCACGCAAGGGAAGCGCTCCATGTGCTGTTTCCCTTTTTCCCTAACAGGAAACGGCTGTCCGCAATTTTGGCGATAGTTTTCAGCAATGTCGGTTCCCCGTACTTCTGCAGCAGGAATTTCAGCTTTTCTGCCAGCGCGGGGAGCAGTCCCTT